>CAZWJM010000022.1:0-23056 GCA_964634435.1 uncultured Oscillospiraceae bacterium | reverse complement strand
AGGTCATCACCGAGTCCTTCCCCAAGGATAACTCCGACTTCACCTCTTACCTGAATAACGCAAAGAAGGCCGGCGCTGATGCCATCTTTGCTCCCTGCTCCATCCAGTATGCACAGCTCATCGTTGAGCAGGCATCCTCTCAGGGCATCAACATCCCCCTGCTCGGCTCCGATACCTGGGATAACAACACCATCGTCGGCGCAACCAAGGGCAAGGACGTAAAGGCCTATGTCTCCACCTTCTATCAGGAAGGCGCAAACGCAGAGTTCGAAAAGGGCATCAAGGAGTGGATCAATGCAGATGCCAAGAACCTCGAAAATAACGGCGGCAACGACATGCTCGCAGCAGTCACCATCATGGGCTATGATGCATACATGGTAGCTCTTGAGGCTATCAAGGCCGCAGATTCCGCAGACGCAGCAGCCGTCATGGCAGCTCTGCCCGGTGTCACCTACGAAGGCATCTCCGGCGCTATCGCATTTGACGATATCGGCGACGCTGTCCGTGACTCGGCAGTTATCAAGACCTCTAACAGCGAGACCGGCGAGTGGGAGTTCGTCGCAGTTCAGAAGGCCGCATAAGCCCTGCACCTGAATTAAAGCAAATTAATACTATGGTGGGGATGTCTGCGCATCCCCACCATGTGCCGTTTTAATGAGCGGTATTATCTAAGCACTTTTTTAGCATGGAGCGCGTAAAATTGCTCCGGATATCTAATCGGAGCAGCTTTATGCGTTCCATAGAGAGATAGGATGGTCCTCAGATGATCGAATTTATACACGAAAATTTCAATTATCTGCTGTCAGGCATATCCGTGGGCGGCCAGTATGCCCTTATCGCCATCGGCTACACGATGGTTTACGGCATACTCAGACTTATTAACTTTGCCCACGGCGATGTTTTCATGGTGGCAGGTCTTATAATGGTCTACGCCATTGCGGGTGGACTCCCGCTGTGGCTTTCCATAGTTCTTGTACTTGTTTTAACAGTCGCGCTCGGCGTTGCGATAGAAAAGGTCGCCTATAAGCCCCTGCGCTCATCCCCGCGAATGTCGGTTATGATATCAGCCATCGGCGTATCATACCTGCTGCAAAACTGCGCCCTTTACTTCACCGGCGGCCTGCCGCGTCAGTACCCCAGCATTTCTTTCCTGACAAAGCAGATAACCATTTGGGGCGCAACGACCAAAATGGTCACCGTTATAACCCCGATACTTACGATAGTCCTCGTTATCGCCCTCGTGCTGCTTATCAAATACACGAAGATAGGCATGGCAATGCGCGCGGTGTCCAAGGACTTTGAAACCAGCCAGCTAATGGGTATCAAGATTAACTCCGTTATATCCTTTACCTTTGTCATCGGCTGCTTCCTTGCCGCAGTCGGCTCGCTGCTGTATTTTTCAAACTATACGACAGTTGTCCCGACCTCGGGCGCAATGCCCGGCCTGAAGGCATTCGTCGCGGCGGTCTTCGGCGGCATAGGCTCTATCCCCGGCGCTGTTATCGGTGCATTCATAATCGGTATTTGCGAAAATATCATAAAGGCGTTTGGCCAGGGCTGGACGGTGTTCTCCGATGCATTTACGTTCGTCCTGCTGATAGTTATCCTCCTCGTCAAGCCCACGGGCATCTTCGGCGAGAAGGCAACGGATAAGGTGTGAGGTGACGGTAATGAACGATACTATGCAAAATACCAAAGTCCTCAGAACTCCGGACGAAGTTGCAAAGCGCCAGGGCATGTGGCTGACGATAGTTTGCCTTGTTGCTCTGTATGTTGTGCTGTTTGCACTGGATAACTTTGTTAAGCCCAGCAAGTTTACGCTGATGCTCATCCCCGTTCTCAAGAAGGGCGCTATCTATTCGCTGGTGTGCGTTTCGATGAACCTGCTTAACGGCTTTACGGGTCTGTTCTCGCTCGGTCAGGCGGGCTTCATGCTCATCGGCGCATATGCGTATTCGATATTCTCCATCCCCGCAGCGCGTCACCCGGCCGTCTATCAGTATTTTGACGGCGGCGCTATCCAGTTCTCCATACCGGAAATGCTCGGCAACGCCCTCGGCGTGAACCTCGGCAGCTTCCTGGGTGCGATAATCTGCATCATCATTGCAGGTATTGCCGCAGCGATCTTTGCCGCGCTTATCGGCATCCCCGTGCTGAGACTCAAGAGCGACTACCTCGCAATTGCAACGCTCGGCTTTGCTGAAATAATCCGCGCCGTGTTCCAGTGGAACGGCCTCGGCGTCGTGACCAATGGCTCGAACCTTCTGCGTGACTACACCTCCTTCAGCGACATGAAGATCCAAATCGGCACGCAGGTGTTCAAATTCGGAACGGCCTTCCCGTTCCTGATAGCGATGGTGAGCATAATCATCATCGTCCTGCTCATAAACTCCTCCTATGGCCGTGCGTTCAAGGCCATCCGCGATGACGAGGTCGCGGCCGAGGCAATGGGCATCAACCTGTTTAAGCACAAGATGCTGTCGTTTGTCATTTCAAGCTTCTTCGCCGGTGTCGGCGGCGCTCTGCTTGCAATGTTCCAGATGACCGTTCAGGCATCGGCGTTCATGTCGGCCATGACGTATGAGCTGCTGCTCATCGTTGTCATCGGCGGCATCGGCTCCGTGTCCGGCAGCTGCATCGCGTCCTTCCTGTACATCGCCTGCTCCGAGTGGTGGCTCCGCTTCCTCGACTCCGGCGCACTGCCCTTTGGCGACATTCAGGTCAGCTTCTTCCGCGATGGCTTCCGCAAGGTCGTTTTCTCCGTCGTCATCATGATCATCGTCCTGTTCTTCTCGCAGGGCATCATGGGCAATAAGGAGCTGTCCTTCAAGGGACTCATAAAGAAGCATCAGGCCAAGAAAGCCGCAAAAGCGGCAAAGAAGGCCGAAGAGGGAGGTGCGGCATAATGAGCGAAAATGTTCTCCATGTTGAAAACGTGACCATGCAGTTCGGCGGCGTCGTCGCTGTCAACAACCTCTCGCTGGATATCCCTAAGGGCAAGATAATCGCCCTCATCGGCCCCAACGGCGCGGGCAAGACCACGGCCTTTAACTGCATCACCGGCGTTTACGAGCCGACAAACGGCCTTGTTGAGTTCATGGGCAAGCCCATCGTGCGCAACCACCCGCAGGGCAAGATGAAGAAAAACTACAAGGGTCAAAACGGCGACATGTACCTCGGCAAGGTCATATCCAACACGCCCGACAAGATCACAAAGCAGGGCATCGCCCGTACCTTCCAGAACATCCGCCTCTGGAAGAGCATGACCGTTTTTGAAAACGTCCTTATCGCCAAGCACATGCACGCAAAGCAGAACGTCTTTTCCGCCACCTTCCGCGGCAATGCCAAGGAGGAAAAGCGCATGCGCGAGGAGACGATGGAGCTTCTGCGCGAGCAGGGCCTTGACAAGTATAAGGACGAGATAGCAACGAGCCTGCCCTACGGCCTGCAGCGCCGCCTTGAGATAGCGCGCGCACTGGCAGCAGACCCGAAGCTTCTTCTGCTCGACGAGCCTGCCGCGGGCATGAACCCGCAGGAGACGCTTGAGCTTGCTCAGTTTATCCGCGAGATCCGCGAAAAGTATGATCTGACCATCTTCCTTATCGAGCACCATATGGAGCTTGTCATGCAGATATCCGACTATATCTATGTCATCGACTTCGGCTCGGAGATAGCACAGGGCACACCTAAGGAAGTTCAGAACAATCAGCACGTTATCGATGCATATTTGGGGGTTGTTGAAGATGAGTGAAGCAATACTGAGAATCAATGACCTCAAGGTCAACTACGGCGGCATCGAAGCCGTCAAGGGCGTGAGCTTTGACGTTCCCGAAGGGCAGATAGTCACGCTTATCGGCGCAAACGGCGCGGGCAAAAGCTCGACCCTGCGCGCGATAGCCGGTCTTGTTAAGCCCGCCGGCGGCAAGATCGAATTCAAGGGCGAGGATATAACCGGCGCTGACCCCACGACCATCGTCACAAAGGGCATAACCCTCGTTCCCGAGGGACGCAAGATATTCCCCGACCTCACGGTTCTGGAAAACCTCAAGATCGGCGCGTATCTGCGCAAGGACGATCTGACGGACGACCTCAACTGGGTGTACGACCTGTTCCCGAGGCTCAAGGAGCGCTCGTGGCAGGAGGGCGGCACGCTCTCGGGCGGCGAGCAGCAGATGCTTGCAGTCGGCAGAGCACTGATGAGCCGTCCCAAGGTCATCATGATGGACGAGCCCTCCCTCGGCCTTGCACCTATCATCGTGCGCGGCATCTTCGATATCATTAAGGAGATCAATAACCGCGGCGTGACGGTGCTGCTTATCGAGCAGAACGCGAACATGGCGCTAAAGACCGCGCACATCGGCCACGTCCTCGAAACCGGACGCCTTACCATGACCGGCACCGGCGATGAGCTGCTTGCAAACGAGCAGATCAAGGCCGCCTACCTCGGTACCTGACATAATGCACAAAAATGGACGTATTCATCGAATACGTCCATTTTTTATTTGACAGTGCCGCCGAGCGCGTGATATACTTAATTCACAACGACATATCCCGCATGGGGGAGTAGCTGCGCGCATATGCGCGAGCGTAAGTCAACATACATGGCGGCCTTTGCCGTCTGGCTTTGCAGAAACAGCGAGACTCATGTACAGATAAATTCTGTGCATGGGTCTCTTTTTGTATGTTTATAATTTGTGTAGATGTATATTAGGAGAAATGTGCATGAGTTTAAGTGAATTTATACGGCAGGCGGCGGAAAACCCCACGCTGCTTGTCGCCGCGCTGCTGACCCTTGGGGTTATCCTCGTAAACGGCTGGACAGACGCGCCGAACGCTATAGCCACCTGCGTCGCAACGCGCGCGATATCCGCGGGCAAAGCCATCATCATGGCGGCGGTATTTAACTTCCTCGGCGTTTTGGTCATGACGGCCATAAACTCCTCGGTCGCGATGACGATATATAACATCGCAGACTTCGGCGGGGACGCGCACCTGTCGCTCATTGCCCTGTGCGCTGCAATGACCGCCATCGTCATATGGGCAACGGCGGCATGGTACTTCGGCATCCCGACAAGCGAGAGCCATGCGCTCATCGCCGGTGTTTCCGGCGCGGCGGTCGCCATCCACAACGGCTTTGGCGCGTTAAACGGCGCCGAGTGGATCAAGGTGCTCTACGGCATCGGCCTGTCAACGCTTTTGGGCTTTGTCATGGGCTTTATCTGTGCGCGTATGACCGTTGCGGTGTTCAGAAACTCAAACAGGCAAAGCGCGGGACGCTTTTTCTCCGGCGCACAGGTAACAGGCGGCGCTGCAATGGCATTCATGCACGGTGCGCAGGATGGACAGAAGTTCATGGCCATCTTCCTGCTGGGCGCGGCGTTTGCCGGCGGCAGCAGCGATATGAGCACATTTGCTGTCCCGCTGTGGCTCATGGTGCTGTGCTCTGCCGTCATGGGCCTCGGCACGTCGATAGGCGGCTACAGGATAATCAAATCCGTCGGGCGCGACATGGTGCGCTTAAAGCCGTATCAGGGCTTTTCGGCCGACGTTGCGGCAACGCTGTGCCTGCTGCTGTCGTCGCTGACCGGCATCCCCGTCAGCACGACCCACACCAAGACCACGGCCATCATGGGCGTGGGCGCTGCACGCAGCATAAAGAACGTAAACTGGGGCATCGTCAAGGACCTTGTCCTGACCTGGATATGCACCTTCCCGGGCTGTGGTCTTTTGGGCTACGCCCTTGCAAAGCTGTTTTTAGCACTGTTTTCTTGAAAGGAGAATCATTATGGCAAAAGGCAACGATTATTTCGCACTTATAGGCAAGCAGGCCTCTTACTGCGTTCAGGCGGCTGAGATATTGGCCGAGTATTTCTGCGATTACAGCGCGGCGACGCTCGCGGACAGGCGCGAAAAAATGCATGAGATCGAGCATAAGGCCGACGAAATGCAGCACGATATCCTCGAAAAGCTCTCGACCGAGTTCATAACCCCCATCGAGCAGGAGGATATAACCCACCTTGTTCAGATAATCGACGACGTAACGGACGCACTTGACGATGTTCTGCTCGAGTGCTACATGTACCATGTTGAAACTCTGCCCGAGGGCGCGAAGAAGTTCTCCGAGCATGTGCTTGACTGCGTAAAGGCGCTCTACGACGCTGTCATGGAGCTTAAAAGCTTCAAAAAGCCCGCGCGGCTTCGCCCGATGCTCGTCGTTGTAAACTCCATGGAGAGCAAGGCAGACGATGACTATAACGAATTTATGCACGCGCTTTTCGGAAGCACGGGCGACGTCAGAACGCTCCTTGGCGGCAAGGCCATATTCGATGGCATGGAGGCCTGCTGCGACCAGTGCGAGCACGCGGCGGACGTGATTGACCAGATAATAATGAAAAACGCATAAATAATTTGCGCGGCGGAGGAAAAAAGCTTTCCTCCGCCTGTGTTTTTAGGGAACCTTTCGAGCCTCATCCCGTCAAAAATCATATAACGATAACGGGAGGTATAACGATGAAAAGGTTTGTATCCGTTTTTCTTATCGCGGCTGTGCTGCTGACGCTTTGCGCCTGCGCGAAGGATGACGCTTCGGCAGGGGACTATTCCGAGGTCTACGACGTGATAAGCGACTATGCAAAGCGCAACAGCTACTTGCAGACAAATAACCACCCATATGCAATGGACGATGCGGACATGGTGATAGCCGAAACTGCCGCAGACCAGAGCTTTTCCAAAACCAATGCCCAGGTCGACGGTATCGACGAGAGCGACAGGATAAAAACAGACGGCAAATATGTCTATTTCCTCGGCGGGAACAAGGTGCGCATATACTCTGCCGCGGGAGAGGAGAGTGAGCTTATTGGCTGCGTTGAGCTGAAGCTCGAGGGGGACTTTCTCATTTCGCATATGTATGTGTCAGACGGCGTTTTGATGCTGCTGACGTACACCCAAGCAAATGACTATGCCGGCAGTGAGCGCACAACGGTCTATTACTATGACGTGTCTGACCCCGCATCTCCCGCGCTCATAGGCTCTGCCGGTCAGGACGGCCGGCTTGAAACGAGCAGGCTTTACGACGGGAAGCTCTATCTAATAAGCCGCTACGGTGCCTCGCGCGAGCCGAATAAGCTTGAGCCGGAAACCTATGTCCCGTGCTTTTACCGCGACGGGGAAGAGCGCCTTGCCGACAGCGATTGCATAAGCATCGCCGAAAACCCCGCCGGCATAAGCTACATGGTCGCGGCGGCGTATGACGCCAAAACGGGCGAAACTATCGCCGAGCGCTCAGTCCTCGGAGCAGGCGGCACGATATACATGAGCCTGAATGACCTCTACATCGCAGGAAGCCGGTATGAAGACAGCCGGGAAAAGGTCGGCACAGAGGGAAAACGCACAGTTTACAATGTCTCATACAAGCAGTATACGGACATAATGCGCATAGGCCTTTCAGACCTCGAAACCGCCGCCACCGGCACGGTCGAGGGACTTCTCAACAGTCAGTTTTCCATGGACGAAAAGGACGGCTATCTGCGCCTTGTCACGACGAAAAATTTTGCCTACTCAACGCTGCGTGCCGACGAGGAGCAGGGCACTGAATACGTCGAAATGAGCACCGGTACGGGCGAGGAAAGCAACAGCCTGTATATCCTCGGCCGCGACCTTTCGCCCGTGTCGGAGCTTGATGGCCTTGCAAAAAACGAGCAGGTCTATTCCGTGCGCTTTGACGGCGATATTGCGTATTTCTGCACCTTCAGGCAGATAGACCCGCTGTTTGCCGTCGATGTGTCCGACCCTGCGGCGCCGAAGGTGCTCAGCGAGCTCAAGATAAGCGGCTTTTCCGAATATCTGCACACATGGAGAGATGACAGGCTCTTCGGGCTCGGCCAGGAGGCCGATGAAAACAGCGGACGGGTGCAGTCATTAAAGCTTGTCATGTTCGACACAAGCGATAAGGCCAATGTCGGCGTAAAGCACAGCCTTGTGCTCGGGGGCATTAACTACACTCCCGCGCTATATGACCACACGGCGCTTATGATATCGCCCGAGCGGGGTATATTCGGCTTTGTAAGCGACCTTGGCTATCACATTTTCGCCTATTCCGAAGCTATGGGCTTTGCCGAGCAGCTTTGTCTTGCGCCGGAGGGCAGCTTTGATGCGCCGCGCGCCGTCTGCGTCGGCGATAACGCCTATATCGCTTCCGACTTCGGACTTGCCGTCGTAAGCCTGAACGACTACGGTGTCATATGTTCAGTGGATGTTAATTAGCGTATATATTCATTGACGGTTTATTGACAAATCCCCCATGTTAGCGTAAACTAACGATGCTTGGATGGAGGAGTATATATGACATTGGATAAACTGCCGATAGGGCAGAAGGCAAAGATAACATCGGTCGGCGGCGAGGGCAATCTGCGCTGTCACCTTCTTGATATGGGACTTATACCGCGCACGGAGGTAACTGTGCGCAAGGTCGCGCCCCTGGGCGATCCGCTGGAGCTTTATCTGCGCGGATATACGATGACCCTGCGCAAGGAGGACGCTGCGCGCATCGAGGTCTCCGTAAAGGAGGAAGAGTGATATGCTGCTTGCTCTTGTTGGAAACCAAAACTGCGGCAAGACGACGCTTTTTAATCAGCTGACCGGCTCAAATCAGCACGTC
Organism: uncultured Oscillospiraceae bacterium; assembly: GCA_964634435.1. Classification (GTDB taxonomy): domain Bacteria; phylum Bacillota; class Clostridia; order Oscillospirales; family Oscillospiraceae; genus F23-B02. The sequence goes on along the minus strand of CAZWJM010000022.1, from coordinate 14,400 downwards.
GGCAATTTCCCCGGCGTAACGGTCGAGCATAAGATAGGCCAGGTCATAGGGCATAAGGATTATGAGCTTGTTGACCTGCCGGGTATTTACTCCATTCGCCCGTATTCCGGCGAGGAGAAGGTTGCACGCGATTTTATCATCGACCGCAAGCCCGACGCGATAATAAACATCGTCGACGCAACTAATATAGAGCGCAATCTTTATCTCACGCTCCAGCTCATCGAAATGGGCAAGCCCATGGTGCTGGCGCTTAATATGATGGATGAGCTTTTGGGCAACCACGGCAGCGTCGACGTTGCAAAGCTGTCCGAGCGCCTCGGCATACCGGTCGTGCCGATAGCCGCGGCGAAAAATGACGGCGTTGACGAGCTTATGCGCGTCGTCGCCGAAACCGCCGAAAAGCGGCATAAGCCCCGCCGCACGGACTTCTGCTCGGCCGGCCCTGTGCACAGATGCATACATACCGTAAGCCACGTCGTTGAGGACCATGCAGATAAAATCGGCGTACCCTCGCGCTTTGCCGCGACCCGCGCTATTGAGGACGATCAGGAGATAATATCGTCTTTAAAGCTCAGCGATAACGAGCTTGAGCTTATCGGCCACGCGGTGCTGGAGATGGAAAACGAGGGCGGGCTTGACCGCAACGCGGCCCTTGCCGAAATGCGCTACAGCTTCATTGAAAGCGTCTGCGCCGACTGCGTTGTAAAGGCGCAGGAGAGCCGCGAGATGCTCCGCAGCGTGAAGATAGACAAGATCCTTACGCATAAGTATCTTGCGATACCGGCATTTATAGCGATAATGGCGTTTATATTCTGGATGACCTTTGACGTCATCGGCCAGCGCCTGTCGGATCTTCTGGCCCTCGGCATTGATGAGCTTACGCAGATAGTCGATGCCGCGCTCACGGCCTATGGCCTCAACCCCGTTGTCCAAAGCCTTGTAATTGACGGTATTTTTGCCGGCGTCGGCAGTATGCTGAGCTTTTTGCCGATAATCGTCGTGCTGTTTTTCTTCCTTGCGATACTTGAGGATACGGGCTATATGTCGCGCGTCGCGTTTGTCATGGATAAGCTTCTGCGCCGCATCGGCCTTTCCGGCCGCAGCTTTGTTCCGATGCTCATCGGCTTCGGCTGCTCGGTTCCGGCGATCATGGCAACGCGCACGCTCTCGTCCGAGCGTGACAGGAAGATGACCATGCTGCTCGTCCCGTTTATGAGCTGTTCTGCGAAGATACCCATTTATTCTGTCTTCACGGCGGCGTTTTTCCCGGGACATGGCGCACTCGTTATGACGAGCCTGTATGTTTTCGGCATGATAGTGGGCATAATAGCGGCAAAGATACTCAGCAAAACGGCCTTCACAGGAAAACCAGTGCCCTTTGTCATGGAGCTTCCCAACTACCGTATGCCGTCGCTTAAAAGCGTCCTGCTTCTCATGTGGGAAAAGGCCTGGGACTTCATCCGCCGCGCGTTCACCGTCATTTTCGCAGCGACGATAGTCATATGGTTCCTGCAGACCTTCGATGTGCGCCTGAATGTTGTACCTCAGGGCAGCACTGACAGCCTGCTTGCCATCATCGGCACCTGGCTTGCGCCCATATTTGCGCCCCTCGGCTTTGGCGATTGGCGCGTTGCAACGGCGCTCGTCACGGGTCTTATGGCCAAGGAAGCGGTCATCAGCACGCTTGGCGTTCTCATGGGCGTTGGCGCGGATGTCGGAAGCGCCGTTGTCGGCGGACTGTTCACTATGCCCGCCGCTGTGAGCTTCCTCGTGTTCTGCCTGCTGTACACGCCCTGTGTCGCGGCGCTGGCGGCTCTCAGGCGCGAGCTTAACAGCGGAGTGAAAACGGTGCTCGTCATGCTCTCGCAGTGCTGTGTGGCCTGGCTTGTGGCCTTTATCGTGTACACGCTTATCGGGGTGATGATTTAATGGAGCTTGTTATAATCGCCGTCATCGCGGTGTGGCTCATCATCGCCATTAAAAGCATTAAAAAGAACAAGGGCTGCTGCGGCAATTGCAGCGAGTGCTCAAATAACTGCAAAGGTCGGGATTAGCTATCCCGACCTTTTGTATATTTTGAGGCTGTGCTGTCAACACTGTAGGTAAAGGAGGTTTATCTATGGAAAACGAAAAAAGCGGCAGACTCGATAAGTTTCTTGCCGGCAAGGGCTTTTACATAGTCCTTGCACTATGTGTTATAGTTATCGGAATATCGGCCTACAGCCTTGCAGCCTCGCCCGGGGCGCAGACAACGGATATCGACATCGGCATGAGCGCACGTCAGACGGCTCAGCCGCAGCCGGACACCCAACCGTCTGTGAATACGGAAGCGCCTCAGCCCGTCGACGCGCCGGATGATGCCGATATCGTCTCTGCCGGAACGCTCACGCAGGACGATGAGTGGCCTGAGCAGACTTCGTGGCGCTGGCCGGTGTCGGGCGAAATTGAGCGCGGATACAGCGTTGAAGCGCTTGCATACGACGTCACAATGGCAGACTGGCGCACGCATGACGGTGTGGATATCCTCGCACAGCAGGGTGAGGTGGTCGTCGCGGCGGCAGATGGCGAGGTTGTAAGCGTAAAACAGGATGACCTCTACGGCACGACCGTCGTCATAAGCCACGCAAACGGCCTTAAAACGACCTATTCTAACCTTGCCGAGACACCGACGGTCTCCGAGGGCGATAAGGTAAAGTGCGGCGATGTCATAGGCTCAGTCGGCAAGACTGCCATCTGCGAGATAGGGCAGGGCAGCCATATCCACTTTGCCATGAGCCGCGATGGGCAGAGCGTAGACCCCGTATCTTATATGCCGATTTAAAAATTTTAAGAAAAACGAAAAAAATGTGTTGACAATCTGGGCTGTGTCTTGTATAATTCCAATTGCTCATTTGAGAAATGGCGGCATAGCTCAGTTGGCTAGAGCATGCGGTTCATACCCGCAGTGTCCCCGGTTCGAATCCAGGTGCCGCTACCAAAACAAGGCGCAGATAGTTCTACCTGCGCCTTTTATATGGCCCGTTGGTCAAGCGGTTAAGACACCGCCCTTTCACGGCGGTAACATGGGTTCGATTCCCGTACGGGTCACCAGAAAAGAAAAACCTTTTGTCATTTGACAAAAGGTTTTTTCTTTTCTAACGAAATAAATCCCTTGCGGGATTTGTGAAATACGCTGCGCGTGTGAAATATTGCTCCGCAATGTGAAATCGCTGCGGCGGTGAGTGGATTTATTTCATTTCACTTTCTGCGAAGCAGAAAATTTCACAATTTACGAAGTAAATTATTTCACATCCAAAGGATATTTCACTATAACTTCACTTGGGCACAGCCCAAGCTTCATTGCAAAAGCCTGATGTGCTCTGCGTACGGCGAAGCATAGAACAATCATCAGCACCCTGTGGATATCCACAGGGTGCTGCTTTTATTCTGCGAGCTTTTTTGCGACGACGATGAAGCGGCCGTCGTCGGTATGGTATGCGCAGGTCGAGAGGGTGATGAGCTTATCGCCGGGGTGAAGCTCAACGCCGGTGTCGTACAGCTTGTTCTGCTCGATGAATTGGACGTACTCGTTAAACGACTGCGCATCGTTTTCGTCCGTGTATTCGTAATAGCGGAAGCCCTCGGCACCCTCGGGCAGCAGCGCCGTTTCGATAGCGGCAACGACCTCGTAGCGCTGCTTTTCGTAGATCGTGTCAAACTGGATGTAGCGATGGCTTTCGTAAAACTCGCGGTCACGATAGTCGACCAGCGCGCCGAACATCGAGCCGTCCTTCATGTGGTGGCCGTAGATGATGACATTGTCCGAGGTCTGCACGTCGCACCGTCCGTCGACGAACAGACAGCCGCGGTACGAGTCGTTGCCGTAAAAGTCGCGGTGCAGGTACTTTTCGTTGTCGTTTTCCACGAACATGACAACGTGGTCGATATCCGTGCCGTCGATTTTCAGCCAGCCGATGGTGTCCTCATTTTCGGCATACAGGGCATTGTACTCATCCAGCACGCTTTTGAGCTTCTGCGTGTCCTTATGCGAGGCATTATCGCGCACGTCGCCGATGATGTACACCGCCAGGGCGCACAGCGATGCGACGAGGCCGATGATGGCGATTATCCGAATTGTCCAAACAAGAATTTTTTTCATATCAGTCCCTGTAGTCAAGCATGCCGAGCTCCACGAGCCGGTCATAGTGCAGATAATACAAGTAGTAGCCGCCGACATTGTGCTGCACGTCGTCTATCCTCACGCGGTAGCCGTCGTGACGTACCATAAAGGTGTCCAGTATCGTTTCGGGGCTTGCCATGTACATGGCGTATTCGGGGTAGAAGTAGCCGTTGAGCATATGGTCTGCGCGTTTGTAGATGGTCTTGAGGAAGTATTCAAGGTCAAAGCTGTTATCGAGATACTCAAGCTCTATGCCCCGCTCGATTATGCGCTCATACACCTCAAAGGTGCTCATAAGCAGCTCGAAATATGTGTGATAGGTCGTGTCGCGGTAATATATCCGGTCGAGGTTTTCCTGAGCATTGCGCAGGGCAAAGGTGTAGTACCGCTCATCGTCGACGTATTTTGTTATTTCGTTGAGCGAGTAGGCCACCCAGTGGTCCTTGTACTGCACATAGTCAGCCTCGATGAAGTGCTCGACCGCAGCCTTTGCAGCATCCAGCCACTTTTCGTCGCCCGTCAGTGAGTAGAGCCTGCACAGGGCGAAGGTCGCCTCACCGTCATAGTACACCGTGCGGAACTGCTCCTTCTTTATGAAGTCGCCGTCGAGGACGTGATAGTATTCGCCGGTGTCCTGCCGGAACATGGTCAGTATGCCGTTTCCGAGCGCTTTGGCAACGTCGGCGTATTTATCCGAGCCGAACGCGTCCATGTATTCAGTCAGCGCGACTATTGCAACGCCGCAGCCGCCGAGCTTAATTTCATCCGACTTTTCCTCGTACAGATACGCTGTGTCGTCATGGCGATAGATGACGGCGTTTTCTATCATATAATCTATCGCCCGCTCTATGACCGGAACGAGCTCATCGTTTCCCGTCATACGGTATTGGCACACAAGGCTCCACAGGGTGCTCGCGTGGCGCACGATGTTGTAGTTATCTATCTCGTTTCCAAAGCGCGGATAGTAGCCGTATATGAATTTGCCGTCGTCCTGCACCTGGTCGATGAGAAAGCCCGAGGCGTTTGTTATAAGCTCGGCGGCGTACTGCTTATCCACCGTGTCCACTGCGCGGCGACCGTAATCCTCTCTGTCGCTTATAAGCTCCAGCACCTTGCCGTCCTCATCGCACATCCAGCCGATGCATTTAAAAACGATGTAATCATTCGGCAGGGAGGGGAGGGTGCTCCGCCCGGCCTTTTCAAGATAGGTGTTCAGATAGCTTTTGTCGATGCATTCGTTGTCATAGTCGAGTATCTTCGCGCCGTTGAGCTCCGCTTCGAGCAGCGCCGTGGAGAAAGCATCGTCAAACGCTATGCCATAGCGGAAAAACTCATGCCTGAAGCCGGAAAGCAGCTCGGAAAACTCATTGGCAGAATATCTCTGCGTCTGGCTCATGAGGTCTGCCTTTATCCACACGGGGTCGTACCCATCGGTGACGGCCCGGTGCGCCTGCTCATAGGCATCGCTCCACGCGGCCTCGCGGTCGCTGCCTGTTCCGGTGAATACCGTTGCGCGCTGGGTCTTATCGCATATGGAGAGGAAAACAACGTCCTCGGGAGCGCCGGCAGCGTTAAATGAGCCCATTTCGTCCTGCCGCGCATCGGATATGAGCTCTGCGTGCAGGCTCTCTGCCCTGGCTTCAAAATCCTCAAGCCTTTCGCGACTTTTGCTCTGATCCATGAAATAGAAAACGAGCACCGCCGCGACTATGAGCACGATGACCGCTATGACGGCAATAAGCGCCTTGACGGCACGGGCTTTGCGCTCCTGCTCCGTGAGCTTTTTGGGCTTTGCGATATGCTTTTTTCGTCTGCTGCTGCGGCTCATATTTCCACCTCGGAAAAATAAAATAAGAGCGGTCAAAACATGACCACTCTTATTTTATATGCACTTTAGCAATAAGTCAATCGCCCACATATGATTAACTATCTGCTTCAGCTATTCAGTTCTTTTCTTTCTTGCGATAAGTAGCTGTCAAAACAGCGAGGCTTACGACTGCTATTGCCGCTATCATTGCGATATTGCGCGGGTCGCCGGTCTTGGGATCAGGTATCTTGTCCTTATCCTTGTCACTGTCGCTATCGGCGTCTGCGTCAGCATCAGCATCTGCGTCGGCGTCTGCATCAGCGTCAGCGTCGGCGTCTGCATCAGCGTCGGCGTCGGCATCTGCATCAGCGTCTGCGTCGGCGTCTGCATCTGCATCTGCGTCTGCGTCAGCATCGGCGTCTGCATCTGCATCAGCATCAGCGTCTGCGTCGGCATCTGCGTCGGCGTCTGCATCGGCATCAGCGTCTGCGTCGCCATCGATATCACCGCCGCCTATTCCGCCGCCTGCACCATTCATGCTGAGGTGAACGACGTGGCCGCCGAAGTTGGTTGCCCACAGGCAAGTAGCGTTACCGTAGACATAGTCGGAACCGAAGACCTCACCTATCCAGGTGATGGGATTGAGATCAGCGGTGCTCCAAACAGCAGCTTCCTCGACGTACGTGCCGTAGGGAAGATTCCAGCCTTCAACAGTGTCACCATTGACGGAGATCGTGAGGACGCATACCGCGGGAAGTCTCAGGACTGCACCGTGGGTGGTACCACCTGTCAGATTGAACGTGTCCTTAAGGGCAAGGTAATCCTTGGTGAAGGTCGCACGGTAGAAAGGCGTAAGCGTGCCGGGGATGTATGCGGTAACGGTAACGGTAGCATCGGGGTCAAGCGCCTGATAACCGTGCAGGCAAAGCCTGAAGTAAGGTGCTCCGCTGTACTCGGTGTTCCACAGCGCAACAGCGCCGCCGTCTGCCGAGCGGCCAAACTGGTCGGCCAGAGCAGTCACCGCCGTATCACCGGACCAGTCCGCGTCGGCGCTGGTTCCCATAAATAATACGGCCAACAGCAAAACCGCAAGCAGTGCGCCTGTAAACATCAAACGCTTGCCGAGATTTTCTGTCTTAAACATTATTGACTTGTTAGCCTCCTTTCCACTAAGCCTGATGTCAATACCTGTACCGAAACGGTTTAACCATGCGGCCTCGGTTATCCCTGCCCAAAGCAGGGAAGCGGTCACCCGTTACTCACGGCAGCCCCGCAGCGGCAATTAACTGACATTTAGCATATGATACAATATTGTAACCGAAATTACAATGCAGGAAATGGTAAAGTTAACTTTGATAAAGGAAATTCCAAAATTTTTTTGCTTACAATATGTGACCCCCATGCGCGCACGGGCGCTCTTGCTAAGCGCGCAAGGATGTGCTAAAATCAGCTGAGACTTAAAATTGAGGTAAACCTGATGGATAAAACACTGCCGAAGCTGCCGAGGATGGCGGCAATACACGATCTTTCCGGAATGGGGAAGTGCTCGCTTTCCGTTGCGCTGCCGATAGTTTCGGCAAGCGGAGTGGAGTGCTGCTGCATACCGACGGCGCTTTTGTCGACGCACACGGGCGGCTTTGAGGGCTGGACGTTCACCGACCTGAGCGGGGATATCGTGCCAATTGCCGAGCATTGGCATAAGGAAGGACTGGAGTTTGACGCCGTGTACTCCGGCTATCTTGCATCCGAGGCTCAGGGCAAGCTGCTCGAGCAGGCGATAGAGCTTCTGCGCAATGACGATACACTTATAATTATTGACCCCGTAATGGGCGATAACGGCAGGCTTTACGCAAATCTCGGCGACGGCATCGTCGAATGCTTTCGCCGCCTTATAAATAAAGCGGACATAATAACGCCCAACATCACCGAAGCCTGCTTCCTGACGGGCATGGAGTACAGGGGCGGTACGCTGGATATGGACTTTGTCAGCTGTCTTATAGACAAGCTATCCGAGCTTGGGCCGAATATCGTCGCGCTCACGGGCGTGAGCACGGTCGAGGGCAAGGTCGGCATAGTCGCGCGCGATAACGCAAGCGGCAGGCTGTGCTCTGTTATGAACGATACGCTTGACGGAATGTTCCACGGCGCGGGCGATGTGTTTGCATCGAGCTTAGCTGCGCTTTTGACGCGCGGCGCAAAGCTTGACGATGCGCTTGAGCTTGCCGAAAAATTCGTCGTCTCTGCCATCGAGCGCACGGCAAAGAGAGGCACTCCGCGCCACTATGGACTTGATTTTGAAGGCGTTCTGCCCGAATACATCAAAATGTGTGATGCATTATTTGCACACTGAATAAACCGACTGTTCAAAAACCGAGATTTTCCACAGTTTAGTCCTGTCATAATCTTGACATTTGCAGTGCTGTTAAAGTATAATCATGTGAAGGAGTGTGGGCGACAGCCCATGCTGATAAATAGGTAGGCAAAAATTTAAAATAAGCGGAAGGGGTTGCAAATGAAAGACCTAAAACATCTGATCTATTTTGAAAACCTGCTGCAGGACGCTCAGAATGAGCTCGTCACCAAGGCAGTGGAGGATGGGCAGATAGCACTCGGTTACAACTGCTATTACATACCCGAAGTCCTTCTCAATCTTGAAGGCTGCTTCTCTTCAAGACTGCGCGCACCCAATTGCACCAGCACCGACATCGCAAACTATTACATGACAAACCGTACCTGCCCGTACGCACGCTCCATTCTTGAGCGCGCCGTTGAAGGCGGATACAACTACCTCAGCGCCCTGTTCGGCGGCGAGAACTGCGCCACCATGGAGCGTATGGAGGAGCATTTCTTCCTGATCAATCCCGTCAAGCACGACGGCTTCTTTGTCACCCAGATCGACCCTCCCATGAAGGGCGACAAGACTAACCTTGATTACTACAAGGTCCAGCTTCAGCTCAAGGTCGTTGAGCCTCTCAAGGAGCGCCTGGGCGTTGACGTTTCCGACGCTGCAATGCGCAAGGCGATTGCCGAGCATAACGAGCTGTGCCGCGTCATCACCGAGATCGGCAATTTCCGCAAGCTCGATAACCCGCCCATCACCGGCTATGAGTTCCATGTCATCCAGCTCGTATCGCAGGTCTGCCCGCACAAGCTCATCCTGCCGTACCTGAAGGAGACCCTTGAAGAGCTCAAGACCCGCGAGCCGGAGCAGAAGTTCCCGTTCCGCGCCCGTGTCGCCCTCGTCGGCAGCGAGATCGACGATCCCGAATTCACCAAGCTCATCGAAATGTGCGGCGCAATGGTCGTTGCCGACCGTTACTGTTTCGGCTCCTTCCCCAGCAGGGAAGAGATCGAGATCCTCGACGGCGAGACTGCGTTTGACGCGATCTGCCGCCACTATCTGCACACAAACCTCTGCGCCCGCTTTATGGACGGCTTCAAGATCGACCAGCGCCATGAGACGACCGAAAAGCTCATTAACGACTTCAAGGCCGACGGCGTTATCTACGAGAACATGAAGTTCTGTGAGTTCTGGAGCTATGAGAAGGTCCTGGCACACCACATCTTCACAAACGAGAAGAACGTTCCTTGCTGCACCATCGAGAAGGAGTATTCCCTCGGCGCAGTCGGACAGCTTCGTACACGTTTCCAGGCGTTCATCGAATCGCTGGAGATCAAGTCCATCCAGGGAGGTAAGAAATAATGTTCAATAAAGTTATAGCTGCTGTTGATAAAAAGCTTGAACGTTTTGATCCCATATGGCAGGCAGAGCACGGTGTCGGCGGCCAGAGAAGCCGTTATTACGACAAGACCGGCGTTGCAAAATGGCGTGAGTGGCGCGGCGTTAAGGATACGCTCGTCGACTACGGCGCATGGCTGAAGAACCTCGCTGCAATGGCGATGATGGTCGGCTCTGCTCCCGTTGCATGCCTCAAGGGCTTCTGGGAATATCGCTGGATGGGCTCTTACCTGGGCACGTTCATGTTCATCGACCGCCTGTTTGAAGGCTACCGCGGCAAGGAGCTGAAGATCGCGCACATGCATATGTACGCCATCGTTCAGAACCTCACCAAGCGTATCGGCTACATCCTGGCTCATGACCGCCGCCTCGGCGCAAGCGAGGAGGAGAGCGCACATCTCGTCCCCATCGACGAGGTTCTGCCTGAGCTGTTCATGACCGGCTTCCCCGAGCTGTTCCCCGTACCTCTGCAGACTCTGCCTGAGTTTATCATCTGCGACGTTGACCAGCACATCGAGCCTTACTACATCGACGTTGCCGAGTCCTTCGGCCTTCCCGCCGACGTCTGCTCCCGCTGCGCGGCTGAGACCGGCGTTGCACTTGACGACGCATTCCCACTCGTCGGCAAGGCAGTCATCACGACCAACATGCCCTGCAACGCATCCGAGGCGACCTCCATGTTCCAGCGCCGCCGTATCGGCATGCCCGACTACCAGGCGACCCTGGCAATGATCCACAATGAGCCCGCCGCTCTGCCGTTCTCCCGCAAGATCCTTGAGGAGACCATCGCATTCGTCGAAGAGCAGTATGGCGTTAAGTTCAACTGGGATGCATTCTTCGAAGGCGCAAAGCGCATGAACGAGCAGAACACCATCGAGCTTGAGAAGTGGGACTATTTCAAGACCCCGTACTCTCCGCTCGTCGGCATTGCCGAGACTCTGTATAAGCTGTATGAGTGGCAGTCCGTCAACGGCGCTGACCCCTACTACAACAAGGTCGACCGCAAGGTCATCAAGATCATGCGCAAGGCTTACGAGGAAAAGTACGAGCCCTTCGGCGGCAAGACCCGCCACCGTGCTTTCCTGTGGGGACCCTCCGCTGTTTACTACACCGACTTCCCGACCTGGACGCAGAACTGCTGGGGCATCAATATCGTCCTGAACATGGACTCCACCATGGGCTACAATATGATCGACACCGAGGATAAGGATAAGGCCATGGACGACCTGACCCGCCTCACCGAGAAGGCCACCATGCGCCACATGGCAGTCGGCGGCTGGGACAACGTCAACTCCGTTTGGGAGTGGGCAAAGAGCTTCAACTGCGACATGGTCCTGATGAACGACAACATCGCCTGCAAGGGCATGCTCGGCGTTCACGCTCTCATGGAAGAGCAGGCTCGTGACCTCGGCTTCCACTTCATCTTCATCGAGCATGACCTTGAGGATAGCCGCACTGTTTCCCGCCAGGATATGCGTAACTGCGTAAACGGCTACATGTCCGTCGTCCTCGGCGAAGAGCCCCTCGATCCCACGCTCGTCGAGTTTGACGACAGCGCTGCATATTAATAGGAGGATAAGCTATAATGAAAACTGTTGCAAAGATAGGCGGCAAAGTCGCCATGTTCGCATTCCTCGCATTCGTAGGCACCTTCACCCTGTATATCACCAACGGCGAGAATAAGCTCATCTACTACGTTGTCCGTCCTCTGCTCAATAAGCATTACGACAATCAGGTGCGCGACCGCCGCATCGTCTGATAGTATCAAAACGGCGCGCCCGAAATGGGCGCGCTGTTACTTTATTCACATACTGTGGTTATACCAAGACAAGTTTGTGAATTATGTATAGTTCCTCGGATTTTTTACATAAAAATACCTGAATTTTTCACACATTTGGCTACATAATCACTTGCATATTAGAAGAATTTGTGTTAAACTGTTATCAAAATGCGTTAGGTATGTCTACGCGCAAAACAAGGGGGGAACGTATTATTGGACAATAAAGCAAAGATCATCGCAGTCGCCGGTAAGGGCGGCGTCGGCAAAACGTCGATCTCGGCATCGATCGTAAGACTTCTGGTCGAGAATTTTCCCGATAAGAAGATCCTCGCGATAGACGCTGACCCCGCAGTAGGCCTGTCGGTCGCTCTGGGAGTTGACGTTCAGCTCACGCTGGATGATATCCGTATGAGCATTGTCGACAGTGTCGAAAACGGCGAGACCCGTGAAGCGCTCGAACTTTTGAGCGAGGCACGCTTTAAGATCTTTGACGCATTGGTCGAAATGCCCGGCTTTGCCTTCCTCGGCATCGGCAGACCCGAAAGCTCAGGCTGCTACTGCAAGGTAAATTCCTACCTCAAGGAAGTCATTGGCATACTGGCAAACAGCTTCGACTATGTCGTCATCGACGGCGAGGCCGGTATTGAGCAGATCCAGCGCCGCGTTATGGATAAGGTAACGCATCTGCTGCTCGTCACCGACCAGAGCAAAAAGGGCTGCCAGGTCATATCGACGATCAAGGACGTCGCAGATGAGCTGATCGTTTACGATAAGATAGGCGCCATAGTAAACCGCATGACCAATCCTGAGCTCGCGGAGCTCATCACAGTGCCCGGTGTTGACATCGCGGCATTTATCCCTGCGGACAGTGCTTTTGCCGCAAATGATATCAAAGGCAAGAGCGTTCTGAATCTGCCCGAGGATTCTCTTATGCTCAATGGAGTAAAGGAAGCACTCCAAAAAATAGAAATTCTTTGAAGAAGAGGTGTAACATTTGAAAGATCTTAAGCATCTGATCTACTTCGAAAGTCTTCTTGAGAATGCCGACAACGAGCTGGTAAAGCAGGCTCAGGCTGAGGGCGATATCTGCCTTGGCTATACTTGCTACCATGTTCCCGAGGCTCTTCTCAACATAGGCAACTGTTTCTCAGTGCGTCTGCGCGCACCGAAGACAGGCTCGATCGACATCGCGACCTATTACATGTCCAACTACACCTGCGAGTACGCCCGCGCACTCGTAGAGCGTGCCATCGAGGGCGGCTATCAGTTCCTCGATGCCATGATCGGTGTGGACGCCTGCTCCATGATGAACCGTGCAATGGAGCACTTCGAGGTTCTGAATGTCAACGATAAGGAAAAGTTCTTTGTTACTCACATGGACATTCCTTTCAAAGTCGTTGACTACACCATCGACGCATATGTCACCCAGATGCAGATTCACGTGCTGGATAACCTGCACGAGAAGTTCGGCATCGACGTCTCCGACAAGGCTATCCGCAAGGCAGTCAAGGAGCACAACGAAGTTTGCAAGATCCTCACCGAGATCGGCGATATGCGCAAGGCTGAGAACCCTGTCGTCACCGGCTATGAGTATCATGTCCTCAACCTCGTTTCCTTCACCTGCCCGAAGAGACTCATTCTCCCGTACCTGAAGGAGACCCTCAAGGAGCTCAAGGCTCGTAAGCCCGATCCCAAGCCCTGGTTCCGTGCAAGAGTTGCAATCGTCGGCTCCGAGATCGACGATCCCAACCTGACCAAGCTGATCGAAGGCTGCGGCGCATTTGTTTGCTCCGACCGTCACTGCTTCGGCTCGACTCCCGGCCGCGAGGTCATCGAGCTCAACGACGACGAGCCCGCACTCATTCAGATCTGCCGTCACGTAATGGAGCACTCCGAGTGCGCACGTTACATATCCGACGAGAAGGTCCTGCAGCGTCGTGAGACCGCAGACCGCCTCGCAAAGGAATACAACGCAGAAGGCATCATCTACGAGCAGATGAAGTACTGTGACTACTGGGGCTTCGAGCGTGCACTCGTCAGCCACATCATGGCTGAGGAATACGGCTGGCCCGTCCTGTCTATCGACAGACTGTACAACAATGGTAACTCCGGTCAGCTCCGTACCCGCTGCCAGGCCTTTGTTGAATCTCTCGAAATCAAGCGTATTCATAAAGAGGAGGGCATAAAGTAATGGCTAAGACTCCTAAGTATCCGAATCCTAAGGTTTGGAAGACCAAAGACAACATCGATTGGAAAAAGCAGTGGGAAAACCTGAAGGTTTGCGGCGGCATTTTCTATGAAATGTTCAAAGAGACCGATTGGGACGCATTCAAGGCAAGCTGGAAGAACACCCTGAAGGCAGACGCCGCCCGTATCAAGGACGAGTACGAAGCATTCATGGCACTTGACCAGCAGGGCAAGCTCGATGCTATCCTCTACGGTGAAAAGAGACTTGGCAGACTGTATGCCAAGGGCGCAATGGCAACCGTACGTCGTGAGTGGCGTGGCATTAAGGACACCGCATATGACTTCTATGAGTGGGCTCGTATGTGGGGCATGCTCCTTATGACCTTCTCCAAGGACCTCATCCCCGCACTCAACAGTGCTCTGCACTACCGCTGGATGATCTCCTACTTCTGCTGCCACGGCTTCATGGATAAGAACATCATGGGTCTGCGCGGCCGCGCACTCAAGATGGCACATATCCTCATCTACGATATTTTCCGCTACGTTGCAGAAAACCTCGTTATCCTCTCCAAGGCTGACCGCAAGAACGGCAACAGCGCCGAGCTCAACAAGATGCTCGTAACCTTCGACGAAATGACCATGGGTCAGATCATTGCTGGTTTCCCCGACCTCGTCGGTATTCCTCACCAGCTGCTGCCCGTCTTCCTCGTCTCCGAGATCGACCAGCT
>CAZWJM010000021.1:0-26847 GCA_964634435.1 uncultured Oscillospiraceae bacterium | reverse complement strand
CTCTCGCTTAAAAATCTGCGACCTCTGCAATTGAGATTTTGCCCTTAGTCAAGGCAGAGGACGCGGGAATACTGTCGTATTTCAAGGACGATAACGAAGAATAAGGGCAAAATATCATTGCAGAGGCGATTCGGATAACGTTGCTTTTGCTTAAGCAAAAGTGACATTATACGAACCGTTTTTAAGCGGATATTGCCGCGGCAGACTTCGTTTTGCTCAATCACAATGCGTCAGCATTCCTCAATCGCAAAGCCTTGCCTGACGCGCCAACCTCACGCTTAAAAATCTACGACCTCTGCAATAGAGATTTTGCCCTTAGTCGAGGCAGAGGACGCGGGAATACTGTCGTATTTCAAGGACGATAACGATGAATAAGGGCAAAATATCATTGCAGAGGCGATTCGGATAACGTTGCTTTTGCTTAAGGCCATGCAGCAGTAACGGCAGGGGTGCCGACAGAGAAGGGATAAAACTATGCAGCTATTCGGTAGCAAAAAGGGCGGCAAGCACTCAAGCGGCCGCAAGCCCGAAAAAGAAAACTATGACTATGCTCCGGTGCAAAGCTCCGCTAAAAAGCAGAGCGACGCGCCCGAAGGCAAAAGCAATAAGCCCAAGAAAAAGGGCAAAGCCGGCAAGGTAATACTCATAATCCTGCTGTGCCTCGTTCTGCTTCTTGCAGCAGCGTATGTGTATATTGAATTCTTTATGGATTCTCCGCAGACAGACGATAAGGGCCTTTCCAATAACGGCGATGACGAGCCGCCCGTTGCGACTGTCGACGGCAGAAAGCCGGGAGTGTACACGCTGCTGGTAGCAGGCGTTGACGTCGTAAGCGATAATACCGATACTATAATGATCGGCTCGCTCGATACGGTAAATCATACGCTCAATGTCGCGTCCATTCCGCGCGACACGCTGACGAATATTAAGCACGAGGTAAAGAAGGCAAACTCCGCTTACCACTATGCCGCGTACTACTCGACCGTAAGCAGCAGCGACTACTACGGCAAGGATCCCATCGACTGTATGCGCGATGAGCTTGTCAAGGCCTTCCTCGGCTTTGACGTTGACGGATATATTCTTGTCAACATGGAAGCGGCAGCCCAGGTCGTCGATGCTGTCGGCGGCATAAGCTTCGATGTCCCGCCCGGAATGGATTATGACGATCCCACGCAGGATCTGCACATCCACATTCCCGAGGGTGTTCAGACGCTCACGGGTGAGCAGTTTGTCCAGCTTATGCGCTTTAGAAGCGGCTATGCCGGCGGCGATATTCAGAGGATCGACATGCAGCATGAGCTTCTCATGGCGGCGGCAAGCCAGATGCTCAGCCTTAAAAATATCCCGAACCTGACCGAAGTCGTCAGCATCGTGACCGAGAACATGAAGACGAGCCTTTCCACAGAGGACATGCTGTTTTACGCCAAGGAGTTTTTGAAGCTTGACAGCAATAGCATAAACTTCATGACCATGCCCGGCGACACTAACGGCAGCGTGTTCGGCTCAAGCTACGTTTTCTGCGATATCGATGCATGGCTTGACATGGTAAATGAGTGCCTCAACCCCTGGGAGGCACAGGTGACGAGCGAAAATGTAAACATCGTCACATATAAAAACGGCAATTTCTATTCCACAACGGGCGAACTCAAGGGCGGAGTATCCTCCTTCCTCAACTACAGCTCGTCGAGCTCAATGGGCACTGCCGGAGTGTACCTTTTCAAAAGCTCGAACCTGGCCGCAGTGCCTGAACCCACAGTATCCGGCAGTAAGGATGATTTAGACAGATGATGACACCCAATGAAGTCGTAAAGCTCGCCGCCAAGGCACTCAGCGACAAAAAAGGAAAGGACATAAAGGTCCTCAAAACCGATAAGCTCACCACCCTGTGCGATTACTTCGTTATCTGCACAGGTACATCCTCCACGCATATAAAAACTTTAACAGACGCGATCGATAAAGAGCTCAGCGAGGCAGGCGAGCCTCCCATCCGCCGCGAGGGCTATCGCAGCGGAAGCTGGGTGCTGCTCGATTTCGGCTGTGTCGTGGCACATGTGTTCACCGAGGAAGCCCGCGACTTCTATAAGCTTGAGCATTTGTGGTCCGACGCTGAGGAGCTGGACCTCTCATCCCTTATAGGCCCCTGCTAAGGGGCATCCGGACAAAATAAAAAACTATAAGGGAGTAATAATTAATGAAATACGATTTTGCTGCAATCGAAAAGAAGTGGCAGGCAAACTGGGAAGTCACAAAGCCCTACGCCGCCGTGACCGGTGATACCTCTCGTCCCAAGTTCTATGGACTTATCGAGTTCCCGTACCCCTCCGGTCAGGGGCTGCACGTCGGCCATCCGCGCCCGTTCACGGCGCTGGATATCGTCACGCGCAAAAAGAGAATGGACGGATACAACGTTCTGTATCCCATCGGCTTTGACGCTTTCGGTCTGCCGACCGAAAACTATGCGATAAAGACCCATATCCACCCCGTTAAGGTCACAGAGAGCAATATCGCCACCTTCACATCCCAGCTTAAAATGCTCGGCTACGGCTTTGACTGGGACCGTGTTGTCGATACCACCGACCCCAAGTATTATAAGTGGACGCAGTGGATATTCCTGCAGATGTATAAGCACGGTCTTGCCTATAAAACGACCATGCCTGTCAACTGGTGCACCTCCTGCAAGTGCGTGCTTGCAAACGAGGAGGTCGTCGACGGCGTGTGCGAGCGCTGCGGCAGTGAGGTCGTCCGCAAGGAGAAGAGCCAGTGGATGCTGCGCATAACCAAGTATGCTCAGCGCCTTATCGATGACCTTGACGAAGTTGATTACCTCGAGCGCGTAAAGACCCAGCAGCGCAACTGGATCGGCCGCTCCACCGGCGCGGAGGTCACCTTCAAGACCAGCATCGGCGGCGAGGTAACGGTATACACGACCCGTGCCGATACGCTTTTCGGTACTACTTACATGGTCATTTCGCCCGAGCATCCCATGCTCGAGGAGTGGAAGGACAAGATAGCAAACTGGGCCGATGTCGAGGCCTACCGCAAGGAAGCTGCGCGCAAGTCCGACTTTGAGCGCGGCGAGCTCAATAAGGAAAAAACGGGCGTCCGCCTCGACGGTATCGAGGTCGAAAACCCCGTAACGCATAAGATGCTCCCGATGTTCGTGTCCGACTATGTCCTCATGGGCTACGGCACAGGCATCGTCATGGGCGTTCCCGGCCACGACCAGCGCGACTGGGAGTTTGCAACGAAGTTCGGCCTGCCGATAATCGAAGTCGTCGCAGGCGGCGATATCACCAAGGAGGCCTTCGTCGCAAAGGACGACAGCGCCGTCATGGTAAACTCCGACTTCCTCAATGGCATGACCGTCAGGGAAGCTATCCCCGCGATGAAGAAGTACGTCGTCGAGCAGGGAATAGGCAAGGAGAAGGTAAACTACAAGCTGCGTGACTGGGTATTCTCCCGCCAGCGCTATTGGGGCGAGCCTATCCCGATGGTAAACTGCCCGAAGTGCGGTTGGGTACCGGTGTCCGAGTCTGAGCTCCCGCTGCTCCTGCCGGATGTTGAAAACTACGAGCCCACCGATAACGGCGAGTCTCCCATCGCAAAAATGCGCGACTGGGTCGAGACGACTTGCCCCAAGTGCGGCGGCAAGGCCGAGCGCGAGACGGACACCATGCCCAACTGGGCAGGCTCGAGCTGGTACTGGCTGCGCTATATGGACCCGGATAACGACGAGGCGCTTGCATCCAAGGAAGCCATCGATTACTGGGGTCCTGTTGACTGGTATAACGGCGGCATGGAGCATACTACGCTGCACCTGCTGTATTCCCGCTTCTGGCACAAGTTCCTGTACGATATCGGCGTCGTGCCGACCAAGGAGCCTTACGCCAAGCGCACGAGCCACGGCATGATCCTCGGCGAGGGCGGCGAGAAGATGAGCAAGTCCCGCGGCAACGTCATTAACCCCAACGATATCGTTAACCAGTACGGCGCGGACACTCTGCGTATGCACATCATGTTCATCGGTGACTTTGAAAAGGCCGTTTCCTGGTCAAACGAGGCCGTCAAGGGCTCGAAGCGCTTCCTCGACCGCTGCTGGAACCTCATGGAGCTTGCAAAGGACGGCGAGGAGTATTCGGCAAAGAACGAGGCTACCGTGCATAAGACCATCAAAAAGGTCGGTTCGGATATTGAAGAGCTTAAAATGAACACGGCAATCGCCGCGCTCATGACGATGGTAAATGAATTCTATGCAAACGGCTGCACCAAGGGCGAAGTCAAGACCCTCATCCTGCTGCTGAGCCCCTTTGCACCGCATATCGCGGAGGAGATGTGGGAGCTGATGGGCTATGCCGCAGCCGAGGGCAAGATGGCTATGCAGATGCACTGGCCCGAGTATGACGAGGCAAAGACTGTCGACGCAACTCGCGAGATGGCAGTTCAGGTAAACGGCAAGCTCAAGACCACCATCACCGTACCCTCCGACTCTGATGACAGCGTCATTATCGAGGCTGCCTGCGCCGATGAAAAGGTAAAGCGCCTCATGGAAGGCAAGCAGCTTTTCAAGACGATAGTCGTTAAGAATAAACTTATTAATCTTATCATAAAGTAAAGGTTGACATTATACACGTTTATGGGGTATAATATCATCTGTTAAGCCAAGAATTTGGCCCTTTTTACGAAGGGAGTGAAATAAATGTCTGAAGTCTATGTCAAGGAGAACGAATCTCTGGACAATGCTCTTAAAAGATTTAAGCGCAGCTGTGCCAAGGCGGGCGTACTTGCTGATCTGAGAAAGAAGGAGTACTACCAGAGCCCCAGCGTCAAGCGCCGCAAGAAGAGCGAAGCAGCACGTAAGAACAAGAATAAGCGTTATTACTGATAATGCATAAAATCCCGTACCTTTTGGTACGGGATTTTTCTATTGCCGGACATAATCAACAGATACCGAAAATCCGTTTATTGACAATCCGACTGCGATTAAATATACTTTTACTTACAGGGAGGGATCATTATGCTGAATATTAAAACCGGCAGACTTATCGAGCAGGCGCGCAAGGATAAGGGGCTTAGCCAGTCAGAGCTTGCCGATGCCGTGGGCGTGTCGAAGAAGACGGTTAAAAACTGGGAGCTTGGTCTGCGCTTTCCCGATGTTTCGCTTATGGACGAGCTGACGCGCGAGCTTGACCTGAGCCCAACGGAGCTTATAAAGGGCGAGCGTGTGTTCGGAGTGCTTGACGAGAGCGAAAGCTCCGAGCTTATATGCAAAGCGCTCAAAGCGCAAAAGCGCGAGCTGCGGCATCGCTGGGTGCTCATAACGCTCATTCTCGTTGCTGTCACGGCGATGCTCTGCCTCGGCGCAAGCTTTGTTATTTATATCGACAGAGTGCTGCTTCTGAATATCCGCATATTCAATGCATTCATTCCGACGCTGCTTGCCGTTATCATCGGCGCCGCTGTCCGCTGCATAAGCCGCGATAAGGAGAATTTCTACATAACCGTGCTCATCGCGATGGCAGTGTGGATAGTCTGCGAGCTCGTCGCGGCCATAGGCTGTGCGCAGGGACTGCTTGCAGCCGGCGTTTTCACGGCGGCGGTCGAGGCCGCGTGGCTGTTGCTGTGCGGCATTGCCGGAGCGTGGCTCGTGCACGGAGTTATGACGCTCATACAACGTATCAAAAACCGCAAAACCTGATATCAAAAAGCCCACTGCGTTATTAAGCAGTGGGCGTATTTTATAGTTTTTTAAGAACTTCGCACAGGCCGTCAAAGGCCTTGACTGCTGCAAATTGAACGTTCTTCTCAAAGCTTCCGAGTCCGGCCTCGTCCTCCGTGTCGGATACGGCACGCAGGCAGTTAAACGGAACATTGTATTCACAGCAAACATGCGCTGCTGCCGCCGTCTCCATGTCGCAGCACATGGGGTCAAAGCGCTCGATTATGCTCTCGCGCCCCTCGTCTGCTATGAAAACGTCGCCGGTTACCGTTTTGCCATTTACCATGCTGCCGCCGAGTGCGACGATATCCTCTGCGCACTTAAACTCGGGGTCTATGGCGCTCGGGTGATACCCTGTCAGCAGCGATGCCTCCAGGTCGTGATACACGGCGCCTGTTATCATCATGCACTGGCCTATGTGCAGGCCCTTGGCTATCGCACCGGCGACGCCGCACATGATAACGCGGTCTGCGCCGCAGTCGCGTATAAGCGACACTGCGCCGAGGGCTGCATTTACCTTGCCGATGCCGCAGAATATGACCGACACCTCGTGACCGCACAAAAAGCCGTCAATGCGCTGCATCCCGTGAAGCTCATAGGTGTTTTCGCCGAGCGCGTCTTTAAACGGCGCAAACTCCGGCTCACATGCGCACAGTATGCCGATCTTCATCACTCCACCTCCCACGGAAGCTCAACGAGCGCATACTCGTGCCCGACTTCGGGCAGGAACTTTTCGAGGATATCGGCGGTTTTGATTTTAAGCGATGAGGTATTTATGCAGGGGTGGCAGCCGATGAACTCGTCCTTGAGAAGGTCTGAATCTATGACAAGATGCACCCTTCCGCCGTCGTTCATAAGCCCCAGCACGCTCACTGAGCCCGGGGTTATGTCCAAAAGCTCCTGCATGTGCTCAGGGGATGCAAACGATAAGCGCGCTGTGCCTATCTGCTTTGACAAAAGCTTTGTTTTAAACGGCTTATCGCCCGGCATGAGCAGCAGATAAAACTCCGTCTGCTGGCGGTTAGTTAAAAACAGGTTTTTGCAGATCTTCGCGCCGAGCACAGTTTCTATCTCGTGGCAGGCCTCAATGGTGTCGGCGTGCTCATGGTCGACAAGGGAGTATTCTATCCCAAGCCTGTCGAGCATTTCATAGCAGCGCTGCTCCTTGGGAAGGCGCTGGGCAAAATCATCGGGTCTGCCGGTTATTATAGTGTCATTCATATTCTTTTACCTCTTGTTTGACGGCAGCCAAATGCGGTTTGCTTCGGCTGCTTTAATAAGCTCATCTCTGAAATCGGGGTGCGCAAGGCTTATCATTGCCTCGGCGCGCTCCCATGTTGTTTTGCCCGCAAGACACACGACGCCGTATTCCGTGGCAATGTACTGCGTGAGCGAGCGCGGCGTTGTCACGATATCGCCGCCGAAGGTCGGAACTATCCTGCTGTGCATAGCGCCGGACTTGTCCTTAAACGTGCTCGACATGCAGATAAATGACTTACCGCCTCGGCTCATCGATGCGCCGCACACGAAGTCGAGCTGGCCGCCCGTGCCGCTTATCTGCCTCATGCCGGAGCTTTCCGAGCACACCTGACCGTAAAGGTCAGCCGATATGCAGGCGTTAATGGATATCATGCTGTCGTTTTGCGAAATGACGTGTGGGTCGTTTACATACGACAGGGGATGCCCCTCATAGTCGGGGTTATCGCTGAGCCATTCATTAAGCTCATGACTGCCGATGGCAAGGCCGAGCACACCCTTGCCGGGATGCAGCGTCTTTTTCGCGTTCGTGAGCTTTCCGGCTTTGAACATAGCAAGGTAGCCGTCCGAGCACAGCTCCGTGTGCATGCCGAGATCCTTCAGGTCGCTTTGCGCTATAAGCTCGCCCAGCGCGTTCGGCATTCCGCCGACGCCAAGCTGTATGCACGCACCGTCGCTTATGTGCGGCATGAGGAGGTTTGCAATCTTCACATCCGTCTCCGTCGGAGCGGGATTCGGCATTTCAAACAGCGGGATATCGCCGCTTTCGACGATGAAGTCGACCTCGGATATGTGTATCCGAACGTCCGGGCTTCCGCCTATGCGCGGGATGTTGCGGTTAACTTCGACTATGACGGTCTTTGCTGTGTCGGCAATGCATTTTGAAACGCCGAGCGAGGGGCCAAAGTAAAAATAGCCCTCGTCGTCCATGCCGGAGACCGTTATCATCGCAACGTCGACGGTGAGGTAGTTTTTATAATACCACGCGAGATTGCGGAACACCATCGGCTCAAAAAATGCGCGGCCGGAGTCGCACAGTCTGCGCTCATAGCCCGAGCAGTGCCATGTGTTGTATATAAAATGCTCCATCTCAGGGTCGCACTCAACTACCTTGAGCGGCCCGAAGGTGAGGTTTCCGCGAAGCTTTACGCCGCGCAGCTCATCCCGCCGCCGGGCCAGCGCCGCGTCACAGCTCACGGGGAAGGCGAGGTTTGAGGCATAGTCGACCCAGTCGCCGCTTTTTACGCATTTGACCGCCTCGTCCGCGCTTTTAAGCTTTGCGTTGTATTCACTCAAAAAGCCCATATAGACCTCCTTAGACTTTATACAGGCATTATCGCATATTTTGCGCCTATGCGCAACTTGTAAAAACGTGCGAAGTCATGTATAATTACTTTGAATTTGCATTTTCGGAGTGAAGAATGAAGCTTTGCGGAAAAGATGAACTTGATATAGTCAAAACCTTTGAATGCGGCCAGTGCTTCCGCTGGAACCGGGGCGGGGACGGCGTGTATCGCGGCGTTGCCTACGGCCACTATGCTGAGGTCGAGGTAAAGGATGATGCAGTTTGCATAACATCGAACGCGCCCGATGAGCTGTGGTCGGAATATTTTGACCTTGCTACGGATTATGCCGCCGTCAGCCGCGATTTTTCCGGTGAGTATCTTGAAAAATGCGTCGACTACGGCATGGGCATACGCATCCTGCGTCAGGAGCCGTGGGAGGCTCTGTGCTCGTTTATCATATCCCAGTGCAACAACATAAGCCGCATAAAGGGCATTGTCGAGCGTCTGTGTGAAGCTTACGGCGATGAGCACACGACAGGGGATGAGCGGTACTACAGCTTTCCGACGGCTGAATGTCTTGCAGCCCTTGAGCCTGAGAAGCTTGCGTGTATCAGGGCCGGCTACAGGGCAGAGTATATCATCTGCGCTGCCCGCGCGGTTGTCAGCGGCGAGCTTGATCTTGAAGCGCTGAAGGCCTGCGATTACCGCGAGGCGATAAAGACCCTGCGCACTGTACGCGGCATCGGCGAAAAGGTCGCAAACTGCGTTGTGCTCTTTGGCCTGTGGCACATGGAGGCATTCCCGATAGACGTCTGGATGAAGCGCGCCCTGAAGGAAAACTTCCCGCCGGATTTTGAGCCCTCCACACTCGGGAAATACGCGGGCCTTGCCCAGCAATATATATTCTACTACGCACGGAGCATGGGAAAATGAAATATAAACTTCTTGCCGCCGACATGGATGCGACGGCGCTGAACTCTAAAAAGGAGCTGACGCCGAAAACGGTGTCGGCAATGGAAAAGGCAATACAGCAGGGGAAAACGGTCACGTTTTCAACAGGACGAAGCATAAGCCTCATAAGGCCGTATATTCAGCAGGTGCGCGGCATGAGATACGCCGTGACGGGCTCCGGAGCCTCGGTCATAGATACCCTCACCGGCAAAAAGCTCCTTTACAAGACCATTGACCCCGAAACGATAAAGCACATTGCCGCCTGCGCCGCGGGCTACGTCATGCCCATATTCTTTATAGAGGATGAGACCTACAGCAGCGCATGGTGCGTGGATAACTGCGCAGACTTCGGCCTCAAGGCCTACGAGCCTATTTACAGGCAGTGCATGAATATGGTCGACGACGCTTTTGCAATGTTCATGGCAGACCCCAAACCCGTCGAAAAGCTAAATTTATTCTTCGCGGAGGAAGGTCAGGCAGATGTCGTCTATGAGCAGATAAAGACCCTGCCCGTGAGCTTTACGAGCCACACGCCGCGCTCGCTTGAAATTAACGCAACGGGCGTGAGCAAGGCAAAGGGACTTGAAGCTCTCGGCTCACATCTCGGTATTGACATGTCCGAGTGCATCGCGGTGGGGGATGCGCAAAACGACGAGGAAATGCTCGCCGCGGCGGGCTTCAAGGCCGCAATGGCAAACGGAAGCGAGCGCGTCAAGGCCATCGCCGACGTTATCGCGCCCGATTGCGACAGCGACGGTGTGGCGCATATCATCGAGCAATATTTGCTTGATTAGATACAGTAATTATAGTATAATAGTCCAATTAGGAGTGGTACTATGAATAATAAGATATCAATACTGAAAAAGTGGATAGACGAGAGCGATAATGTCGTGTTTTTCGGCGGTGCGGGAGTGTCGACGGAAAGCGGAATACCCGATTTCCGCAGTGTCGACGGCCTGTATAATCAAAAGTGGAAGTATCCGCCCGAGACGATACTCAGCCATTCATTTTTTGTCAGATATCCGGAGGAGTACTACCGCTTCCACCGCGAAAAGCTCGTCATTGACGGAGTTAAGCCCAATGCCGCGCATTTGAAGCTTGCAGAGCTTGAGCAGAAGGGCAAGCTCCGCGCAGTCGTCACGCAGAATATTGACGGACTGCATCAGGCGGCCGGCAGCAAAAAGGTGCTCGAGCTGCACGGAAGCATACTGCGCAGCTATTGCTCATTATGCGGCAAGCCCTACCCGGCAGATAAGATGAACCACGGCGAGGGTGTCCCGCACTGCACCTGCGGCGGCGTCATAAGGCCGGATATCGTTTTGTATGAAGAGCCGCTTGCCGAGGACGTCATAAGCGAGGCTGTGCGCGTCATCAGCCAGGCCGAGGTGCTCATAATAGGCGGCACGAGCCTGAACGTGTACCCCGCGGCGGGACTTATAAACTATTACCGCGGAAATAAGCTCGCGCTTGTGAATCTGAGCAGCACGCCCTATGACGATCAGGCCGACCTCGTAATAAACGAAAAGATCGGAAAGGTGTTCAGTCAGCTTTGAGTAGGATAGATGTACTTGGCGTCGGGTTTGATGACCTGACGCGGGAGAGCGCTGTTGCAATGTGCAAAAGGCTCATTGAAGAGCACAGCAGCGCATATATGGTAACGCCAAACCCCGAGATAGTCATGGCCTCGTGGGAAACGCAGGAGCTTCATGAGGCAATATGCGGCGCAGACCTTGTTATACCCGACGGTATAGGCGTCGTAAAAGCCGCGAAGATACTCGGCACGCCCCTGAAGGAGCGTCTGCCCGGTATTGAGATCGGCGAGGCGATACTTGCTTATTGCGCAAGCGCCGGAAAGCGCGTGTTTCTTTTGGGCGCAAAGCCCGGCGTTGCGGAGCTTGCAGCGGAAAAGATGAGATCACTTTACCTCGGGATAGATATCTGCGGCGTAAATGACGGATATTTTAAAGATGACGACCCTGTGGTCGAAAAGATAAACGCGGCCCGTCCCGATTTCCTCATGGTCTGCCTCGGTGCACCCAAGCAGGAGCTGTGGATGGCCAAAAACGCGGACAGGCTCGATGTCGGCCTGATGGCGGGGCTCGGCGGCTCACTCGATGTGTTTGCCGGGACTGTGCAGCGCGCGCCGAAGGCGTGGCAGAAGATGAATGCCGAGTGGCTTTACCGCTGCCTCAAGGAGCCCTGGCGCTTTAAGCGGATCTACCGCCTGCCGCTGTTTATAATCAAGGCATGGATAAAACGCATAAGGAAGTTGTTCAATGGAAAAGGGTAAGCTTATCGTATTCGAGGGCATCGACGGCAGCGGCAAAAGCGCGCATTATAAGCGCGTGTGCGCCCGTTTGGAGGCCGAGGGAACAGACTATCATCATATAGTCTTCCCGCGCTATGATAACGACAGCAGTGCGCTCATAAGAATGTACCTTGGCGGTCAGTTCGGCGCAAACCCCTCGGATGTAAACGCATATGCAGCCTCCGCATTTTACGCGGTCGACAGATTTGCAGCCTACAGAACGGACTGGGGCGGTATCTATGATTCCGGCGGATTCATTCTGTCGGACAGATACACGACGTCAAACGCCGTGCATCAGGGCGCAAAGCTCCCCGATGAGGAACTGGAGGGCTTTTTTAAATGGCTGTATGATTTTGAGTATGTAAAGCTCGAGCTCCCGAAGCCCGACCTTGTCATATACCTCGATGTCGATGTTGAAACGTCGCTGCGGCGCATGAAGCATCGCCAGGAAAAGACGCATACCTCGGCCGATATCCACGAGCAGGATGTGCAGTATCTTGAAAACTGCCTGCGCGTTGCCGATAAAGCCGCCGACTACTACGGCTGGACGAGGATACCCTTTAAGGCAAACGGCGTCGAGCGCGAGCTTGACGAAAAGCATGAAGAGATCTATTCCATCATTAAAGCAGCCCTCTGAGGCAAAGCGGGAGCTGCGCCGACGCAAAGCGGCGCAGATACAGGCGCTCGAGCCTGAGTATATAGCGCAAAGCGATGCCGAAATAGCCCGCAGGCTTTTGTCGCTTGAGGAACTTAAAAGCGCAGAGAACGTCTTTATATATTGCAGCGTCGGCCGCGAGGTCGCAACGCAGAATGTGATAAAAGAGCTTTTGCGTAAGGGTAAACGCGTTGCACTTCCCGTGAGCGGTACAGCTGGGGAGATGGAGTTTTATCCTGTCTCCGACATGGCGGAGCTTAAACCCGGCCGCTTCGGTATACCTGAGCCGCCCGTGACGCGAAAGCTTATCCCGCAGGAAAATGACATTGTCATCGTTCCGGCTTTATGCTGTGACGAGCAGAATTTTCGCCTTGGGCACGGCATGGGCTATTACGACAGATTCCTTGCCGAAAGTTCGGCCTTCACCGTATGCCTGTGCCGAAAGCGCCTTGTGGAAAAGCGCATCCCGACGCAGGAGACGGATATACCCGTTTCACTCGTTTTGACCGAATGAAAATGAGGCTCCCGAAGGAGCCCCGAGATAATCAGCAGCCGCAGCCGCAATCATTGTTGCAGCTATTGCCGCAGCCGCAGCCACCGCCGCAGTTGCCGCAGCCGAAGAAGAGGATTATGAGGATAAGAATGATCCAAATGCAGCTGTTGTTATTGTTGCAGAACATATTTATTACCTTTCTCCGCGCAAGAAATTCCGTAGTTTCGTCCGGCGCGGCGGACATATGACGCGATGTTTATCCCACGACCACGCGGCAGGCGCCGCGTCTGCTGTATACTATGCAGTTTTGCTGTCAGGGGTTACACACTGGTTTAGCAAGGAGATATCTATGGCTGATAAGAAAAACGATATTGATTTTGACGAGCTGTTCGGCAGCCCCGACCCGGAAAAGAAAGCGGCCGACACGCCGAAGATAAGACCCGAAGCTCATTCCGCGGCTCCGGCCTCGGCAAAGGAGGAGAATAAGCGCGGTCTTGCAGGCGGTGCGCTGTATTTCCTGTTTGTCATAAGCCTGAGCGTTATCATCGCATGTCTCGGCTGGGCAGCGGCGACGGATGTTTTGGGCTTTAAGTCGTCCGACACCGAGGCGCAGATAAGCCTTGACAAGGAAATGTTCACCTATGACAAGATAGAAGTCAAGGACGATGACGGCAATACAAAGACCAAGAAGGTGCATTATGCCGACATCGGCTATGTTGCCGACACGCTCAAGGATAACGGCATAATCAAATACAAGTGGCTGTTTAAGCTCTTTGCCGCAGTGTACGATGCCGATGAGAAGATTGACCCCGGCACATATGAGCTCAAGGCCGTGTATGACTATAAGGCGCTTATAAACAAGATGACCTCCGGCTCCGGCGCGATGGTCACAAAGAAGATAACCTTCCCCGAAGGCTATACGATGAATCAGATATTCAAGAAGCTTGAAGCCGAGGGCGTGTGCGACTATGACGAGCTCATGGACGCCGCCGCAAATTCGACCTTTAACTACTCCTTCCTTGAAGGCACCGAAAAGGGCGATGCAACAAGGCTTGAGGGCTTCCTCTTCCCGGATACCTATGAGTTTTACGAGGGTATGCCCGCTGCGACGGCGATAAATAAGCTGCTTGAGGGCTTCCATTACAGAATAACGGCCGAAATGCTCGAGTGGCAGGCCGAAAGCGGCTACACTATGCGCCAAATCATAACCATTGCCTCCATGATCGAAAAGGAAGCGGCAAATGACTCCGAGCAGGCGACGATATCCTCCGTTATCCACAACAGACTTAATAAGGACTGGGAGCTTCAGATAGACTCCACCACGCTTTACGAGTACCCTGACCATGTCGGCGCGCCGACGGCTGAAATGCTCGCAAAGGATAGCCCGTATAATACCCGTATCAGCAAGGGCCTGCCGCCGTCTCCCATCTGCAGCCCCGGCATAACGAGCATCCGCGCAGCGCTCAAGCCCAGCAGCACGAGCTATATGTTCTATGCTCTCAACACCGAAACGGGTCAGCACGAATTCTTCACAAACAGCGACTCGTTTAACGCCTTTGTTGCAACTCAGAACTATGACTGACAGAAAACCGGAACTTCTTGCACCGGCCGGCGATATGGAGCGTCTAAATATGGCGCTCCATTACGGCGCGGATGCCGCGTATCTTGCCGGAAAGCGCTTTGGAATGCGCGCCTCGGCAGGGAATTTTTCAATGGAGGAGCTTGCGCAGGCATGCTCCCTTGCCCACGATAAGGGCGCGGCTGTCCACCTTACCTGCAACACGCTCCCACGCGAGGACGAGCTTAAAGCTCTGCCCGATTTTTTGCGCGAGGCTCAGAATGCGGGCGTAGATGCATTTATAATCGCAGACCTCGGCGTTATGAAATATGCCGAAAAGTATGCACCCTCTGTCCAGCGCCATGTCAGCACCCAGCTCGGCGTCATTAACAGCGCAACGGCAAATGTCCTTTACGATATGGGCGCAAAGCGCGTTGTCTTGGCGCGCGAGACGCCGATGCGCGATATTTTTGAAATTCGTGCGAACACGCCGAAGGAGCTTGAAATTGAAGCCTTCGTACACGGGGCTATGTGCGTCTCGTTTTCCGGACGCTGCCTGCTGTCAAACTACTTGACCGGGCGCGACGCAAACCGCGGCGCCTGTGCTCAGCCCTGCAGATGGCGGTATAAGCTCGTTGAGGAAAAGCGCCCCGGCGAGTATTTTGACATAACAGAGGATAAGGGCACGTTTATCATGAACTCGCGCGATATGTGCATGATAGACCATATCCCCGAGCTCATTTCCGCCGGAGTCACAAGCTTCAAGATAGAGGGCAGGATGAAATCTGCCTATTATGCCGCCGCGGTGACGAACGCCTACCGCCACGCGATAGACAGCGCCGTTGCGGGTGTTGAGCTTGCGCAGGTTTGGCGCGACGAGGTCGAAAAGCTCAGCCACAGACCGTACTGCACGGGCTTTTACTATGGCGACCCCGGCCAGCACTATTCGGAGACGAGCTACTATTCCGATGCCGAGGTGTGCGCCGTTGTTGAGGAATGTGACGCGGAGGGAAACGCCGTTTTAACTCAGCGCAACCGCTTCTGTGTGGGCGACACGGTCGAGCTTATGACAAACGAGCATGAGCCTATCGAATTTAAAGTCGGCCCAATGCGCAACTCTGACGGCGAGGAGATAAGCGCAACGCCCCACGCGATGATGACATTTACGATGAAGCTGCCGATACCGTGCAGCCGACTTTCGATACTAAGACGAATGAAAGCAAAATAAAGGAGAAGATATATGAAAGCATACGGAGTTAATGAACTCAGAGAAATGTTCCTGCGCTTTTTTGAGAGCAAGGGTCATCTGCGCCTGCCCAGCTTTTCGCTCGTGCCGCAGAATGATAAATCCATCCTCCTCATAAACGCGGGCATGACCCCGATGAAGCCATGGTTCAAGGGCGAGCAGATCCCGCCGAGAACGCGCGTGTGCACCTGCCAGAAGTGCATCCGCACCGGCGATATCGACAATGTCGGTCATACGGCGCGCCACGGCACTTATTTTGAGATGCTCGGCAACTTCTCCTTCGGCGACTACTTCAAGCACGAGGCCATCGCCTGGAGCTGGGAGTTCCTCACGGGCGACGAGTGGGTCGGCCTTGACCCGAACAGGCTCTATCCCTCGGTCTACCTCGAGGATGACGAGGCATGGAACATTTGGCATGACGAGATAGGCATCCCTGCCGAGCGCATTTTCCGCTTCGGCAAGGAGGATAACTTCTGGGAGCACGGCGCAGGTCCCTGCGGCCCCTGCTCTGAGATATACTATGACCGCGGCGAGGAATTCGGCTGCGGCAAGCCTGACTGCACCGTCGGCTGCGACTGCGACCGTTATATCGAGGTCTGGAACAACGTGTTCTCGCAGTTTGATAACGACGGCCACGGCAATTACACTGAGCTTACTCAGAAGAATATCGACACCGGCATGGGTCTTGAGCGTCTTGCAGTCGTCTGCCAGGGCGTAAACTCCCTGTTTGATGTCGACACGGTCATGAACATAACCCGCAAGGTGTCCGAAATTACGGGCGCACACTACGGCCAGAGCGATAAGCGCGACGTATCCCTGCGCGTTATAACCGACCATATCCGTAGTGCTACCTTCATGATCTGCGACGGTATACTGCCCTCGAACGAAGGCAGAGGCTATGTCCTGCGCCGCCTCCTGCGCCGCGCCGCGCGCCACGGTAAGCTCCTGGGCGTAAACGAGCCGTTCCTTTACAGCGTTATCGACACTGTTATCCATGAAAACGAGTGCCAGTACCCCGAGCTGCGCGAAAAGCAGGACTATATCACCCGCGTCGTAAAAAGCGAGGAGGACAGCTTCTCCAAGACCATCGACGGCGGCATGCAGATATTCGCGTCTCTCCTGCAGGAGCATAAGAGCAAGGGCGAAACGGTCTTTTCCGGCGCCGATGCCTTTAAGCTTTACGACACCTACGGCTTCCCTGTGGATATGACGGCGGAAATGCTCCTTGACGAGGGCATGAGCCTTAATATGGACGAGTTCAAGGCGCTCATGAACGAGCAGCGCACCCGCGCACGCGAGGCGAGAAAGGCTCTCGGCGACCTCGGCTGGGAGGGCATAGACTTCGGCCTTGACGCAACGCCCACGACCTTCACAGGCTATGATAAGCTCACAGATGTCGGAACGGTTCTCGCCATCGTAAACGGCGATGAGCTTGCAGGCGAGATCGGCGAGGGCTGCGAGGGCATAATAGTTCTCGATAAAACCCCGTTTTACGCCGAAATGGGCGGCCAGCTTGCCGATAAGGGCGAGATAGGCTTCAGCCTTGAGGATGTTGAGCAGGGCCAGTTTACCCGCTTTGTCGTTGAAAACGTGAAGAAGGACAAGGGCAACAAGTATCTGCACTACGGCAAGGTCGTCTCCGGCTCCATCTCCGTCGGCGAGGAAGTCGTTCTGAGCGTCGAGCCTGAGCGCCGCCGCGCCATCTCCCGCGCACACTCGGCAACGCACCTGCTGCATGCAGCGCTCAAGAGCGTCCTCGGCGAGCATGTTAACCAGGCCGGCTCCCTTGTTGACGCAGACTCCCTGCGCTTTGACTTTACGCATTTCAGCGCCCTTACTGCCGCCGAGCTTGACAGGGTAGAGGATATCGTAAATAACGCCATCCTGGACGGTGCAGATATCACAGTCAGCGAAATGAGCCTTGACGATGCCAAAAAGACCGGAGCCACGGCACTTTTCGGCGAAAAGTACGGCGACACGGTGCGCGTTGTCAAAATGGGCGAGTACAGCACGGAGCTTTGCGGCGGCACGCATCTTGACAATACGGCCAAGGTCGGCATGTTTTATATAGTCGACGAGTATTCCGTTGCAAGCGGCGTTCGCCGTATAGAGGCTGTCACGGGCAGAAAGTCGCTCGAGAAGTCCAAGAGAGCAAAGCTCACCCTCGCAAACGCTGCCGAAAGCCTCAAGGCAAAGCCGGGCGAGATCGTTGCAAAGGCCGAGGCTTTCGTCAACGAAGCAAAGCTTCTGCGACAGAAGATAGATAAGCTCAAGGACAAGATGTTCGCAGCCGATGTCGAGCGTGTCCTGTTTGCCGCAAAGAAGATAGGCGGCTTCAACGTCCTTACGACTACGAGGACGGATCTTGACGCAAATGACCTCAGAAAGATAGGCGACTTCCTGCGCGATAAGGACCCCAAGGTCGTTGCAGTGCTCGCAACGGCGACAGAGTCCAAGGTCACCTTCTGCGCCTGCTGCGGCAAGGAAGCCGTTGCTGCCGGCATAAAGGCCGGAGATATAGTCAAGGCCGTATCCGCAATTGCCGGAGGCAAGGGCGGCGGCAAGCCCGATTCCGCAATGGGCGGCGGCACCGAGGTGCTGAAGATGGATAACGCCCTTGCGATAGTCGATGACCTTGTTGCCGAAAAGCTCGAGATCTGATAGGAGGTAATATAAATGAACGACTGCCTGTTTTGCAAGATAATAGCCGGGGAGATACCCTCGACAAAGGTTTATGAGGATGAGGATGTTTTCGCGTTCCGCGATATAAATCCCCAGGCTCCGGTGCATGTGCTCGTGCTCCCCAAGGAGCATATCTGCTGCGCGGATGAAATTTCTGCCGAAAACTCCGTCAAGGTCGCAAAGTGCTTTGAGGCAATTGCAAAGATCGCAAAGGCCGAGGGGCTCACGAACGGCTACCGCGTTGTAAATAACTGCGGCGAGGACGGCGGCCAAACCGTCAAGCACCTGCATTTTCACATCCTCGGCGGCAAAAAGCTCCCCGAGGGCATGGCCTGAGCATCAGATTAAATAATTACAGAAAAAGCAGCATCGCGCTGCTTTTTTCTGCATGAGGGATAATTATGTTGGGCATACGCAAGCTGTGCGCTTTTTCAATTGGATATTGCGCGGCGGTGTTTGCGTCGCACTACCTGCTCGGCGGAGTTGGGCTTATATCGCCGCTGCTTATGGCCGCAATGCTGCTTATAGGCGCGTTTTTGCTGCGCGGAAGATGGCGGCATAGGCTCATCATCGTTGCAGTCGCGGCGGCTGTCGGCTTTTTGCACTATGCGCTGTGGCAGAACGTGACCGTCGAGCGCTGTGAGCCCTTTGCCGGCAAGGAGATAGAGACGACGGCCCGCTTGACGGACTATCCCGACGTGCGCGACAGGTGTACGCTCCTGAGCGTCAAGATCACGGGCGATAAGCTTCCCAATGTCGATGCCCTCATTGCAGACTATTCCGCGTCCGAATACTCCCTCGTACCCGGTGATGAAATTAAAGTGACGCTCAAGCTCCGCAGTGTGACGGAGCGATACGGCGAGGCGACCGACTCAAACGTGTCAAAGGGCGTGTATATCTATGGCTACACCTCCGAGCGCGTTGAGCACACGGGGCACTGGAGGTACTCATTCTTGTACTTTCCCAAGGCCATCGGCAACGCGCTGCACCGCGAGATAGGCGAGCTTTTCCCCGAGGACACAGCACCGTTTATGAAGGCCCTGCTTGCCGGGTATAAGGACGATTATTACGAAAACGATAAGCTGTACTCGGCCATGAACATGGCAGGACTTGCGCATGTCGTCGCTGTGTCGGGCATGCATGTTGCCTTCCTTGTCGGTGTATTGCAGAGCGTCATGGGCAAAAACCGCCGCTCGTCTGTTATATGCATCATCATCGTGTGGGTGTTCGTCGTCATGGTCGGCTCGCCGCCGTCGGCAGTCAGGGCGGGGATAATGATAAGCCTCGTGCTGCTTGCGCCGGTGCTCGGCAGGATAAACGACCGCGCGACAACGCTGTCGCTTGCGCTGCTGCTGATATTGCTTTTCAACCCGTTTTCGGCGGGAAGCGTGGCGCTGCAGCTATCCTTCGGCGCTGTTGCGGGCATGTTCCTGTTTTCTCAGCCGCTTTATGAATATTTCTCCTCAAAGCTCACTCTTCCAAGGTTTATTGACAGAGTCGGCAATTACGTCATCGCAACGCTTTCAAGCTCCCTTGCCGTTACAGTGTTCACTGTCCCGCTGCTTGCCGTGCATTTTGGCTATGTGACGCTGCTTGCGCCTATAATGAATATCCTGTGCCTGTGGGCGATATCTGCGCTGTTCACGGGCGGCTTTGTCCTGTGCGCCCTCGGCCTTGTGCTCCCGACGGTGTCGGCATTTTTGGCGGAGATATTATCGTATCTTGTGCGATACATCGCATTTGTGGTAGAATATTCGGCGAAAACATCGTTTATTGCAGTTTACATGGAAAACCGCTATGTTCCCATATGGCTCATAGCGTCGTATGTGC
Source organism: uncultured Oscillospiraceae bacterium (assembly GCA_964634435.1). Classification (GTDB taxonomy): domain Bacteria; phylum Bacillota; class Clostridia; order Oscillospirales; family Oscillospiraceae; genus F23-B02. The sequence continues at coordinate 6,865 of CAZWJM010000021.1, read as the reverse complement.
TGTTTGTTGCGTATTTCGTCGTCCGCCGCCGCAGGAAGCTGAGTGCTGCACTGCCGTGCGCTGTGTGTCTTGTGCTGCTTCTCGGTGTGTTCGGCCTGACGGCGCATGAGAGGAATTCCGACGGCGGCACGATAAGCGTCATGAACGTCGGAAACGGGCAGTGCATTGCCGTAACCGAGGGCGACAGCGCCGTAGTCATCGACTGCGGAAGCTACGGCATAACGCAAAACGCGGGTAACCTCATGTCAAGCTACCTGCACTCGCGCGGACACACAGAGCTTGAATACCTCATGCTTACGCATCTGCACACCGACCACGCCTCAGGCGCTGTGCGGCTTATGAATCTTATTAACGTCAAAACGCTCATCCTGCCGGATAACGCAGAGGACACGAATGACAGCGGCGTTCTTGAGGAGCTTATCAGCACGGCGGAGGAAAACGGTACAAGGATAGTTTACATAACGCAGGATACTGACTTTACCGCCGGAGCTGTGCGTCTGTCGGTTTATGAAAGCTCCGAGCGCGGCAGCCGCAGCGAAAGCGGCATCATGGCAACGGTGAGCATAGGGCAGTACGATATGCTCGTTACGGGCGACGTTGAAAAGGCTGTTGAGCGCGAGCTTATCGCGTACCACGACCTTTCGGGCACGGAACTGCTCATAGTTGCGCACCACGGCTCGAAGTATTCAACGAGCGAGGAGCTGTTAAATGCTTTAGACCCCGACACTGCCGTAATTTCAACAGGCTATAACAGCTACGGCCACCCGACGCAGGAAGTGCTCGACCGCCTGAATGAGCACAATATCGAGACACTGCGCACGGATGAGCTCGGCACAGTTACAATACATATAACAGGTGATTAAATGGCCAAACGATCGAAAAAGGAAGAAAAATTTAATTACAACGCAAGCGTAAACGCCCTGCGCACTGAGGGTGCGCAGAGCCTGTATCTCATATGGGGGCCGGAGGATTATTTGGCCGACCGCTTTTTTGACGAGGTTAAAAAGCTGTGCATAACGAGCGACGCCGATGACTTCAGCTATCGCCGCCTTGACGAGCGCGATTTTTCGCCCCTTACATTGCGCGAAGCTGTTGACAGTGTGCCGTTTTTGTCCGAGCGCAGCCTTGTTGAGATACGGGGCGTTGATATAAATAAGCTTCCCAATGCCGACGAGATTGGCAATATCCTCGCTGACATACCCGACTACTGCACCGTGGTTTTCATGGCACCCATTGGCTTTGAGCCCGATAAGCGCCTGAAGCTATATAAGGCCATTCAAAAGCACGGGCGCGAGATATGCGTCACGGCGCAGGGCGGGGATATATTAATCAAATGGATAATCCGCCGCTTTGCCGCCGCCGGAAAGGGGATAGAGCTAAACGCCGTCCAGCGACTCATAAATGTCAGCGGCGACCTTATGAACGGGCTCATTCCGGAGATAAATAAGATTGCAGCCTACGCAAAGGACGAGCGTGTTACGGAAGCGGACGTTGACGCTGTTGCGCATCATATTCCCGAGGCTGTTGTGTTTGACATGACCGAGGCCCTTGCAAAGGGCGAGAATAACGCGGCGATGCGCCTTTTGGCGGAGCTTCTTGCAGATAAAAATAACGAGCCGACTATGATACTTGCCATGGTCGGAATGCAGATGCGTAAGCTGTACGCTGCACGTGTTGCCATCGATGCCGGACTTGGCGCAGATTATGTCATGAAAACGCTTGGGCTTAAATACGATTTCATTGCAAACAGGCTCCTTGCCTCCTCACGCAGATTTTCAACAAAGCAGCTTGCCCACGCGGTGGAGCTTTGCGCGCAGACGGATTACGCGATGAAAAGCAGCAAAACAGAGCCTACAGAGCTATTAAAGGACTGCGTTATGCGCATCGCAGCGGGGGATACGGATGCATAAGATATCTGAGGTCATCATCGTCGAGGGAAAGTATGATAAAAACACGCTCTCGCAGGTAGTTGACGCTGTCATAATCGAAACCGGCGGATTTAATGTGTTTAACAACAGGGAAAAGCAGCAGCTTCTGCGCACCCTTGCCGAGAAGCGCGGCCTTATCGTCATGACCGATCCCGACAGTGCTGGGCTTGTAATACGCAATTTCATAAAAGGCTGCGTTGACCCGAAGCTCGTTAAGCATGCCTACATGCCGGAGGTTTTCGGCAAGGAGCGGCGCAAAGCAAAGCCCTCGAAGGAGGGGAAACTCGGTGTTGAGGGTATGGATGCTGAAACGATAATGACAGCGCTTCGCCGAGCGGGTGCGACCATTGACGGTGCCGAGGGAAAATGCTCAGGCGGCATAAGCATTGCGGATATGTATGCCAAGGGGCTCACGGGCAGGGCAGACAGTGCCGCCCGCCGCTCAGAGCTTTTATCTCAAATGCGCCTTCCTCGCAAAATGACGGCTCAGGCGATGCTCCCCGTTTTAAACGCACTCATGAGCCGCGAGGAATTCATGGCACGCGAATTTTAAAAACAGTGGCAATATACAATATATTGTGTTATAATAGATAATCATTGTACATATTATCGGAGGATAAACATATGAAATGCCCGTTTTGCGGATTCCTTGAAAGCAAGGTCATCGACTCCCGTCCCGCAGAGGAGGGAACAACTATCCGCCGCCGCAGGGAATGTCTTGCCTGCCAGAAGCGTTTTACGACGTATGAGACGATTGAGCATCTGCCCCTTGTCGTCGTCAAGCGTGACGGCTCCCGCCAGCAGTTTGACCGTATTAAGCTCATAAACGGCATGGTTCGTGCATGCGAAAAGCGCCCCGTGACCCTCTCTCAGCTTGAAAAGATCGCAGACGAGATCGAGCAGGAGCTGCAGAGCGCACTTGAGCGCGAGGTCAGCACGGTCGAGATCGGCGAGATGGTCATGAAGCGCATTAAGCTTGTCGACGAGGTTGCCTATGTCCGTTTTGCCTCCGTTTACCGCAGCTTTAAGGACATAAACACCTTCATGGATGAGCTCACGAAGCTTTTAAGCGATAAGTGATATCAGAAAATGCTGCCGAGGCTTATCTGCTCCATCGTCATCAGCGAGCGCAGAGTTTCCGTTAACAGGGCGTATGAGCCGGCGGCAGAGCCCATATCATCGGCGCAGATATCGGACTTGAAGGCGTAAAACGCCTCGGTGGTGGAGTTAATTTCACTGTGCCGGATGAATATATGCGTGTACCCGTCGAGCGACAGCCAGTGGTCGATAGCCTTGTCGAGAGTGTCTATCGCGCCCGCGCTGTCGCCCGTCAGGGCGTATTCGTATGCCCTTTGAACATCGCTGCAAAGCGAGTGTGACATGCGCCCGACGATGCCGATGTTTATTACAGCGCCGGCAAAAACGAGGGCGAGGGTAAGCGCCGCTATCGTCTCCTTTTTCATTTTTTGCCCTCCTTAGCTTGGCAGAATACCGTGCCTGTTTCAGACAGGGTGAGGATGTATACATCCTGCGCGCTATTTATTTTGCGCCGTTTGAGCTCATTATTGAGCCAGCGCATGTCCCGCCCGAGCAGGGCGAGGTTTTTCTCAAGCACCCGGCCGTCGTTTATAATAATGTGCGCATAGCCCGTCTCCGGTGCCGTGATGCCGAGCATTTCGGCCGTTGCGGGCTGCTCGGAGCGCTTTAGTATGAGACTTAGCTGACCGTTTGTTTCCAAAACGCCGTAAGCTATCTGACTTGTATCGGGCTGACCCTGCGCACGCAGTTCCTGCATGAGCTCATCGAGCGTGAAGCGGTTGCGGAGCATGCTCTGACGGTCTATCTCACCGTTTCGTATTATAATTTCGGGTTTGCCGTAAGTGAATTTTCTCAGCCGGATGCTTTTCATGTTAAGTCCGGCTATTATCACCTCAAGGCAAAACAGTATCGTTATCGGCAAAAGCCCGTTTAAAAGCGGTATGCCGATATCCTGCAGCGGCGTCGCGGCAAGGTCCGCGATAAGCGCCGCAACAATGAACTCGGAGATCTCAAGCTCGCCGAGCTGCCTTTTGCCCATAAGCCGCATTGAAACCAGTATCGCAAAATACAGTATCACCGTGCGGATGAATATAATGGCCAATCTCATCGCCTCCAGCAGTATTTTTACCGACTGGACGTAAATTATCAGGAAAGGATAATGCAGTATGAAGATCATTGTTGATAACAAAGATAAAATATGCGCTCTTGCAGCCAAAATGATAGCAGATACAGTTAGCGAAAAGCCTGAATGTGCGATCGCTTTTGCAGCGGGGGAGAGCACAGAGAGCGTCTATGCCGCCCTTGCCGAAAATAAGGGCGCTGACTTTTCCGCCTGCAAGGGCTTTACCGTTGCCGAATACCTCGGCCTTTCGGCAGAGGATGAGCGCTCGTGCGCAAAGCACCTTGATAGTACTTTGTATTCAAAGCTCGGCATAAGCTGCGTTTATACCCCTACGGCGGAGAATGCGGATAAATTCGACGAAACTATAGCCGACTGCGGCGGGCTTGAGCTTGCCGTCCTCGGCATTGGAATAAATGGTCACATCGGCTTTAACGAGCCTGCGTCACCCTATGATTCGTATACGCGCGAGGTACTCCTTACCGATAAGACGAAGCAGATGAAGGCGCAGGAGTTCGGCGGAGCGGAAAATGTCCCTGAAAAGGCCGTGACTATGGGGCTTAAAACACTGTGCGATGCCAAAAACGTCATCCTCGTCGCGTTCGGAAGCGAAAAGGCGGAGATAGTCCATAAGCTTGTATATGGCAAGACCTCGACCTATGTCCCCGCGGCAATGCTGCAGATGCATATGAACATGACCCTGCTGCTGGACGAGGAAGCCGCCGCAAAGCTCAATTAAAAGGAGAATATTATGGGTAAATATTTCGGAACTGACGGATTTCGCGGCGAGGCAAACGTCGGCCTTACCGTCATGCACGCGTTTGAAATAGGCCGCTACCTCGGCTGGTATTACGGCAAGGATAAAAAGGCGAGGGTCGTTATCGGCAAGGATACGCGCCGCTCAAGCTATATGCTCGAGTCTGCCCTGTGCGCCGGACTTACGGCCTCTGGCGCCGATGCGTATCTTCTGCATGTCACAACAACGCCAAGCGTTTCCTATGTTGCCCGCGCCGATGACTTCGACTGCGGCATCATGATATCGGCAAGCCACAATCCGTATTACGATAACGGCATAAAGCTCATAAACGGCAGGGGAGAGAAGATGGGCGATGAGGTGCTCGACGAGATCGAGGCATACATCGACCGTGCCGCCGCCGGCGAAAAGGACTGCCTGCCCTATGCAACGGGCGAGAAGATCGGCCGTACAGTCGACTACTCCGCCGGCCGCAACAGATACATTGGCTTTCTCATTTCGCTTGCAACGCGCTCGTATAAGGGCAAGAAGGTGGGCCTTGACTGCGCAAACGGCTCGACATGGATGATGGCCAAAAGCGTGTTCGATGCCCTCGGCGCGGATACCTACGTCATATCCAACACACCCGACGGAATAAACATAAACGTAAACTGCGGCTCGACCCATATCGAGCAGATGCAGAAGTTCGTGCTCGATAATAAGCTCGATGTCGGCTTTGCCTTTGACGGCGACGCTGACCGCTGCCTTGCTGTCGACGAAAAGGGCAATGTCGTGACGGGCGACCATATCCTCTACGTCTGCGGCAAGTACATGCAGGATGCCGGTATGCTCGGCGACAAGAAGATAGTCACGACCGTCATGAGCAATATGGGCCTTTATAAGGCGCTGGACGCGCTCGGTATTGGCTATGAAAAGACCGCCGTCGGCGATAAATACGTTGCCGAAAACATGCGCGCAAACGGCCATATCCTCGGCGGCGAGCAGTCGGGCCATATAATATTCGGCCGCCTTGCAAACTCCGGCGACGGTATACTCACGGCAATAAAGATAATGGAGGCCATGTGCGAGAGCAAGCAGCCGCTCTCGACCCTTGCAGCTCCCGTGGTAATGTATCCGCAGCTTCTTAAAAACGTCGTTGTTACCGATAAGGACGAGACACTCGACTGCCCCGAGGTCAAAAAGGCTGTGAGCGATATGGAAGCAAAGCTCGGCGAAAACGGCCGCATTCTCCTGCGCAAGAGCGGCACCGAGCCTGTCCTGCGCGTGATGGCCGAGGCCAAAACGCACGAAGAGTGCGAGGAGTGCGTCGACTATATCATAAACGCCATGCAAAAATGCGGAATGCTCATAAAGGTGAAGTAAAATGTACACGATAAATGACCTGCTTGATCTTAGCAAGACCATTGCCGCGCCGCTTTTCGAGGGCAAGACCTACCCCTGGGAGGTGCTTGCGGATATAAGCGATTTCATCGTTGCCCTCGGCAAAACTCTGCCGGAGGATGAGTATGAAATGCGTGCGGAAAACGTCTGGGTCGCGCGCGATGCGGAGGTTTTCTCCTCGGCATACCTCGGCGCACCGTGCATAATCGACCACGGCGCGCAGGTGCGCCACTGCGCATTTATCCGCGGCAGCGCGATAGTCGGCAAAAACGCCGTCGTCGGGAACTCAACAGAGCTTAAAAATGTCGTCCTTTTCGACAATGTCCAGACCCCGCATTATAATTATGTCGGCGATTCGATTCTCGGCTATAAGGCGCATATGGGCGCGGGCTCAATAACCTCGAATGTCAAAAGCGATAAGAGCCTTGTCGTTGTAAAAAACGGCGCAGAGCTTATAGAGACCGGACGCAAAAAGGTCGGTGCCATCCTCGGCGACTATGTCGAGGTCGGCTGCAACAGCGTCCTCAACCCCGGTGCAGTCCTCGGCCGCCACGCCAGCGTCTACCCGACCTCCTCCGTCCGCGGCACCGTCCCCGCAAACGGCATATATAAATCCAAAGACGATATAGTCATAAGGGAGTAAAA
>CAZWJM010000020.1:0-26907 GCA_964634435.1 uncultured Oscillospiraceae bacterium | reverse complement strand
CACAACAACCATGAAGTGTTCACATAATATACCATTTCGCGCGTTTTGTCAATATAAATGCACAAATTTATGCTTTTTTAACAGCAGGCGGCCTCGTGGGAGGCTCTACTCCGTCTTCGATATCTCCTCGTGCAGCCATTGGAGGGCGTCGGAGAGGGTGCCAAGGTCGTCTATAAGGCCGCACTCAACCGCCTCGCGGCCGTAGATGACGCTGCCGACATCGTTTGCAAGCTCGTCGGTGGCCATCATGAGCTCATTGAGCCGCGCACGGCTTATATTCGAATGCCCGGTGACAAAGCCGACGATGCGCTCCTGGATGCGGGCAAAATAGTTATAGGTCTGCGGCACGCCGATGACGACGCCGTTCAAGCGCACGGGGTGGATGGTCATGGCCGCCGAGGGTGCAATGAGGCTGCGCTTTGCCGCGACTGCAAGCGGTACACCGATGGAGTGGCCGCCGCCGAGGACGAGCGACACGGTGGGCTTTTTCATGCCCGCGATGAGCTCTGCAATGCCAAGCCCCGCCTCGACATCGCCGCCGACGGTGTTGAGCAGGATAAGCAGCCCCTTTATATCCTCCGACTCCTCCACGGCAGCCAAAAGCGGCATAACATGCTCGTATTTTGTCGACTTCGTGTCCTCCGGCAAAAGCTGATGCCCCTCGATCTGCCCGATTATCGACAGGCAGTGGATGACGCCCTGCGCGCCGCGCGCCGGAGCTGCGCCCAGTTCCTTTAGCTCGTCCATAAAAAAATCACCTCATACCTATTGTGGCAGGTATGGGGTGATATTATTACCTGATTTATGCCCTGTACGCGGCGAGCACGCCGAGATAGGTCATGTAGCAGTCAAACTTTGCAACGACCTCGAAGGGCGAGTGCATGCTCATGACGGGCACGCCCGCGTCGATGGTGTCGATATTGCGATTTGCCATGTACTTTGCGATGGTGCCGCCGCCGCCCTGGTCGACCTTGCCAAGCTCCGACATCTGCCATACAACACCCGCATCGGCAAACAGCTTACGCAGATAGCCCACGACCTCGGCCGAGGCGTCGCTCGTGCCGCTTTTGCCGCGCGCGCCGGTGAACTTGCAGATGCCCATGCCGTAGTTGAGCTTTGAATCGTTGCGCTTTTCGCTGACCTCGGGGAAGTTCGGGTCAAACGCCGCAGTGACGTCGGCAGACAGGCAGAAACTGTTTTTGAAGCAGCGGCGCAGAGCCACACCCTGGCTTGCACACAGCTCTTCCATGAAGCACTCGAATGCGCTGCTCTGCATGCCGCTTACGCCGTCCGAACCCGTCTCCTCCTTGTCTGCAAGGATGCAGATGCAGGTCTTTTCGGGCGTTTTGTCGATATCCAGCATGGCCTTGAGCTCGGCATATGCGCACACGCGGTCATCGTGGCCGTAGCCGCCGATGAGGGAGCGGTCAAGGCCGATTTCGCGCACGTCGAATGCGGGGACTGCGGTGAGCTCTGCCGAGAGGAAGTCCTCCTCGACGATGCCGTAACGGTCATTGAGTATGCTCATGACAGCAAGCTTAACCCTGTCGCTACCTTCGTCGGCATAAGGCACGCTGCCGATGAGGATGTTCAGGCCCTCGCCGGAGATGCCTTCCTCCATGGTCTTTTTCATCTGATCCTTGCCGAGATGCGGCAGGAGGTCGGTTATGACAAACTGCGGGTCGGCGGCGTCGCGGCCGATGCTGACGCTGACGACTTCGCCGGACTTGAGCGCGACAACGCCGTGCAGTTCGAGCGGGATGGTGACCCACTGATATTTCTTGATGCCGCCGTAGTAATGGGTCTTGAAATACGCAAGCTCGTCGCTCTCGTACAGGGGATTCTGCTTTAAGTCGATGCGCGGAGAGTCGACATGCGCGCCCGCGATGACGCAGCCCTCGGCCAAACTCTTTTTGCCGATAACAGCCAGCATCAGCGCCTTGCCGCGGTTATTGCAATAAACCTTATCGCCCGCCTTGAGCTCCATACCGTCGACATACTCGACAAAGCCGTTATCCTCGGCAAGCTCGATGGCGATCTCCACCGCCTCACGCTCGGTGCGCGCATCATTGAGAAACGACATATAGCCGCGGCAGTAGTCCTCCATATCGATACGCTGCTGCGTGCTCATAAGGTCGTAGCCGTTTTTCTGCGTGTAGAACAATTCGTCTCTGATTTCACTCATTTTTCAATACTTCCTTAAATAGATTTTTGCATTCGTTTTCAAATTCCTCGGCACTGCCGTTATTTTTAAGCACATATGTGCAGTTTTGCTCGAAAAATTCGTTGGGCTTCTGCGCCGCAACGCGCATGGCGGCATATTCATAGCTTATGCCGTCGCGCTGCATAATACGCGCAATGCGCTTATCTGAATCGGCCGTAACGCCGACAACGGTGCCGCAGAGCTTGCCAAGTCCGCTTTCAATAAGCGCGATGGCGTCTATCGCCGCAACCGTGCCGCCGGAAAGCGCCCACTCCATCAGCCTTTCCCGCACGGCGCGGGATATGTAGCCGTGGGTGATGGTGTTTAGCTGTCTTAGCTTCCCATCGTCGGAGAACACGCGCGCGCCGAGTGCCTTGCGGTCGAGCGCACCGTCCGTCACCGTTCCGGGGAACGCGGCTTCGATATCGCCGAGCATCTCGCTGCTGTTTGCCAAGAGCTCGTGATACACAGCGTCGCAGTCGATTATAAGTGCGCCAAGCTCCTCGAGGCAATTGAGCGCGGTCGTTTTTCCGCAGCCGGTGCCGCCGGTTATGCCGATGACGCTGAGCTTTTCGGCAAGCGCCGCGGCGATTTCCTCACGCGGCAGAGCGCCCTGCCGCAGGATCTTAAACGGCGCACGGCTCATATCGATTATCGTCGACTCAAGGCCGAGGCCGCAGCGTCCGCCGTCGACAACGGCGGCTATCCTGCCGTCGAAATAGCCAAGCACGCCCTGCGCCGTAACAGGACTTTTTTCGCCCGAGGGATTGGCAGAGGGCGCGGCAAAAGGAACGGCGGCAAGCTCAAGCATTTTCTGCGTCATGGGATGATCCGGACAGCGCAGAGCAACGGTCGCGCCGCCTGCGCGGACGATATCGGGAACGCAGGGCTCAGACTCCAGCACTATCGTAAGCGGGCCGGGCCAGAACCTGTCGATTAGCGTTTTTGCCTGCGGCGGGACATTGCGGCAGTAAGCCGATATATCCGCACCCTTGTACAGCATAAGCGACAGCGGCTTTACCTCCGGCCTGCCCTTTACCTCGTACACCTGCTCGACCGCCTCGGCGCACAGGCCATTGCACGCAAGGCCATACACCGTTTCCGTCGGCACGGCAACAAGCTCGCCGCGTTTTATAAGCTCGGATGCCTCAAACAGGGCATCTTCATTATTTATTATCTTCGTTTTCATCAGCTCTCGGCCTGCCTTTTAAGCTTTTCGACCTGGTCGGCTGTCACGAGTGCGTCGATTATCGGGTCAAGGTCGCCGTTGAGGACGTTTTGGATGTTGAAGTTTCGCACATCGCCGACAAGTCTGTGGTCTGTCACGCGGTTTTGCGGGAAGTTATAGGTCCTCACCCTGTCCGATCTGTCGCCGGAGCCGACCTGACTTTTGCGCTCGGCCGCTATCGCCGCCGCCTGCTTCTGCTGCTCAGCCTCATATAGCTTCGAGCGCAGGATCTTCATCGCCCTGTCCTTGTTTTTATACTGGCTGCGCTCGTCCTGACATTCGACGACGACGCCCGTGGGCAGGTGGGTTATGCGTATGGCGCTTTCGGTTTTATTGACGTGCTGGCCGCCCGCGCCGGAGGAGCGATAGGTGTCTATCTGCAGGTCGGCAGGGTTAATTTCAAACTCGACCTCCTCGGCTTCGGGCAATACCGCCACGGTCGCGGCCGAGGTGTGGATCCTTCCGCCGGATTCCGTCTCCGGAACGCGCTGCACCCTGTGCCCGCCGGCTTCGAACTTCAGGCGCGAATACGCACCCGTGCCCTCGACGACGAAGCTCATTTCCTTTATGCCGCCAAGCTCTGTCTCGTTGAGGTTTACGATGTCTATCTTCCAGCCCTTGCTTTCGGCGTACATTGAATACATCCTGAACAGATCGTGCGCAAAAAGTGAGCTCTCCTCCCCGCCGACGCCGGAGCGTATCTCCATTATGACGTTGCGCTCGTCGTTCGGGTCTTTTGGCAGAAGCAGGATCTTGAGCTCTTCGTTGAGCTCATCCATGCGCGATTTTGCCTCGTTATATTCCTCCTCGGCAAGCTCGGCAAACTCGGGGTCTGCCATAAGCTCCTCGGCATCCTTCATCGTCTGCACGCAGGAAGCATACTCGCGATAGGCCATGACTATCGGCTCAAGCTCCTTCATCTCGCGCACGCACTTGGTGTACGCCGCGGGATCGGCGTAAATATCGCCGTTTTCCATGCGCTGTCCAAGCTCGGAATATCTGTTATCAAGCTGTTTAAGTTTCTCCAGCATCTTATTCTCCTGAAACACAATGATAGTATATCATATCACACTTTGGCCTATATGTAAAAGCTTTTTGAGCTTTTTGCAATATATACATCGAGTTCAGTTTTCATATGTTTTTATACCTTATTCCGTTAATTTGTTTTGTTTTATACTTTGGTTCGCTTATATTCATGTTTTTATACTATTTAATACCGCAATGTGCAGCTAATCCTATACGTTTGCATAATGTTTGATTTAGAAATAGACACATTTTAAGCCGAATGTATATTGCTTTATCTTAACATTCATGTTATATTGGAGACAGCTTAGCAACAAATTTAACAATTTCTAAGGAGAAGCGAAATATGAAAAACAGCGCAAAGCGGCTCATTACTCTTATAATGGTCGCGGCAATGATATTCACCCTTGCTGTTCCGGCATACGCCGTTGAAGGAAGCGACGGCTATTTCGAAACGCCGACGGTTTACACAGCGGGCGAATACGACTTCGGCAAGATCTCGCACCCCGATTCCGGAGTCAAAGAGCCCGACGGCCTTGTTGACTACATGGGAAGCAGCAAGGTCGCAGTCACAGGCACTGTCGAAGGCGCAGACGGTCAGGGCGACCGCGGCCAAAGCTATTCCTGGGCTGCGATGGCTTACGGCGACTATGTCTATGTCGGCACCTGCTACGCGGCAATGGGTCAGACCCTCACCGCGATGGACACCGTCATGGGCCATGACTTCGACGAGGAAGTCATGCGCGCCGAGCTCAACGCCATCTTCAACGGCTCGTTCTTCTACGGCCAGGAGGACGGCGGCAACTCCAAGGGCGTTCTCGTCAAGGTCAATGTCCACACGGGCGAGATGACGCTTCTTATGTCCGACACTCTCGGTAACGGCGCTCCCCTTTTCCGCAATGCGATAATGTTCCGCGATAAGATATACTTCTGCGGAAGCGTAAACGACGGTCAGGGCGGCCTGCCCAGCATCTATGAGGTCGACCCCGCAACCGACAAGGTCACCAAGGTCTATGTCGGCCTGTCCAACGCGCAGGAATACTACGCGGCATACAAGAAGGGCATCTGCACCGGCATCCGCGGCATGGCAGTTTATGAAGACAAGCTCGTCGTCAGCAACGTCGGCCTTGAGGGTGCTTACCTGCTCATTTCCGATAACCCCTCCGCAGGTCAGTCGAGCTTCACGAAGATCGCCGTTCAGGAAGATCTGTTTGACTACCCCGCCATCCGCTATGTTGACAGCGTGTACGGCGGCGGCATTTGGGAGATCGTCGAATACGGCGGCAGTCTGTATGTTGCAATGTGCTCCGGTACGCCCGAGACCCGCGTTGGTGACACTATGCGCTCCTTCGCCATCGTTCGCGGCGACTGCAGCGGCGACTGGAACGACCCCGACGCATGGACCTGGACGCCTGTCATCGGCGACAAGGCAGACGGCGCAAAGTACACCTTCGGCATCGATCCCGAGCGTACCCGTGCAGCGGCCTGCAACATGTGCATCTATGACGGCTACCTCTACATAGGCGAATATAACGACGAGGAGATCCCCCTTGAGGAGCTCATGTTCGAGCAGGACTTCGGCTTCCTCGCAAGAAACCTTGAACAGTCGGTTAACCTCTACCGCATGGACGAAAATGAGAACATCGAGCTCATCGTCGGCGAGCCGACAGATATGTTCCCCAACGGCGGCATCCTGTGCAGTGAGTCCGGCTTCGGCGACTATGAAAACCAGTATTTCTGGCAGTCCAAGGTGTTTGACGGCAAGCTCTTCCTCGGCACCTTCGACACCAGCTCCCTGCTGCATCCCCTCGGCCAGTTCACTAACGGCGACCTGCTGAAAATGTCGCGCGAGGAGTGGGCAAGCCAGGTAAACTACCTCAAGGTCATGTTCAAGCTCATGTTCTCGTCCAAGGACGATGAGAGCACCGCATCCCGCGGCCTGTTCTCCGCCCTTTCCAAGGACAAGGCAACGACCCTCGTTGACGAGGCAGTCGAGGATGCTCAGGCAGAGGACAGCAGCGTCGAGATAAGCGACGAGCAGCACGCCTCGCTCATAAAGCAGCTTATCGACGGCAGCCTCATCATCAAAAACCTCAAGTACACCACCTCGACCATCAACAAGATATTCAAGCTCAACAGCCTCCTTGGCGACATGACTGACCTTGTCGAGACAAACGACATCGCGACCTTCGCCGAGAAGTACGAGGAAGCAAACAACATCTTCTCGAGTCTGACCGACAAGCTCCCGCAGAGCCTCAAGGACGCATATGCTATGCTCGTGCGCGTGACCGAGCTTGAGAACATGAAGGATCTGCTCACCTGCCTGAAGTACCTGTCCCGCGCAGAGCGCGGCTTCGGTCTGTACACCATCGAGTCCAACAACGGCGTCCTCACCCTCGAGACGCTCACCCGTGACGGCTTCGGCGACCCGTACAACCACGGTCTGCGCGCATTCGCAACGAATGACGAGCAGGGCTGGATGGTCATCGGCACGGCCAACCCCTTCATGGGCACCCAGCTTTGGCGCACCGTCATCGGCAGCACCGATACCGACACCGGAAGCGACGATGTTGACGACGATTCCTCCGTCGGCTTCTTCACGGATATAAAGAACCTCATATCCGACTTCAAGGAAGCCATCGGCTGGGCCTTCAATAAGGGCATCACCACCGGCACGAGCGACACCACCTTCTCCCCCGACGATACCTGCACCCGCGCACAGGTCGTAACCTTCCTGTGGCGCGCAATGGGCAGCGAGGAAGTCGACGGCGATGTAGGCTTCAAGGACGTAAGCGCAAGCGACTATTACTACGACGCGGTAAAGTGGGCAGTGTCCAGGGGTATCACCACCGGCACTGGCGACGACACCTTCTCCCCTGACGCTGAATGCACCCGTGCGCAGGTCGTCACCTTCCTCAACCGCGCCGACGGCGGCACGACCGGCGCCTCGGCAAGCTTCTCCGACGTACCCGTGAGCGAATACTACTCCAACGCAGTGGCCTGGGCCGTCGAAAACGGCATCACCAACGGCACCGGCGGCAGCCTCTTCGCTCCCAACGATTCCTGCACCCGCGCGCAGATCGTCACCTTCATCCACAGATACATGGCCTGATCCCCCGTTCCCCCTATAAAGAGCACCCCGTGGAAAATTCCACGGGGTGCTTGTTTGTGTTGGATTCTGCGCAAATCATGGCCATGCGTATTGCGCAAGCCTTTACCTGTTCCGCATCCCTCAATTACCGGCAAATAAATTACAAGCGGAATGGGTAAACCCATTCCCTACACAGTGCAACCAAAATCAATACTGCTGAGCAAAACATTTGCCCTTGGCTCCTTTGTGCAAGGGGGAGTCAAAATGCAGTGGCGGCTAACGCCGCAGATATAATCCACCTCATCCGTCACGGCACAGCCGTGACACCTTCCCCTCAAGGGGAAGGCTCAAATAGAGCGCTGCAAAGCTATGCATCGCACTCACCTTACGCGTCAGCTTTATGGTTTCGTCGGCATTTTCGAACCGGGCTACGGCAATATGCGTATTGGTAGGTGCGTCAAAGCGCTATTAAAAAAACCGACAGCTGATGCTGTCGGTTTTGTAGATTATCAAGTTTTGTCCGAATCGTCGGGGGCGTCGGCCATGCCGGCGGAGGCGTCCTCCGTGGGAGGATCGTCAAAACGGGCTATCTTGCGCGCGGGGCGCTCGATAGTGTCGTCCTGCATGGCGGGCTTCGCCTTCGGCGCGGGGAAGGTGCCGTGCTCGCAATAGAAATCGAAGGTCTCGCGATCCATCGACTCATTCTCAAGCAGGTACTCTGCAACGCCGATAAGCGTATCGCGGTGCTCGGTGAGTATCTTCTCGCACAGCGCGGCGGCCTCGTCGAAGATGCGCTTGACTTCCTCGTCGATGAGGGCGGCCGTCTCCTCGGAATAGCTCTTGGTCGTGCCGAAGTCGCGGCCGATGAAGATGCTGTGGTCGGAGCTGTCGTACTGGATGGGGCCGAGCTTCTCGCTCATGCCGTAGCGGGTGACCATGTTGCGCGCAATGCTCGTCGCCTGCTGGATATCGCCGGACGCGCCGGTGGAGATATCCTCAAGGAACAGCTTTTCGGCGATGCGTCCGCCGAGGCAGGACACGATACGCTCGAACATCTGCGCCTTGGAGGTGAAGTTCTCCGCGTCCTCATCGGGGCGATAGAGCGTGAAGCCGCCGGCCATTCCGCGCGGGATGATGGTGATATAGTGCACGGGGTCGGTATGCTCGAGGAACTTCGAGGCGATGGCGTGGCCGGACTCGTGGTAAGCGGTCAGGCGCTTTGCCTTGTCCGACATTTTGCGGCTCTTCTTCTCGGGGCCCATCTCGACCTTGAGTATAGCCTCGTCGCAGTCCTCCATCGTGACGAAGCGGTGCTTGCGGCGCACAGCCAGCAGAGCTGCCTCGTTCATGAGGTTTTCAAGGTCTGCGCCGGAGAAGCCGGGCGTGCCCTTTGCGATGGACTTCAGGTCAACATCGTCGGCAAGCGGCTTGCCGCGGGCGTGGATGCGCAGGATCGCTTCCCTGCCCTTTATATCGGGCATACCGACATAGACCTGACGGTCAAAGCGGCCGGGACGCAGCAGCGCGTTATCAAGGATGTCGGCACGGTTAGTTGCCGCCATGACGATGACGCCCTCGTTGTTGCCGAAGCCGTCCATCTCGACAAGCAGCTGGTTAAGGGTCTGCTCGCGCTCGTCGTGACCGCCGCCGAGACCGGAGCCGCGCTGACGGCCGACAGCGTCGATCTCGTCGATGAATATGATGGCCGGAGCGACCTTCTTTGCCTGGTCGAACAGATCGCGCACACGCGATGCGCCGACGCCGACGTAAAGCTCAACAAAGTCAGAGCCGGAGATGGACAAAAACTGAACGCCCGCCTCGCCTGCGACTGCCTTTGCAAGCAGGGTCTTACCTGTTCCCGGAGGGCCTACGAGCAGGACGCCCTTGGGTATCCTCGCGCCCATCTTGGTGAACGACTTGGGGTCCTTGAGGAACTCGACCAGCTCCTGAAGCTCGGCCTTTTCTTCGTCTGCACCGGCAACGTCGTTAAAGGTCTTGCGGTTTTTCTCTTCGCTGCCAAGGCGCGTTCTCGCCTTGCCGAATTTCATCGCGCCGCCGGCACCGCCGCCGCCCTGCGCGCGCTGCATCATCACGATCCAGAAGATCATGAAGCCGATGAACAGAACATAGGGGATAAGCTGCAGCCACCATGTCGACTGCACGGGCTCGATCTGATAGTCCTTGATTATGCCCTTGTCGTACTGCTCCTCGATAAGCTCGCCGAAATCCTCATAGAACAGCGAAAAGCTGTACATCTTATAATAGACGGTCGTATATCCGTCCTTGGCGGTCGAGTCCTTAACTTTCATTTCAAGGATGTTCTTAGAGCCGTTATAGGTGAACTCCTCGACCTTCTCGCCTGTGAAATAGTCCTTGACCTGGGCGTAGCTGAGCTCGTTTTCAGGTTCCTGGTTGAGCAGAGTGAACATGGTGCATGCCAGCAGCACCAATATCAGGACATAAAAGCCTATATCTCTTGCTCTGTTGCGCTGTGGTTTCAATTAATCACGTCCTTACATTAAAAAGGGGACTTGCTCCCCTGCCATTTACTTTGTATATATCTCGGGCTTGAGCACGCCGATGTAAGGCAGGTTGCGGTACAATTCGTCATAGTCAAGGCCGTAGCCGACGACGAATTCATCGGGCACTTCAAAGCATGAATATTTCGCATAAACAGGCGCCGTCCTGCGGGAGGGCTTATCCATAAGCGTTGCAATGGTGACAGACGCGGGGTTGCGCGTCATGAGATAGGTCTTGAGATAATTGAGGGTGTTGCCGCTGTCGAGAATATCCTCGACGATGATGATGTGCCGACCCTCGATATTCTGGCCGAGGTCCTTCTGTATCTCAACAGCGCCGGTCGACTTCGTGCCGCCCTTGTAGGACGATACGGCCATAAAGTCCATCGAGCAGGGTATGCTCACATGGCGCATAAGGTCTGCCATGAAAACGAAGCAGCCCTTCAAAACGCCGACGAACAGCGGCTCCTTGCCGGCAAAATCCTCGGATATCTGACGGCCAAGCTCCGAGACTTTTTCCTCTATCTCCTCAGCCGTGAAAAAAACTCTCTCAATATCGTTTCTCATCTTTCAATTGTCCCCCGTGTGCTCTGTTTTATTAATCGTGACCCGAATGACCCTGTCCCCGGGTCGGGCAAGCGCCCTTTCGTCTGTGCCAAAGCCGTAAACGGCGATGACCCCCTTATCGTCCCTGAGTACCGGCGTCATATCTCTCTCATAAACGCTCATTTTGGCCTCCGAGAACAGGTCCTTGAGGCTTTTGGTACACCTTCTGTGGGCCAGACGGAGCTTATCTCCGTCGCGGCGGGACGTAAAGGTTATATTACCACAAATACTGTCGTATTTGAAGTACAAAATATTAAACGATTTGAAAACTTCTTTGCAATCGTCAACGATTTCGGCCTTTACCTCCATCCCAAGCTCGGGAATGGGTACACATTGGCCGATAAGCAATGTGCGCGGCGCTATCGTCACGCGCTGCGCGTTAAAGTGGAGCACTCCCCTGTCGCAGGAAACGCGCATGCCGCTTACATCGGCGCTTTTAAACTCCGCAGAGCGCGCAATGTCGTACACAGACCGAGCGTGGGCATAGCTCAATGAGCTTCCGCATATATGGCGCAGAACGCGCATGGCAATGGGCTTCGGCAGGCGCAGGAGCTCGGCAGCGGGGAATGTTTGGTTTACATAATATTTATCCAGCGCTTCTCTTGCCATATCGTCAAGGCACTTTTCGTCCTCTCGCAGGAGCTGCGCCGTGCGTGCGGCAGCCGTGAAAAACGCAGGGTTAATGTCCCGCAGCACAGGCGTCACATGATGGCGTATGCGGTTGCGGGTGTAGTCATCGGCAGCGTTTGAGCTGTCGGTGACAAATTCTATGCCGTTTTCGGCGTTATACCGCTCTATCTCCTCGCGGGTCGTCGCAAGCAGCGGGCGGATTATATTACCGCGGCGCGGCGGGATGCCGCACAGCCCCTTGAGTCCGCCGCCGCGGGCGAGGTTAAACAGCAGCGTTTCGGCATTGTCGTTTGCGTTATGCGCCGTTGCAATGACATTGCAGGCAAGGCGCTCTGCCGCGCTTTGGAGAAATTCATACCTGCATGTGCGGGCAGCCTCCTCCTCGCTGAGCCCATCTTTTCGCGCACGGGCGCGGACATCGCCCGAGCCGAGGACGCATTGGATATCGTTTTTTGCGCACCAGTCGGCCACAAAGCGGCAATCGGCGGCCGATTCCTCGCCGCGGAGCATATGGTCAAAGCTCGCGGCGCACACCGTTATGCCGAGCTTTTCTGCGTTTTCATGCAGCCAGTGGAGCATACACATGGAGTCTGCCCCGCCGGATACGGCGCACAGCACCCTGTCGCCACGGCTGAGCAATCCGTTTTCTTCAATAAAATCAGTAATCGTCATCGGTTTTCGCGGAGCGGTTGCCGAAGCTCGTAAACTCAGGCAGCCATTGCAGATACACCGTTCCCGTCTGACCCTTGCGGTTTTTGAGGACTATGGCTTCGGCAAGGTAGGGGTCTGCGCTTTCCTGATCGTAATAGCCCTCGCGGTGCAGGCCGATGACAACATCGGCATCCTGCTCGATAGCGCCGGAATCACGCAGGTCATTGAGCATGGGGCGCTTATCGCTCCTGCCGACGGCCGCACGGTTGAGCTGGCTCAGGCATATGACGGGAATGTTCAGCTCCTTGGCCATTATCTTCAGCATTCGGCTGATATCGCTGACGGCCTGCTGGCGGTTTTCGTTATAGCTCTGCTTACCGCCGGCAGACTGCATGAGCTGGAGATAGTCGATGACGACAAGGCCGAGGTTTGAAAGCCGGCGGCACTGGGCGAGCATATCGGCAACGGTGAGCATGGAGTTATCGTCAATGCGCATATCCGTTGCACTCACCTGCTGCGCGGCCGAGGCAAGACGCCGCCACTCATCGGGGCTGAGCTGACCTGTCAGCATATTCTGCGAAGGAACGGATGCCTCACGCGCAAGAAGCCTGCTGACAAGCTGCTCGCGGCTCATTTCCAGCGAAAACACCGCGACCGTTTTATCCGAATTTTTCGCAACGTCCATGGCGATGTTGAGCGCGATACTCGTTTTGCCCATCGCGGGGCGCGCAGCTATGAGGATGAGCTCACCCTTGTTAAGGCCGAGGATGAATTTATCCAGGTCTTTAAGTCCCGTGGAAATGCCGGGGATGACCTTGCCACTGGATGCAGCCTCGGATATATTCTCATACACAGTCTGAACGACCGTCGATATCGGCAGAAGTCCGCCGATATTGCGGCCCTGGCGGAGGGCATATATCTTGCTCTCTGCCGCTTCGAGGATGTTTTCCGCCTCGCCCGAGCCCTCGTAGACAAGGTTATTTATCTCATCCGCGGCCGTTGCGAGGTTGCGGAGCAGCGCCCTGTCGCGCACGATGGCAGCGTATTCAAGGACGTTTGCCGCCGTCGGCGTTATGCGCATGAGCTCGGCAAGGTACTCGGTGCTTGCATCGGTGTACACCCCGCGCACCTTCATCTGATCGAGCACCGTGACGGGGTCGATGGTCTGCCCGTAGGAGAACATGGCGTATATAGTTTCGAATATGTCCCTGTTTTGCTTTACATAGAACTCCGTGCCGCGCAGACGCTCAACAACGTCCGGGATGCAGCGCGTATCGATAAGCATCGAGCCTATGACCGCCTGTTCGGCAGGGGCCGAGTGCGGCGCCTGTCTGCCCAATAATTCTTCCATGCCTTAACTCCTCGTTCAGACTAAATATTTAAAGCTTATGCCTCAATGACGAGCACGTTTATCGTGCCGGATATCTCATAGCCGAGCTTGGCCTTGACCTGGAACGCGCCGAAGGTCTTTATAGGCTCAGGCTGGACTATCTTGTTCTTCTCAATTTCTATGCCGTGCTGCTGGCGCAGTGCGTCGCTTATCTCCTGCGAGGTGACAGCGCCGAAGAGCTTGCCCGCTCCGCCGGCCTTTGCGCGCACCGTTACGGTGACTTCGCCCAGCTTCTTTGCGTTGGCCTCGGCCTCGGCCTTTTCGCGCGCCATCTGCGCGGCCTTTGCCTTTTCCTTGAGCTTGAGCGCGTTTATGTTATCGGTCGTTGCCTCGCTCGCGAGCTTGCGCGGGAGCAGGTAGTTGCGTGCGTAGCCGTCGGAGACTTCCTTCAGCTCGCCCTTTTTTCCCTGACCTCTTACATCAACATTGAATATAACTTTCATAGCTTGTTCCTTTCCCGTGAATAATCACGAATCGATATACTCATCTATTGCGGCATACAGCTCACTGACTGCCTTGGTCAGCGACAGGCCGTCTATCTGTGCTGCGGCTGCGGCGCGGTTGCCTCCGCCGCCGAGCTTTTCCATAATAAGCTGGACATTCACATCGCCAATGGAGCGCGCCGAGACGAACACGCCGCCCTCCTCCGTCGGATACATGACCATCGACGCATCGACACCCGCGACGTTCAAAAGCTCGTCTGCCGCCTGCGCCGCGACTATCCTGTTCTGCGGCGTGTCGGGCACTGCGACGGCGACGTTGCGGTAAAGCCGTGCGCTCTGGAGTATCTTATACTTTTCAACGGTCTGATCCATGCCGTTTTGCAGAAGCTTCTTGACCGCAACGGTGTCAGCTCCGGCGCGTCTGAGGTAGGCTGCCGCGTCAAAGGTACGGTCGCCCGTGCGCATGGTGAAGCTCTTCGTGTCAAGCACTATGCCCGCGAGCATCGCCTCTGCCTCGCAGCGCGTGAGCTTCGGCGAGGATGAGCACATTTCAAGTATCTCCGTCAAAAGCTCGCACACGCTTGAAGCGTAGGGCTCGATAAAGCTGAGGTCTGCCCTGTCTATGTAGGTTGCCGCGCGGCGATGGTGGTCGATGACCGCCACATGGTTGCACGATTGCAGAAGGCGCAGATCCTCGACCTGCTCGGGGCGGTTAGTGTCGACAACGACGAGCAGCGTCTTGCCGTCGGCTGCCAGTATCGCCTCGTGAGCGGTTATGAATGCGTCCTTATATTCCGGGCTTTCGCGCAGGCGCTTTATAAGGGGCTTGGCAGAGCTTTTATCCGTGTCGGCAACTATGTGCACGGTCTTGCCGTTTTCGCGGGCAAGGCTGCATATGCCGACGGCGCCGCCTATGCTGTCCATATCGCTGAACTTATGCCCCATGACGAGCACGCGGGAGGCGTCCTTAATGAGCGACTCAAGCGCATTTGCCATAACGCGCGAGCGCACCTTGTTGCTCGACTCGACCTCGCCGGCCTTGCCGCCGATGAAATCGAAGCTGAACTTGTTTTTTATAACGGCCTGGTCGCCGCCGCGCGAGAGCGCCATCTCGACCGCGAGATTTGCAAACTGCAATGCCTCGCTGAGGTTTGCTCCGTCCCTGCCTATGCCGATGCTGAGCGTTGCGTGGATACCGCTGGGGCTCACGACCTGGTGCACCTCGTTCAGGATATCGCACTTTTTATCGACTATCCCCTGCATATATCGCTCCTCAAACAGGAACAGGTATCTGTCGCGGTCATAGCGGATGATTATGCCGTTTGTCGCCGCGCCCCACTGGTCGAGCTTATCGCCAACAGCGTCGCGCAGGTCGTTTCGCACGCGCTCGGGCTGGTTTTTCATAAGCTCTTCGTAGTTATCTATCGTCAGTATAGCGGCGACGGGCTTTGAAAGCTGGAACTCAGCACGGATATTCTCATAATCGGTCACATCGACCCAGTAGGCGATGGCCATGAAGTGCTGATCCCTGTCGGTATTGCTTCCGGAGCGGACGATGTTGCCGAAGATCTGATACTTGCGGCCGTTGAGTTCGAAAAGGTCGGTGCTCTGCGTTTTGCCTTCCATGAGCCACTTGCCGGAAAATTCGGGGATGAGCTCTGCGATGCTTATGTCCGTGCGCGTCCCGCTCAGGCCGCTTATGGAGAAGAATATCTCATTGCCCCATATGATGCGCGAGTCATCGAGCCTGAACACGACGATGGGCAGAGGGAAATTGAGCAGCGTATTATTCTTTGCCGTTTCCGCGTCGTAGGCGACAGATTCGATGTACGCGAGCAGTGCCTTGCGGCGGCGCGTGCGCGTTATCACCGAATATATTATCAGTCCAAGTATGACGATGCCCTCGGCCGCGGCGAGGTAGAAGTTTTTCATTATCAGCGTCGCAATTGCGAACACGATGAGGAAAAACACGAACGGTCTTGTATTCGGTTCAAAAATACTCTGTGATTTCTTCATTTTTTGTCTACCGCATGTCCATTAATAGTTTCACTTATAGTTATAGATATTAAATTATAACAAAGTATCAGCCCGATTACAACAGTTTACGGAGAAATTTTGTTTTTGTGTTGCGTGTAAAGCTGTGGTATACTCAAGACAATAAAGGAGTGGGCGTTGTGAGAATATATTTGCGTGGACATGATTATAAATACGCGGTCGAGCAAATGCTGCTGTCACTGTATCCCGAGGAAAGGCCGGAGTACCCCGAGGGCAAGCCCGAGGGTGACAGGGTGGAGATAAGGCTCAGCCAGAGCAGAGTGCTGACAACGGCAAGCTGCCGCCTTGTTGTAGGCGGGCGCGAGCAGAGCTCGAAATGCTCTGTGCGCACGGATATCATGACTGACGATATTTTGCGCGACAAGCTGTGCAGCAGGATAATAAAGACCTCGTTTTACCGCGCGGCGATGAAGCTGGGACACCCCCAGCCCGCGTGGGGCATGCTCACAGGTGTGCGCCCGGGCAAGCTTTTCCGCGAGGAGCTTAAAGATACGAGCGAGGACACAGCCGTCAGGCGCTTTATGAACGACTACGACGTGACGCGCGAAAGGGCGCTTTTGTGCCGCGATACGGCCCTTGTGACAAACAGGGTCATCGACAGTCTTGGTTCGCGCGATATCTGCCTTTATGTCGGCATACCCTTTTGCCCTACAAGGTGCTCATATTGCAGCTTTGTGAGCCAGTCGGTGGAAAAGAGCATGAAGCTCATCCCGCCGTTTATGGATGCGCTGATGCAGGAAATTGACGCTGCGGCCGAGGCCGTAAATAAACTTGGGCTCAACGTCATATCAATATACATGGGCGGCGGAACGCCGACCACGCTGAGCGCAGAGCAGCTCGACAGGCTGTGCTCAAAGCTAAATGAGCGCTTTGACCTGTCCAATCTGCGCGAATACACCGTTGAGGCCGGCAGACCGGACACCATAACGGAGGATAAGCTCCGCACATTGCGCGCTCACGGCGTTGACAGGATAAGCGTAAACCCGCAGACGATGAATAACAACGTCCTTTCCGTCATAGGCCGCAAGCATTCCGCGCGGGATATAATCGATGCCCTGAATCTCGTGCGCAGCGTGGGCGGCATGGCCGTAAACATGGACCTCATAGCCGGACTTCCGGCCGACACCGTTCTAGGCTTTAACAAAACGCTCGACACCGTTATAGCGCTGCAGCCGGAGAACATAACCGTCCACACGCTTTCGCTCAAAAAGGGCTCGCGCATAACGCTCGAGGGCGCGGCGCTGCCGTCGGCCGCCGACGTGAGCAAAATGCTCAACTTATCGCAGGATAAGCTGCGCCGAAACGGTTGGGAGCCTTACTACCTCTACAGGCAGAAATTCATGTCCGGCGGCTTTGAAAACGTCGGCTGGGCAAAGCCCGGGAGCGAGAATATCTACAACGTCTGCATCATGGAGGAGCTGTGCTCCATCATCGCGCTCGGCGGCGGCGGGTCGACAAAGCTCATAAGCCCCGAAGGCGGGCGAAACATACGCTTTTTCGCGCCGAAGTATCCGGCCGAGTACATTTCCGGCATCGAAAAGACCTGCGCCGACAAGCAGGGCATCATCGATTTCTACAGCAAGGAGCACTGACCATGGCCTTTGACCTCAAAGACATTAACTTCCGCACAGTTGCAGACCCCAAGGGCTTTGTTGAGGAATGTGACGCGGTGTACGCAGGGCGCGTTGAAAACGCGGCCGATATGATCCTCGAAAACAGCAGAAAAAGCCCCATCGTGCTGCTGTCCGGCCCATCGGGCTCGGGCAAGACTACGACGGCGAGGAAGATAAGCGAGGCGCTCGAGCGGCGCGGCGTGCGCGCGCACTACGTCGGCATGGACGACTATTTCAAATCCGTCGACCCCGCCACGGCTCCGAGGACACCGGAGGGCGAAATTGACCTCGAGTCGCCCCTGTGTCTTGATATGGAGCTATTAAACGAGCATTTTTCAATGCTCGCAAACGGCGAACGCATATTCGTTCCGAAATACGAATTTTCGCGTCAGATGCGCGTGCTGGAGCCGTCTAAATCCATAAAGCTCAAAAAGGACGAGATCGTTGTGTTCGAGGGCATACACGCGCTCAACGACATGATAACCGCCCGCCACCCGGACGCGTTCAAGCTCTATATTTCCGCGCGCAGTAATGTTGAATTTAACGGTGAGACCGTTTTCAAGGGCACATGGTTCCGCCTTGTACGGCGCACGGTGCGCGACTATAAATTCCGCGGCGCAGACCCCGCGCAGACGCTTAAAATGTGGGCAAATGTCCGCCGAGGCGAAAAGGCAAACATTTCGCCGTTTAAAAACAAGGCAAGCTTCATGTTCGACTCTGCCCTGCCCTACGAAATGGCCGTTATGAACGAGACAGCGACAAAGCTTTTCTCCTCGGTTCCCGAGGGCATTGAGAGATATGACGAGCTGCGCACGGTGCTGCCAGCGCTTCAGCTTTTCGGCGTAATTGACGAGGCGCTCGTTGCCCCCGATGCACTCATCCGCGAATTCATAGGCGGCGGAGAATACGAATGATGGTTGACATAACTCTGAGCATCGCGCCGAAGCTCTCCTCCGGTGACACTGCCCCGCCCGGCCACATCGGGACGCATTTTGACGTGATGGATAAAGAGTTTCCGCTGGAATACACCAAGCGGCAAGGCATTGTATTCGACGTTAGCGCGGTGCACGGCCGCGATATAGAGCTTTCGGATATCGACATCGAAAGGGTCAAAGAGGACATGTTCGCCGCGTTTTACACGGGCTTTGGCGATAAAAATCCCTACGGCACGCAGGAGTATTTCCACAGGCATCCGCAGCTTTCGCACGAGCTTATAGCTGCGCTCATTAAAAAGGGCGTGTCCATAATAGGCATCGATTTTGCCGGAGTGCGGCGCGGAAAGGAGCACACGCCGGCAGATAAGCTTTGCGCAGACAATGGCGTTTTCATCGTCGAAAACCTGTGCAATCTAAATGCGCTGCTCGGCTTGGATGACGGCTTTACGGTGCGCACCTTCCCCATGCGCTGGGTCGGCTTGACGGGTCTTCCATGCCGTGTTATAGTTGAGACATTTGAAACATAAAGTAAAAGGAGAAATTCAGATGAATAAAAGACTGCTTGCCCTGCTGCTTGCGCTCGTCATGGTGTTTTCCCTGTGCGCATGCGCAAACGATGCAGACAAGGGCGATAATGGCGCTGAGCCCACCCCGTCGCCCACTCCGGCGCCTGAGCTTGAGCTTGGCACGGTGACAGACGGCAGGATTTACGAGAATGCATATTTCGGCTTCGGCTGCGAGCTGGACGACACATGGGTCTACGCTTCCGAGGATGAGCTTCTTTCGATGGTGCAGACCACTGCCGACTTTGTTGACGACGATGATTTCAAGGAAGAGCTTTTAAACGCCGATATGTTTTACGATATGCAGGCGGTCTGCTACGACGGCGGCATGAACATAAACGTCGTTGTTGAAAACATCGGCGCAAGATACGGCAGGCTGCTCAGCGAGGAGGACATAACAGACTATAACCTCAGCAGTCTGGAAGCTCCGCTTGCGGCAGCGGGCATGGATGTTCAGTCCATGGAAAAGGACACGGTGATCTTTGCCGCCGAGGAGCACTCCGGCATTAAGCTGCACAGCATTATCAGCGGCATCGATATGTATCAGCTCATCACAAACGTCAAGGTCGGAAGCTATGTTGCGACCATAACCCTGTCCTCAACGGTTGAGAATGACCTCTACACGATGCTCGGATACTTCTACGAAGTCTGATCGAATAAACGACAAGCACCCCTCGGTTGAACTACCGAGGGGTGCGTTATTTTATCAAAGCGGATTTTTCTTTATCTGCGCCCATTTGCGGGGGTATTTCGGATGGGTGGGCTTTGTTTTTTCGATCATAACAGCGGCGTGGACGATATCCGTTCCCGGTATCGTGTAGCGCTCGATGCCCTTGAGCTCCGCGCCCAGCAGGTGCATGGCGTTTTCCGCCTCCGCGACCTCGTCGCCGCAGTCAGGGCCCTTCATGGCGATAAATACGCCGCCCACCTTCACAAACGGCAGGCACATTTCGCACAGCATACCCAGCCTTGCAACAGCACGCGACACGGCAATGTCAAACGCGCCGCGGTACTCCTTCGGCGCCTCCTCCGCGCGGGCGTGGACGTATTCTGCTCTTTCCAGGCCGAGCTTCTCCCCCGTCTCGCGCAGGAAGTCGATGCGCTTATTCAGGCTGTCAAGCAGCGTTATATCGATGCTCGGGCAGGCGATCTTCAGCACCATGCCGGGAAAGCCCGCGCCCGTGCCGACGTCGATAACGCGCTTATTTTCAAACCCGTACATATTGAGCAGCGCCGCGCAATCGAGAAAATGCAGGCGCGCCGTATCCTCCGGGCCGCTTATGGCCGTCAGGTTCATGACCTTGTTGCGCTCGGAAAGGTACTCGTAATACGTCTTGAAGCTTGCGAGGGTCGCCTCGTCTGTCTGTATATCCATGGCCGCAAGGCCGCTTTTCAATATTTGCTCCATATTATCTCCAAAGAAAAAATGAGTTGGGATATCTCCCAACTCATTTTAGCATACATGCAGTGTTTTCGCAATCAGATAAAGAAATTGTGGTCGCCTATCTGCGTGACCCACGTCGTCTCTATCATATCGCTGCCCCAGTATCGTCCGACCTGGAAAAACAGCGAATCGCCGACGGTGTTATAGCCCTCGTAAACAAGCTTTGCGCATGCAAGGCTCATTTCGCTCGGCTCGCCGTAAATAGCCTCAGTCTCCACAACGGAGAACTGACCCGGCTGGAATATGACGTCCTTTATCGTTTCGCCGAAGCGGGCATCTCCCGCGCGGTTGAGGATAACGTTTCCGACACCGATCTGACCCGCGGCGGGCTGGTTGCCGGACTCCCACATGATGATCCTGCTCATCCAGTAGATATCATCCTCGTCATAATATTCGTCCCCGCTTGCGAGGACCTCTTCGTCTGCCGTGCTGAAGCTGATGGCCTCAAGCTCCTCATCGAGCGTGACATCCAGCGTAAATATCTTCGCCAGTGCCTCCGCCGGGATGATGAACGAGCCGTCGACCTCCATATACCCGTCGGGAAGGTAGAGGTACCTGCCGTTTGCGCACAGGTAATCATCCTCCATGCCGGCCGTGATGGTAATGCCGGCGACCTCGACGGTCATCAAATTATTCTCTATATCGCAGCTGACATCGGCACTGTAGCCGAGGACTGCGCAGGCAGCCTCAAGCGGGACATAGTATTCGTCACCGGCCTGATAGCCGCGGCAGGAAAGCAGTCCGTCAAAATACACCGGAGTTTCGGTGAAGGTAATGACGTCAGTCTCTTCGGTCTCCTCGGCAAGGGCTGAGCCGCAGAGGAGCACGCACAGCAGACAGATAACGATCGCAAGTGCAACACTGTATTTTTTCAGCTTACTCATACAACGCTCCTGTCATAATTAATTATTCGGCAAAACACCGAATGTTTGCCCTATTACTCTCGGGCATATTAATTATAACGAAAGCTTTGCGACCGCGTAAATAGTTAAATTGCACAAATTCAGCTATGTCGAATTGTGCAACTTGCACATACTTAGTTCAAAAACCGCAACATTTGGGGTTCTTTTTGTTCCGAAACACACGATTTTGTGCCTTCGGCAAATTGCACAAAAGCTGAATTTCGACAACAAAATCTTAAAATCCCGTAAAAATTATTACAAATGTTAATCATGTGTATAACATTATGTAAATCGATTTTGTTATGCGAAGATATTATGTAAACTAAAACGGCATTTTTATATGCAATTTTTCAATGCTTTTGCGAGCTGATCGGGGCAGGAAGTGGGCTTAAAGCCGCACCTTATACCCTCCAGACGGCTGACCGCATCCTCGATCTTCATCCCCACCAAAAGCCGCGAAATGCCTTGCAGATTGCCGCTGCATCCGCCCTCGACCACCACTTTTTCAATGCGTCCGTCTTCGACATCGATCTCAAAAAGCTGCGAACATACGCCGCGGGGTCTATAAGTAATATGCATAATTCCACCTCATATTCTGAATATTCGCGGTTTACATAACTAGGTTTACCGCTACAGCTCAAGCATAGCATAACGGCCGCAAAATGTACAGACATATTTTCCTCCCGGAGGCAATACACTTGTCTGAAAGGGGATGAGCGGAATGCTTAAAAGGCTCGGTGCGGTGATAGTGGGCGGACTTGCCCTTGTGTGCCTATATCTGTTTGCTCTGTATCTGCGCGCAGACGGCGACAATGTTGTGAAAACTACGCTGTCGCTTGACAGCAGCACGCAGGAGGTAGTCTACCCCACCGGCACGCCGCTGGATGCTCCCGCTCCGGAGGCTACGCCGACGCAACCCACGCCGACCATAATCCCGACGACGATATCCGGCGGCATGGCCGTGAAGAATTCCTCGGGCTATGATATCGACATAAACGCCGTCTTGGACGAGGGCTGCCCCATCCGCCTTAATAAGGACGGTGCGCAGATACTTATTATCCACACGCACTCGAGCGAGGCCTACTCCCCTGCCGGGCTTGACAAATACGACGACCTCGGCACGAACCGCACACTCGACCAAAGCCTCAACGTCATCCGCGTGGGCGAGGAGCTTGCCGGGATACTGCGCGGCTATGGGCTCAATGTCATCCACGACACACAGGTGTTTGACTACCCAAGCTACACCGGCTCATACGACCGAAGCTGCGAGGCGATAAAGGCATACCTTGCCGATAACCCCGGCATAAAAATAGTCATCGACCTGCACCGCGACGCGCTGTGCTCGGACACTGTGACCTACAAGACCGCCGCTTCCGAGGACGGCGTGTGCGCAAGTCAGCTGATGCTCTTTGTCGGCAGTGATGCCAGTGGTCTTGAGCATCCAAACTGGCGGGATAATCTGCGCCTTGCCGTGTATCTTCAAAACGCGGTCTGCCAAAGCTACCCCAGTCTCATGCGGCCTATAACCCTGACAAAGTATCGCTATAACCAGCACCTGACCCCGGGCTCGATGATACTTGAAGTCGGCAGCAACGGAAACACTCTGCAGGAGGCGCTGGCTGCAATACGCCTTTTCGGGAACGCCGTCGGCCCTGCACTGAGCGAGCTTATAGAATAATATTATATATAATGTATACAGACCTTCTGCTCTGGATATCATCTAAGCAGGAGGCGATAAAATGAGAGTATTCGATATAATGAGCGACCACGTCGTGACCGTGGGGCTGAGCGAGCCCGTTGCGGCGGCAGCGCGGCTGCTGAAGCAATATAACATCGGCGCTGTGCCTGTGTGCGATGACAGGGGTAACCTGCGTGGGATGATAACTGACCGCGACATCGCCGTCAGGTGCGTGGCAAACGGTCTGTCGCCGATCGAGACGAAAAACGGCGATATCATGACGCGCGGAGTTATAAGCGTCGCGGACAACACGCTAGTCGGCGATGCGGCGCGGCTGATGGCCGGAGCGCAGGTGCGCAGGCTTCCCGTGTGCCGCAACGGACAGCTTGTCGGCATGCTTTCGCTGGCCGATCTTGCCCGAAACACCGACTGCGACACCGAGGCCGCCGAAGCACTTTGCGAAATTTCTAAAAACATTCGCAAACTGTAGCAAACGCCACAGTTTGGTTGTGCGCATCCTATTATAATAAACACAGAAAGACGAAGAACGTCGATCATATTAAAATGTAAAGTGTATTTATTATTTAGGAGGTAAATTATTATGGCTAAATGGGTATGCCCTGTATGCGGTTACGTTCACGAGGGAGACACTGCTCCCGAAAAGTGCCCCATCTGCAATGTTCCCGGCGAAAAGTTCACCAAGCAGTCCGAGGAGAAGTCCTGGGCAGCTGAGCATATCGTAGGCGTCGGCAAGACCTTCGGCGCTGACGTTCCCGAAAATGTCCGCGAGGAGATAATCAGCGGTCTGCGCGCCAATTTCGAAGGCGAGTGCAGCGAGGTCGGCATGTATCTTGCAATGGCAAGAGTTGCTCATCGCGAAGGCTATCCCGAGATCGGCCTGTACTGGGAAAAGGCCGCTTACGAGGAAGCTGAGCACGCTGCAAAGTTTGCAGAGCTGCTGGGCGAGGTCATCACCGACTCGACCAAGAAGAATCTTGAGATGCGCGTTGACGCAGAAAACGGCGCAACCGCCGGCAAGTTCGAGCTTGCAAAGCTTGCAAAGCAGTACAACCTCGACGCTATCCACGACACCGTTCACGAGATGGCTCGCGACGAGGCCCGTCACGGCAAGGCATTCGAAGGCCTGCTCAAGCGTTATTTCTAATAAGGCAAAAAACTTAGGGGAAGCCTCACGGCTTCCCCTTTTTTTATTTAATTTAATGTATCGGCGTTTATTTCAAACAGGTGCTCGACAGCATTCCGCAGCGCCCTGTGCTCCGGCGCTGTGAGCTCGGGGTCTGACAAAAGCAGCTCCTGCGCTGCCTGCTGAGCCGTTTGCAGCACATTCATGTCCGAGCCGAGGTCTGCAACGTGCATGGCCGGAAGTCCGTGCTGGCGCGAACCGAAGAAGTCGCCCGGGCCGCGGAGCTTTAGATCCTCCTCGGATATCTTGAAGCCGTCGTTTGTTTTGGTCATGACCTTCAGGCGCGACATGCTCTGCTCGTTATCCGTGTCCGATACGAGGACACAATAGCTTTTGTGCTGTCCGCGTCCGACGCGGCCGCGAAGCTGGTGGAGCTGGCTCAGGCCGAAGCGGTCGGCGTTTTCAACTATCATAAGCGCCGCGTTCGGCACGTCGACGCCGACCTCGATGACGGTGGTGGACACGAGAATATCTATATTGCCGGCAACAAAGCTCTGCATTATCTCGTTTTTATCCTTGGCCTTGAGCTTACCGTGGACACACGCGACGCGAAGATCCGGGAAATATCGCTGCAGCTCGGCCGCATGCTCCTGCGCGGACTTCATGTTCGGCGGGAGCTCTTCATTTTCCTCAATCATCGGGCAGACGACAAACACCTGCCGCCCCTCGCCTACAAGCTTGCGGATAAACCCGTTGAGACGCACACGGTAGCTCTCGGTCACGGCAAAGGTGTCAACTGTCTGCCGTCCGGGCGGGAGCTCGTCGATGACGGAAATGTCAAGGTCGCCGTAGATGATGAGCGCAAGAGTGCGCGGGATAGGCGTTGCGGACATGACCATGACGTGCGGGCGCACGCCCTTTGAAATGAGGCTCGAGCGCTGGTTCACGCCAAAGCGGTGCTGCTCGTCGGTGATGACAAGGGCAAGGTCGGAGTATTCAACATCCTCGGAAAACAGCGCGTGCGTGCCGACAACGAGGTCATACTCCCCCAGTGCGATAAACGCCTTCGCCTCGCGCTTTTGCTTTGCGGTCATAGAGCCTGTGAGCAGGCCGACGCGGATGCCAAAGGGCGAAAGGAGCTCAGTCATCGTGTCAAAATGCTGGCGGGCGAGAATTTCCGTGGGCGCCATGAATGCCGATGTGTGCCCGTTTTTCCATACATACCAAATAAGCGCCGCTGCGACAAGGGTCTTGCCGCTTCCGACGTCGCCCTGAACAAGGCGGTTCATCGCCTTGCCCGACTGCATATCGCTCACAGCGTCGGCAACAGCCCGCCTCTGCGCACCCGTCGGTGAAAACGGCAGAGTGGCGAAAAACTCCTCCACATCCTGCACCTGCATCTCAATGCCGCTTTGCTTTGAGTGGCTGCCCTTCATTTTGCCCAAGGCACATGCCAGCAGGAACAGCTCCTCGAAAACCAGCCTGCGACGCGCAAGCTCAAGATCCTCAAAGCTTGCAGGGAAATGGATGTTTTCATATGCATAGCCCGTCTGCGCGAGCTGATACCTTTCGCGTATCTTCTCCGGCAGAACCTCCGGAAGCTCCGAGCCGCAGACGTCAAGCGCCTGACGCACAGTGCTCA
The DNA here is from genome assembly GCA_964634435.1 of uncultured Oscillospiraceae bacterium. Lineage (GTDB taxonomy): Bacteria > Bacillota > Clostridia > Oscillospirales > Oscillospiraceae > F23-B02. Next base: position 1,147 of record CAZWJM010000020.1, on the reverse strand, counting down.
TGATAAGCTTCTGCGAAAGCCCGGTCGTGAGGCCGTACACCGGCACGATGCGTCCCGTAACAGCTCCGGCGGAGTTTTCATGCTCGATAACCGGATTTGTCATCGTGCGCTTTGCGCCCACGCCGATGATCTTGCCGTATATATTCAAGCTGTCGCCGCGGTGGATGCTGTTTTTGATATACGGCTGATTGAAAAATGTTATGTCAACCGAACCGCTCTCATCCACCACGCGGAATTTCACAAGCTCCAGCCCTCTGCGTATGCGCGTAAGGCGGGCATCCTCGGCGGCGAGAGCCTTGATGCAGACAGTTTCGCCGTCGACCGTCATGGCGATGGGCTTAAAGCTGCTGCGATTCTCGTATCGCCGCGGAAAATAAGAAACAAGGTCATGGACGGTGAAGACGCCGAGCTTGTTAAACAGTAGCGCCTTCTTCTCGCCTATGCCCTTGCAGTATCGAATATCGGTTTCAAGATAATTCATGTTGCTTTAATTTGAATCTCCATAATGCCTCGCGGTCAGCTTCATCAGCATACGCGATGCCGACGCGCGGAAGCTGTATTATGTCAACCTGAGTGCCGTCATCCTCTATCCTCAGCCCGTCGCAGTTCAGGATATCGAGGCCGTTGAAGCTGCGGTCAAGCTCCAAAAATTTTGTAAGCTTGCCCGGCCCTTCATAGCCCTCGCAGCAGCGGATGAGCACGGCCTGCGCCTCACCCTCGGTGCCGGAGACGATGTTAATAAGGTTATGCATCCCGTAGCAGAGGTAAACGTATATCGTACCGCCGTCGTGCCAGAGCATTTCTGCGCGCGGCGTTTTGCCCTTAAGCAAAAGCGACGTTATACGAATCGTTTTTAAGCGGATATTGCCGCGCCAGACTTCGTTTTGCTCAATCACAATGCGTCAGCATTCCTCAATCGCAAAGCCTTGCCTGACGCAACACTCTCTCACTTAAAAATCTACGACCTCTGCAACAGAGATTTTGCCCTTAGTCGAGGCAGAGGACGCGGGAATACTGGCGTATTTCAAGGACGATAACGATGAATAAGGGCAAAATATCATTGCAGAGGCGGTTCGTATAGCGTCGCTTTTGCTTATGTGCATGGCAGGCCGTATCTTCCACACCACAGTAGGCTTCGGTCTCGGTT
>CAZWJM010000019.1:0-27421 GCA_964634435.1 uncultured Oscillospiraceae bacterium | reverse complement strand
CTTCACCTTCACATTCAGCAAAACGATGGCGGCGAGGACGAGGGCGATGCCGAGGGTGCTGAGGGCGGTGAGGGCTTCGTTATAGATGACGACGCCGACGACGGTGGCGACGACGGGCTCGATGGACGCCATTATGGACGCCTTGCCGTTTTCAAGCCCCACGAGGCCGCGGGTATACAGCAGGTACGGCAAAAAGCAGGTCACAAGTCCCGTTGCAAAGGCAAAGCCGAAGTCGGGCACGGAGGCGCATATGACGGGGACATAGTCCGTGCCGCCGATGATGGTCGCGCCAATGGCTGCAAGCAGGCAGGAGTAGAAATTTATCGTCAGGCTCGAATAGCCGCGGTTTAGCGCAAAGCGGCTGAATATGCTGTAAAGCGCGTAGCACACGCCCGAGGCAAGGCCGAGCGCGAGGCCGACGGGCGTTATATGCGCTCCGCTGCCGATGCCGGAGACGAGGCAGCAGCCGGCAAACGCAAGCAGCATCGCAAAAAACTTCTGCCCGGTGAGCTTTTCCTTAAACAGCAGCGCGGAGAACAAAATGACAAAGCACGGCGCAGTATACAGCAGTATCGCGGCGGCGGAAAGGCTCATGTGATCCATGGCCTTGAAGTAGCACACGCCGAAGACCAGCAGCGAAACTATGCCGCTTCCGAAGAAGATCCAGAGGTCTGCGGGCTTTACCTTGAACGCCTCGCGGTCGCGCACGAGCAGGACGATGCCGAACAGCAGCGCCGCGAACACGCATCTTACCGCGATGCAGCCGACGGCGGATATGCCCATGCTGTCAAGCGTGCGGCGGAAAAAGCCCATGAAGCCCCACAGTGAGCCTGCGAGGATGACGCTTACAACGTAACGGTTTTTCATCAAAACAGCCCTCCAAGCCATGCCGCCAGCGGCACATACAGTATCGGAAGCAGCAGCGCCGGCAGAAGGTTCGGGACGTTTACCTTGCGGTCGGTTATGCCGATGAGGTTAAGACCCATACCGATAAATATCGCACCGCCCACAGCCGTCATCTCGGTGATGACCTCGGCGCTGAGAACGGGCGCCAGAACTCCGGCAAGGAGGATTATAAGTCCCTCCCACACGAGCACCGGCACGAGCGAGAGCACAACTCCAAGGCCGAGCGCTGCCGACAGCGCCGCCGCACTTATCGTGTCCATGACCGTTTTGGTGAGCAGCACGCTATAATCCCCGCGCAGTCCGGCGTCTATTGAGCCCATGATGGCCATGGCGCCGACGGTGAACAGGATAGACGCGCTGATAACGCCCTCGGCAAACTTGCCCTCGGCAAATTTTTTGCCCTTAAACAGCCCCGCGGCTTTATCGCCGATGCCGTCGATGAAGCGGTCGATGTGCAGCGTCTGCCCTATCATCACGCCAAAGGCAAGGCACAGCACCGTGCACAGCGTGTTCGACGAGCCGACGACGCTCTGCACGCCTATGACTATCGTGACAAGGCCCATGGCGGCCATGAGACCGTCAACAAGCTTCTGATTTATACGGCTTCTGAGCAGCATTCCGGCCGTTCCGCCGAGCGCGATGCCCAGGGCGTTTATTATTGCAGCAATCATGTGTATATCCTCTTTCGCTGAAAATAGACCTCACTATTTTAATCATTTAAACAGCAATAGTCAACCCATAAAATTGCACCGGCTTGCTATTTATAAATACTCATGGTATAATTTCGAGAAATCGCCTTTGAGGAGTCATTATGCCAAACTTTATTGAGATAACGGATTTCGACGCGCCGGAGCTTGACGTGTACGCAAGGCTGACGGAAAACCAGCTTTTGTGCAGGCGTGACCCCGAAAACGCCATGTTCATAGCCGAAAGCCCGATGGTCATAGAACGGGCGCTGGACGCCGGCTGCGTGCCGCTGTCGTTTCTGATGGAGACGAAGCACGCGCAGGGCAAGGCGCGGGAATTGCTCGCGCGGTGTCCGGATAATATAAATGTATACACGGCAGAGCTTGAGGTCTTGACAAAGCTCACGGGCTTTCACCTCACGCGCGGCATGCTGTGCGCGATGCTGAGGCCAAAGCTCAGGTCAGTTGAGGAGGTCTGCGCGGGTGCACGGCGCATAGCGGTGCTCGAAAACGTCATGAACCCGACGAATATCGGCGCAATTTTCCGCTCGGCGGCGGCGCTTGGCATGGATGCGGTGCTGCTCACCTCCGAGGGGAGCGATCCGCTGTATCGCCGCGCTGTCAGGGTCAGCATGGGCACGGTGTTTCAGGTGCCGTGGACGTATCTTGACTCAGGCTGGATGCAGCAGCTGAATGCGCTCGGCTTCAAGACGGCGGCAATGGCGCTTACGGATAAGTCGCTGCCCATATATGACGATGCCCCGGCAAAGGAGCCGCGCCTTGCGGTGGTTCTAGGCACGGAGGGCGACGGGCTTGCCGCGGAAACGGTCGCGCACTGCGACTATACCCTGCGCATACCCATGTCGCACGGCGTTGACTCGCTCAATGTCGCCGCGGCCTCGGCCGTTGCGTTTTATCAGCTTGGAGTTATGCACAAGCTCTAATATATAAAGAAAGGATTTGTTATAATTGTTACCCCGCATCAAGCCGAAAAACTGCGCGGTCATACTGCTTGGCTGCGCGATACTTGCATTCGGCCTGTACAATGTCCACTCCATTTCCGGCGTCACGGAGGGCGGCGTCCTCGGTCTGACGCTGCTGCTTGACCACTGGTTCGGCATTTCGCCGTCGATAAGCAGCCTTATACTAAACGGCGCATGCTATCTTTTGGGCTTTAAGCTTTTGGGGCTTGAATTCATCATCTACTCCGTCATAGGCGGCGTGAGCTTCTCGGCGTTTTATGCTGTTTTCGAGCGATTTGAACCGCTCTGGCCCGAGCTTGCCAATATGCCGCTTGCAGCGTCCATAATCGGCGCACTGTTTGTCGGCATAGGCGTGGGACTTTGCGTGCGCTCAAACTCCGCGCCGACGGGCGACGATTCGCTCGCGCTGAGCTTATCGAAGCTGTTCGGCATAGGCATACAGTGGATATACCTTGCAAGCGACCTTGTTGTGCTGCTGGCATCACTCAGCTACATTCCGCTTGGCAGGATAGTTTACTCCCTGCTGACGGTCATCATCTCTGGCCAAATAATCGGCTTCGTGCAGAAGGCCGGGACGAAAAAATCGGAATAATCTACATTATTATATATAAGCAAACCGTACTCGTATCGAGTGCGGTTTTTTTATTTGCGCAAGCAATAAACGGAAGCGGATTTTATGCGCCGGCTATGTCGGTGGACACGTTTTGAACGAAATGTACGATTCAAAAAACGAGTTTTATTCCGATAAAGTTAACAGCAATTTCCGCCCCGAATTGTCTGTTTCTGCATTGTAACTAAATATTCGTTGTTTTGTCGACATAACCACAATATTTTGTGTTTATGTCTTATATGCAGCCAGTTTTCGCCTGAACAATGAATTTTTTATGAAAAAATGTGCAGCAAATTTGTAATAACCTGTTGCTTTTTCGTCGGAATTATGTTATCTTGTTAGGCGTAATCATATTTTGTTTTTTAGGGTTTTGTCATCTACAGGAATTGATCGCAAAGCAGGTATTCGCCCCATTAGCTGCCGCCCTCCGCTGTCGGGCGGATAACTGCTGGCATTTATGTGAAAGGACAATAAAATGGTCGAAATTGCTAAACTCAGTAAGCACGATCTTCTGCTCATGCTCCGCGACCAGGAGATTGAGCTAAAGCAGGCAAAAGAGGAAAACGAGAAGCTCAGGGCCGCGCTTGAAGCAGCGCAGTCGCAGGCGAATGTTCAGCAGGCGCTCGGCTCTATCGCCGAGGAGTCTGTCAAGGTCTCCGGCGTTATGATAGCCGCCCAGCGCGCTGCCGATGAGTACATCGCAAGCATCAAGGCCCGCTACGCTTCCATCGAGGAGGAGACGGCGCGCATGATAGAGCAGACGCAGGTCAAATGCAACAAGATGGAGTTTGAAAGCCGCTATAAGGCAGACCTTGCATGGGACAGCGTGAAGAAGAAGCTTGACGATTACTGCCTTGCACATTCCGAGCTTGAAAATCTGCTCGGGCAGACGCAGTCGATAGTCAACCAGTTAAAGTGATTGAAAAGAGGTCGCCGCAGTGTCGAACATCCAGCGCCCATCATTGGATGAGCTTGAAGAATATCTGAAAAACGCAGAGCTTGAGGAAACCCGGCTGCAGCGCGAGGCCGAGCAGCGACGCGAGGCAGAGCTGAGAACAGAGGAGCTTTTGAAGGCCCTGCTTGCGCAGTCTGCCGCCGCGCAGAATACCGCGCCCTCCCCTGCTCCCGCTCCCACGGTGAGTGCGCCGGCAGAACCCGCGCCCGTGCAGGAGACAGCGCCCACAGCCGAGCCAAAGCACGAGGCAAAAAAGCCGAAAGCGAAAAGGGCAAAGCAGCCCAAGGCGAAAAAGAGCCCGCTGATGGCAGTGTGGGGAGTTCTCTCCACGGTGCTGGTCATAGCGGTCATGGTGCTGGCCATCGCGCTTGTCGGCGTGAGGGTCATTGGCTTTACGCCGTACGCAGTGCTCTCGCCGTCGATGACGCCTACATATGCCCCGGGCGACCTTATCTATGTCAAGGAAACGCCGACGGATGAAATTAACGAGGGCGACGTCATCACCTTCGTAGCCGACGAGAAAAACACCATCGTCACCCACCGCGTCGTCGAGGTCGACCGCGACGGCCGCAAGTTCTACACGCAGGGCGACGCAAACGACAGCCGCGACGGAAACCCCGTTTTGTACGAAAACGTTGTCGGCGTTGTTCAGTTTTCCGTCCCGAAGCTCGGCTACGTTTCCAGCTACGTCACGAGCGAGACGGGACGATACGTTGCGATAGCGGGCGTATTCGTGCTCATCCTGCTGTGGATACTGCCGGAGCTTTTCCGTCCGGAGGAAAAGAAACCGGAGAATGAATAAGGTATATGGTCGTTTACCGTTCGTGAACGATTAATATATAGCAAAAGAGAAAACATAAATAGGAGGAAAACCCCAAAATGAGCAAGAAGAAAGTACTTCTCACCATCCTGGCTGTTATGCTCGTATGCTGCATAGCAGTCACCGGCACCCTGGCATTCCTGACCAAAGAATCCGCACAAGTAACCAACACCTTCGTTGCAGCTGGCGGCGGCGAACTCGCTGACACCTTTGAGCTGAAGGAGCACATTGCGGAAAAGCAGGCCGACGGCAATTATGCACTTGGCGACACCGAGACCACCGACACTGTAACGGGTACAAACTACAGTGTTGTCCCCGGCGTTAACCTGCCCAAGGACCCGTACGTCAAAGTCACCGGCAAGACCGATGCCCCTGCATACATGTACATCGAAGTCGTTGACGGCCTTGCAAACACCGGTCTGAGCTACACCCTCGAATCCTGCTGGGCTGACACCGGTTTGACCGGTTCGCACAACGGCAAGATCTATGTCTACTCCGACGCAAACGGCGCTGTCATCCTTAACGAGGACACCGATCAGGATCTGACTGTCGGTATCCTTGTGGGCGATGAAGTCGTTGTCGCTGACGGCGATGCTTTCAATCTCACCGACACACAGGTCGCTCTCTCCTTCTACGGCTACCTCGCACAGGCAAATGCAGGCAACGGCGCAGCAAGCGCATTCACCGCTTGCTTCAGCACAGCAGAGTAATCAGTAAGCAAACACCCTTTACATATTAAAAAAAAATAGCAAGGAGTTTCAAAGATGAAAAGAAAAACTCTCATCGTTGCGCTGGCAGTATGCCTCGTAGCCATCATGGCATTCGGCACTTTGGCATATTTCTCTGCGCAGGACAGCGTAACCAACAACTTTATGATCGCAGACAGCCCCGACCCCGATAAGAAGCCGTTCTCCGTCAAGGTTGAAGAGACGATTCCCGGTACCGAGGATAAAACCACCGATGGTGTCACCTACGATGATATCCAGCCGGGCGATATCCTCTCGAAGGATCCTACCGTCATCAACGACGGCCTTTACAGCGAGTATGTGCGTGTAAACGTCACTGTCACCAGCGCTACTCAGTGGCAAGCTGCATGTGCAAAGCACGGCATCACAGACCTGACCACCATCTTCGGCGGCTTTGACAGCACCAAGTGGACTCTCGCTGGCGAGCCCGTCTTTGACGAAACGGCCAACACCCTGACCTACAGCTACTACTACAATGGCGTTCTTGCTCCCGAAGAGAGCGCAGTTCTGTTCACCAGTGTTACCATCCCCTCTGCTTTTGGCACTGCGGACATGGAATCCCTCGCAAACTTCCAGCTCATCGTTACCGCTGAGGCTATCCAGTCCGAGCACACCGGCGACAGCGCAGCAGAAGCATTTGTGCTTTACGATGCACAGGTAGCAAAGGAAGCTGCATAATCGCAGACTGAATTAGTCACTTTTTCATTAACTCTTTGCGGAGGGGAAGCTTTTCCCTTCCCCTCCGCGCAAAGCATTGATAATTCTACGTTTTTTCGACAGTCATTGCGCTGTCGGCCTGCCCGGGGCGAGCCGGGAAACCGCATTTGCGGGGATCATTATGTAAACCATATGCGGCCAAAGCTGCATTTATAAATATTATCTTTTTCTGGAGGTGCGTGGATGACATGAAGAAAAAGCTAACAATAATCGCAATCATTGTCGCCCTGCTTGCTATCCTCTCGATAGGGACATATGCCTATTTCTCGACGGAGCAGAACGCTCACAACGTGATAACCGCGGGCAATGTCAATCTCGAGATTCACGAGAAAACGGCAAGCGGCGAGGACTTCCCCAAGGAGGGGATAGTCGTCATGCCGGGCGACACGGTCAGCAAGATAGTGACGGTCGAGAACACGGGCGACCATCCGCTTTACCTGCGCGTAAAACTGACTGAGGGCGTAAGCGACGAGGCCCTCACGACGGATGACTGCCTGAGCATCGACATTAACCGCTCCTGCTGGCTGGAAAAGGACGGCTACTATTACTATTATCGCGCGCTGGGCGCAGGCGAGACGACAGAGCAGCTCTTCTCCGAGGTGTATTTCGATCTTTACAACATCGATAACAAGTACCTCGGCAAGCAGTTTACGCTCAATGTTGCCGCAAGCGCCGTGCAGAGCGAGAATAACGGCACCGATGTGCTAAGCGCAATTGGCTGGCCCGAGGAGGAGGTTGAATCATGAACAAGAAAATGCTCATAATCATCCTTTCGCTGTGCCTTATCATAGGCATCAGCGCGGCCGGCACTGCAATGATGCTCGGCGGAAGCGACAATATCGGCTGCGAGGTTGAATTCAGCACCGCGCAGGTGACGCTTTACCGCGCGCCGAACGGCGAACACTACATGCCTGCCGACACCTCGGCCATGCCCTCCCCCGTTACGGTCAAGGAGGAAATCGAGCTTGAGGACGGCAGCGTATGGTACTGCCTTGAGGGTGAAGGCTGGGCGGAGCTTTTCGCCGACTACACCTATATCAGTGCAGCCGAGTGCACCCTTATACCCAAGCCCGAAATCGAGCCGACCGAAGAGCCGGTCGCGGAGCCTGCCATCGAAGCCGTTGAGCTCGAGGGCGATATCGTCATAAATTCCGAGGATACTCAGCTTGCGGCCGAAACGGTCACGGATGAGAAGCTTTCGGAGATAGAAAGCGGCCTTGCCATCCCGCAGGCGGATGCAAGCGTCACGCGCGAGACCTACTGCTTTGATATCCACGCAGAGCAGGCAGATTACGGCGTGCAGGCTGCTTCCCTGGCAGACGAGTCCGAGACGGCCGAGCCTACCGAGACGACCGTCACCGTAAGCGGCATTGCCCAGCCCGGCAGCACCGTTAACGTATATCATATGTATGACGACACCAACTACACCAAGTACGAGGTCATCCCGTGCACGGTGAATGACGACGGCAGCGTCACGTTTACGACGAAGAGCTTTTCGGAATTCTACTTCACCGTCGATTTCCACAACGACGCAGAGGGCATCACCTGGAGCATCGAGGGCGAAAGCTCCGTGCTGCTTTCCGAGGTCTTTGCACAGCTTAGCATCAATGAGGACGCATACTCGGCCGAGAGCGTTGTTTTCTCCGACCCGAGCCTCATTTCCGTCGAGCGTCAGGCCGATGGCGACTGGCTGCTGACCTCCCTTGCCGCATTCGACACCGAGGAGACCCTCACCATCACCTTCGCCGACGGACATGAATACGTCATGCGTGTGACGGATGCAAGCGTCGGACAGCAGACAACAGACAGTGAAGTTGAAATCGGCTCTTCCGCAACACTGAACAGCTACCAAGTTCTCGGAACACAATACAACAACGGAATATGTGTAACATATAGCTCAGCTAAAATGTGGCATACCCATAACGGTACATTCTACATGTATAACGGCAATACTGGTGCTTTTATCGCAAGCGGAACAATTAAGCACGTATACGCCGTTGGCAATAGCGGCACTAACTTCTCGCTTTCTTCTCCTGACAAGAAATATTGGTTCCATGTTTATGGATGCAAAGACTCTGAATGGGAAAACGAAACTAACGACAACGCAGTCAAAGTAAGAGACTGGAACGGAGGTAGTGAGGTCTACGTCCGCGCCTACAGCACAGTCATTGGCACAAAATCAGACAACGGTTACTGCAATATTAATCAAAACAGCCAGGCTTCTGTAAGCACTGCATACAGAAACGTTGAAATCAGGGCTTACAGCAGCACTACGCAGTATACAACAATTAAAACCTACAATAATGTTCTGTTCCCCAGCCGCGACATGAAAACAAGCGACATTATAGTTAGCAACTATAATACTGACCAATTTGATACCCCCACTGTTGAAATCAGCGGCAACACCTATATTGTAAAGCTCAATCCCAAGACCTATGTAGTCAAGGCCGGCATCATGACGAAAAACTTGGGCGACAACAAGACTCTCGCCAACAGCATATCTAAGGTTGAGCTGACAGGCGGCTTCTACAACAGCACTGTCACAACGAAAAGCAGAGGCGAAAGCGGCCTTGCAAGCAGCCGCTTCCTCGTAAACTCCAACTACACCGTAACGGCAACTTACGACACGGAAAATTACGTCTTTGCCGGCTGGTACGACGGAGACAGTCCTTCGGCAAACCTCATAAGCACTGAACCGACCTACACTGCGACCCTTGCAAACAAGGATCAGGTCGTCACCCTCTACGCGCGCGTAGTTGAAATCAATCCCCTGTATGTCGACAGCTATTACCGCGCAGGCAACGGCCGTTACGGCCTTGCTTACGGCATCGACGGCGACCCGAACAGCTTCCGTATCACATTCAAAGGCTCAGAGCTTACGAAGAACTACATCAACGGCAGCTGGTGGTACATCGTTCTTGACCACGGTCTGATTCCCAACGGCACAAAGCAGCAGGCCGTTACCATTGACGGTACAATTACCGGCACTGACAATAACGCCATGATAGTCGGCACCGCCAACCCTGGCGATAACTTCTACGACCGTCTCGGCAGATACAATTACAGCACATATACTCTCAACGGAGATAATATCGGTTTCTGGAAAGCCGGCGTCGGCCTGAACCTCGTCTCGCTCGATTATGTGCGCTATCAGGCCGATACTCAGCAGTGGAAATACGGATATCAGTGGACGTACAAAACATGGACGTATAACTTCAAAGAGCGCTCTTGGGTAGAAACGCCGCACACCGTTTCCTTCCCTGCAAGCTACAAGGAAGGCATTGATATTCCTGCCGACCCCGGCCGCATCAACTTCCTGTACAAGCAGGAGCCCGAAACAGGCCCGAACAGCTTCTATCTGAGATATTACGCAAACTGCCTCGACACAAGCGTCAGGAATATCCCCCCGATGCAGTCGGTTACAAATCTCAAGTATGACACCTACTGGTTCACAGTCGATGGTCTGTCCAATATTGTTGACGAAGATGGCCAGTTGGCCGCACAGCCGACACGCGCAGGCCACACCTTTATCGGCTGGTCGACAAACCGCAAGCACAGCCCCCTCGATACTGAGAGCAACGACATTTGGACACCTGAGAAGTTCAACAAGGAAATCACCAGCAATGAGGATTTCAATAACCGTCAAATCGAAGTCGAGGCAAACACGCTGTTTAATCCCGAACGCCTGTTTGCAATCTGGCAGAAGAACACAAACAATTTGGTCGTAACCTATCATGTCAATTGGGGCTCGGGCGACAATGACGTTTACGGCAATCCGATAACCTACAACTCCAACCCCTACACCTTTAAGCTGAGCGACAAGCCCGCCGACCCGACCCGCGAGGGCTATGAATTCGCAGGCTGGTACTACGGCGAGGACTGCGTTGACGGCGACGAGGTCGACTTTGGCAGCCTTATCGGCGGCGGCGATACCATCTATGCCGATACCGATATCTACGCCCGCTGGGTGGTCAAGATTACCGGCACGACGATGGAATCTCTCGGCGATAAGCGCGGCGACAACAGCCTCGTTGGCAACAGCATTTCCAAAGTCGAGATAATCGACACGAATGTCAACGAAAAAGACGAGAAGCTCATAGACAAGAACACCATCAGCGGCACTTATGACGCTTATGAGAAGTTCACCCTCAAGGCAACCGTCAACACAGGCTACCGCTTTATCGGCTGGTATGACAGCAACGAGCTCGACTCTCAGGGCAGGCCTACGGGCAAGCTTGTGAGCACAAAGGCCGAGTTCACCGGCAGAGCCGAAAAGACCGCGACCTACTACGCCCGCGCTGTTGAAGAATCGCTGCTGGCAGTCGACTGCTATGTCCGCCTGTCAAACGGCAGATTCATATACGACAGCAACTGGAAGGAAACGCATAAGATATACGGCGTTGAGGTCTCGAAGGATTATTCGAGCAACCACAACTGGTACATCATCGCGCAGTATGGTCTGATTAATGACGGCACCAAGCCAGGCACCGTCGACAGAAAGTACAAGGACGATACGCACGCCATGCTCGTCGGCACCGGCAACCCGAACGACAAATTCTATGAGGGCTACACCGGCTTCACGTCCGACGCTTTCAAGGACAAGACACAGGGTCACTACGATTTCAGCTACTATGACTATAAGGAAGCGGACGGCTCGATAACACCTGTTCCGTTCAAGAAATCCGGCATCGGCCTTGACCTTGTCACGCTAAACAACGTCTACTATGACGCGGATATGACCTCGACCGGCAGCAAGCTGAGCGGTCAGACCTGGAAGTACGGCTATCAGTGGACGACCTCCTACTGGACCTACACCATCAAGAATGGCTGGCAGGAGCACAAGATCCCCTGGGAGCTTGAGGACATCCCCATCTACGAGGATGAGGGGCGCGTGAACTTCGTCTATCAGAAAGACCCCGGCCCCGGCCAAAACAGCTTCTATATCAAGTATCACGCCAACGCCAAGGGCCTTGTCTCCAACATCCCCGCAAGCGAATCGATGGTCAACATCGATGAGACAAGCTACTGGTTCGGCATCTCCGGCCTGTATCCCAAGGTGACGCAGCCTACACGCGCCGGATACACCTTCGTCGGCTGGTCGACCAACCCGAACCATGCCCCCGATGTTGTTGACGACACGCTGTGGACATACGACAAGTACAAGGCTTCGATAAACAGCGGCGACCTCAATAATTGCCAAATCAAAGTGACCCTCCCCGAGGGTAAGAACAGCGGCACTGTACACCTGTACGCGATTTGGAAGTCAAGCACCGCCAAGACCGAGTACGAAGTGGCCTTCGACCTCAACTACCTCAAGGACGGCGAAAATGTTACCGAGCCGTCGGAGAGCAACAAGAATAACGGTTACTCGAACATCTGGAAGACGCTCACTGTGAATAAGGGCGAGATCTGCGCTGACCCCGGCACTGTTCCCTCCCGCGATGGCTACACCTTCGGCGGCTGGTACTACACACGCACCTGCGACGACGGCACGGAGTTTGACCGCGCAAACACGCCTATTTACAACGACACCGTAGTGTACGCAAAGTGGAATCCGAACTACACCGTGCATTACTACGTCCAGGGTACGACGACAAAGGTTGCTGACGATAAGGTCGTTGCAAACAACGAAGTCGGCACAGTGGTCACGGAAACTGCCCTCAGCGTCGAAAACTACATGCTCGTCGGCGACAGCACACAGTCGCTGACCATAGGAAACGACCCGAAGGACAACGTAATAATCTTCTACTACAAGTCCGACAGCACGTCGTACAGAGTCGAGGCGTACATCATGGGTACGGACGGCACTTATCCGACCTCCCCCACCAAGACGGAGAGCAGCAGGGCAAATGTCAATTCCACCGTCAACGCCAGCACCGATCCTGCGCACTGGATAACTGATGGCAGCGCCAAGGCGTTTACGTTCGACAGCACAAACGCGAATAACGTAACGAGCGCAACCGTTGCAGCCAATGACTCGACGGTACTGAAGGTCTACTTCAGCCGCAATCAGTACACGCTGACATGGACGGTCACGAAGGACGACGATGCGGCGTATAAGGACACGGCCAGCACGAAGTATTACTACGGTCAGACCGTTACGGAGAAGGATATCACAGCGCCCGAGTACTACACCTTTGACAACTGGGCAAAGGGCAAGGTAGCATGGCCCGGCACGATGCCCGCAAAGGACGTGAACATCGCAGGCGAGCTCATCCGCCAGAGAGCTGATCTTAAGATAAGCAAATCCGGCATGGCAAGCGGCGAGACGGCAATATTCACCGTCACTGGCAAGGGTCTCGGCAGCGGAATTACCGTCATGATACCCAACGGCGAGAGCGTCACGATAAAGGGTCTTGCAGTCGGCGAGAGCTACACCGTGACAGAGCAAAGCGGCTGGTCGTGGAAGTATCAAGAGCTTGCTGCGAAAACCGTCACGCTGGACGACAGCGGCTCGAACGTCAGCTTCTCGAACATCGCAAAGCTCATCAAGTGGTTCACGGATGAGTTCTACAAGGACAACAGATTCGGTGCATAAGGAGGTAAGCGAAAATGAATGATAACGTAAAACGCAGATCACCTAAAAAGCTTATCCTCACCGTGCTCGCAGTTATCCTCGTGCTGTGCGCAACTGCCGGCGTGACGCTGGCCATCCTGTCGGCAACGACGGACGGCGTCAACAACGGCTTCACCGCCGCAACGGTCGATATCGAGACTATCGAGGACTTCAAAGACGGCGATACCGTCAAAAAGGATGTTTACATTCGCAATGACAGCACCACCGGCGTATACATCCGTGCAGCCATAGTTGTCACATGGCAGAACGAAAAGGGCGATGTCTACTCCAAGACTCCCGTCCTCGGCACGGACTACACGCTTGAGGGAATGAACTCCGGCTGGAATAGCGGCAGTGACGGATACTACTACTGGGTCTCCCCTGTTGCCGCCGGCGGACATACCGAAAACCTCATCGGCCAGTGTGCTCCCGTAACCGGCAAAGCACCGACGGGATACACGCTGCATGTTGAGATAGCGGCACAGGCTATACAGGCTTCCCCCAAGAATGCCGTAGTAAGCGCCTGGGGCGTGACCGTCGACTCTGACGGCAGAATAAGCAAGTGAGGTGAGCGAAGATGAAAAAGAAATTATTTGCTCTGATCATGGTTTTGGTTCTGTGCATCGGCCTTGCGCCGACGGCATTTGCATCCAGCGTAAGCTATGAGGGTCAGGCAGACCGATTCGTATTCGCCCCCGGCACGAGCTACTCCCCCACAGACCTGTTTGAGAATTTCAAAAGCGTCATGCCGGGCGACACGCTCACGCAGGAGATCGTTGTGAAAAACAACGCCTCAAACGACGTCAATGTTAAGCTCTACATGCGCTCGCTTGGCGGGCATGAGGCCTCCGTCGATTTCCTCAAGCAGCTCAAGCTCACCGTAAAGCAGGACGGCGAATCTGTCCTGTTTGACGCACCGGCCGATCAGAAGGCCACGCTTGAGGACTGGGTATGCCTCGGAACGTTCTATTCCGGCGCGGAAGTGAAGCTTACTGTCACGCTCACCGTTCCCCTGGAAATGGGCAACGAGTTCCAGGACGTTGTCGGATATCTCGACTGGCAGTTCAAGGCCGAGGAGTTCCCGACGGATCCCAGCGATCCCACCGACCCCGACGACCCCAATGATCCGTCCAAGCCCGACGATCCCAACAATCCCTCGAATCCGAGCAACCCGACTAACCCCAGCAATCCCGGCAACTCGGGTAACTCCGGTAATCAGTCCGGCCCCAAGACCGGCGATGACTTCAATGTTTGGCTTTACATCGCCATCGGAGCAGCCGCGCTGTGCGGAATAGTCATCATTACCGAAAAGCGCAAGCGGGATGAGTGATAACTCACATTTTTAAAACACGAAAAGCCTGTCTTCCGACAGGCTTTTTCATCAGGGAGTCAGTATGAGAATAGTTGAAAAAATAATACGGACTATTCTGCTTTCGATATGCATTGCCGCGCTTTTATTCTCGGCCTATATGCTGTACTGCAACTGGAGCGAAAATGACGAGAGCAAGCAGCTAAACGCCGGAATAGTAAGCTCCTTCACTGTGGAGGAGAAAAAATCGGAGGTGCCGATAAGCGTTGATTTTGACGGTCTCAAGGCGCAGTGCGGCGACGTTGTCGGCTGGCTTTACTGCGAGGGCACGGTCATAAACTACCCCGTGGTTCAGTCCAACGACAATAGCTATTACCTCCACCGCATGCTCGACGGAAGCTACAACGCAAACGGCACGCTGTTCATGGACTATCGCAACGACCCCGACCTCGGCAGTCTGAACACGATAATCTACGGCCACCACATGCGCTCGGGCGCGATGTTTGCGGTACTCGATAAGTTCTCGACGCAGGAGTTTTACGAGGAGCACCCCGTTGTGTGGTTCCTGACGCCGCAGCGCGCATATCGCATTGACCTGATATCCAGCTTTGTGACTCCCGCAAGCTCGGACAGCTACAGCGTTTTCCAGACGCAGGAGGAGCTGCACGACTACCTCTCCGACGCGCTCGGCCGCTCGCGGTTTAAAAGCAGCGCCCCGACCGTCGGCATCGAGCGGATAGTGACTCTATCGACCTGCGCATACAGCTATGACAACGCGCGAACAATTGTCATAGGACGCTTAACGCCCGTTGAATACTGATAAAAAACTCCGTATCTGTTAGATACGGAGTTTTATTACGTCTGCATTCAGAAGTATTGCATCGTCAAGGCAGTGGCTTACGAATATGAGCGTTTTGCCAGCGGTGTTTTTGAGGATATAGTCGATGACCATGCGCTTTGTGTCCTCGTCAAGGCCGGTAAAGGGCTCGTCGAAGTATATGGTGTCGGCACGGCCCAGCACCGCGCGCACGATGGCAACTCGGCGGCGCATTCCGCCGGATAGCTGCGCAATGGGCTTATCCAAATGCCCCGCAAGGCCGACAGCCTCCAAATGCTCGCGGATAAGCGGCTTTGCGACTGTGCGCGGGCAAGTCATTTTGACGCTTGTGAAGGGCGTGAAGTCATCAAACAGCCTGTCCTCCTGAAATACGGCCGCCTGAGTGCGCGGCATATCGGACATTTCGCCGCCATCGGGTGTCTCCAGCCCCATCATGATGCGCAAAAGCGTAGTTTTGCCAACGCCGGAGGGCGCATAGATCATCACCCTGCCGCCCTTGGGTATGCTCAGGCTGAGATCACGCAGAACCTCATGCTCGCCGAAGCTTTTGCTTATACTTTTAAGCTCCATCAGGCACGCTCCAATCTGCTGTAGCCGCGCCGCAGGAGCAGCATGAACAGCTTTTCAAACAGCACGCTCACAATGACGATTATGACCGTCCAGCACAAAAGATCGTCGGTATCGAGATAGATTTTGGCGTAATACAGCTGCTTTCCTATCGAGCCGTCGGGCGTTCCGATTATTTCGGCGGCAACGCCCGCCTTCCACGCCATGCCCAAGGATGTCTGGCACGCGGAAAGAATAAAGGGCTTTAGCTGCGGCATATGGATGTACACAAGGCGCTTTATTGCGGGCATAGAGAATACCTGCCCTACCTCGAGCATCCGCTTATCCTCGCTTTTTATGCCCTCGAGCATATTGCCGTACACGACCGGCAGGACGATGAGAAAGGATATGAACACCGAAAGCTTCTGCGCCGAGAGCCAAATGAGGCATATGACGACAAAGGACGCAACGGGCACGGTCTTTACGGTTATCATAAAAGGCCACAGCGCCGTTTCCACCCACGGAAATCTTCCCGAGAGCGCCGCGAGCACGACGCCGGTTATAAGCGCGAGGAAAAAGCCGCCCGCTATGTGATAAAAGCTATACCATATCGAGGCGAAAAAGCCTTCGACGCGCCAAATGCTCGTCATGCGCACGGCGACGGAGACGGGCGATACAAGCAGTATGCTCTGGTCGACGGCCATGGCCGCTATCTGCCACACGAAAAGTGCGAAGATAACGGCAATGGCGCGGCCAAAACGCTTATCACGGCTCATAGTACAGGCCGTCATCGGGCAGCTTGCCGCCAACAGACTGCGGATTCATGTCATAAAGCGCACTCAGATAACCGCCGAGGCACTCTGTAAGCTCGGCACCCGTCAGGCAGCAGATGTTGCAGTAAGGCAGTGCCTTGAGCGCGATGGACGCCTTGACAATCTCGTAATTGCCGACGAGCTCTGCCGCGGCTTCGGTATTATTATTCACATACTCAACGGAGGCGGCGTACTCCTCCATGAAGGTCTTGAGCTGCTGAGGGTACTTTTCGGCAAACTCCGTGCGCACGACTATGACGCCGGTGGCCATTGCCGCGCCGTCATTTGCCTTCTGCCACTCATCATTGATGCTCATGGCAACGCGCAGGTCGCTTACCTTGGACTGCGCGGCGGTGACAAACGGCTGTGGGAGCATTGCAACCGCGTTTTCGTCGTTTGCGATGTAGGACAGCGCCTCGGTCGTATCCGCGCACCACTGGATCTCGGGTGCGTTATCGCCGTCAAGCCCGTTCGCCTTAAGCAGGTACCTGAGCGAAAATTCGGGCGTTGCGCCCTCGCCTGTTGCGTAAAGCTTCTTGCCGGCAAGGTCAGACAGCGCATTTACGCTCTCGCCGCGCTCGACGATGTACAGCACGCCTGTTGCGTTCACGGCAAGGACCTTGATGCCGCCGTCGGTGTTATTGTATATGACAGACGCGAGGTTTGCGGGAACGGCCGCAATGTCAATCTCGCCCTTGGTAAGCGCGGGAGCAAAGGCCGTGGCCTCAGTCTGAAGCGTGAAATCATAGGTGTTTTGGCTCTCGCCCTTATCGCTGTCGTCCATGAGCTTTACCATGCCCATAGCCGTGGGGCCTGTCATCGCGCCGACGCGGATGGTGACGGCCTTCTCTTCGGGTGCGGGAGTTTCTGCGGGTGCGGGGTCATCGTTTGCACAGCCTGTCAGCAGGCAGGCGAGCATGAGCACCGCGAGGACTAAGGACAATAGTTTTTTCATAGTATCACCTCATGTATTTTTTGAGCCTTTCGGCATTTGTTACGCATATCGTGCGGCCGTCCTTTGTTATGGCGCCGCTGTCTATAAGGGAGTCGAATGCCCTGTAAAGCGAAGCACGCGAGACGTTCAAGGCGGCGGCAAGCTTACTCACCGGCATGGGAAGCTCGCACTCCTCCCCCGCCGGAAGATTATCCAGCAGGAAGCTTGAAAGCCGCTGCTCGGCCGTGCCGGAGCTTAAAAGATATATCTTTTTATTTAAAAAGAGTATCCGCTCGGACAGGTATCGGATATAGTTTTCCGCTATCTGCGGCGTTGTCGAGAGCATACGCTCAAACAGGCGCTGGGCAAAGAACACGACCTGCGCATCGCACAGGGCATGGATATCCGTCGCGTACTCGTCGCTGTCATTAAACAATGCCGCCGCGCCGAAAAGCGACGTTGGCGTGAGCGTGCTCATTATCATGGCGTGCCCGTCGGCGCTGCCCTTGGATACGCGCAGCCTGCCGTCGAGGACGATGCCGAAGCTTCGGGAAAACTCCGTCCTGCCGTAAACGAGCTGGCCTTTTTTATAAGCCTTCACCTCGCAGTCGGGCGAGGCCGCGATGCGCTGGATAACAGACAGCGGCACGGAGCGGAAAAGACTTGACCTGCGGATAGTTTCAAGCTGTTGTGAAGTAAGTTTCATTCGCCCACCTCTTTTGTCTCAAATGAGACACTTTTGAAATTCATTATAGCGAAATTGCCCAAATTGTCAAGCGATTCCGCGGTTTTGCAAAATTTAAATTTTCACATGCAATACATGAATATATGTTGATTTGGTTTTCCTTTTTTGGTCAAAATGCAACAAGCGTCTCAGCTTTTATAGTCACATTGACTAATGCCGCTTTAAACAATTGAACGCATGCGCCGAGAATGTATAGAATGTTAATTTCGTGTTAATTTTCGGGCTTCTTTTTGAATTATCAAAATATAAACTATTCTTTACACGGAAAAATTTTTTGATTATAATTAAACTCAGCAAAGTATTAAAGTGTAAGAGTGTAAAAGTAAATAAGCGTAGAAAGGATGATTTGGTTTGGTAAAAGTTGATTTCGGCTTTATCGACAGCGTACTGGAAAAGCACGGCTGCGATAAGACCAAGGTGATCGCAATAATGCAGGAAATTCAGAACGAATACAAGTTCCTGCCCAAGGAAGCCCTCGTATATGTTGCCGACAAGATAGGCATGGGGCAGGCGGAGCTTTACGGCGTTGCCACGTTCTATGAAAACTTCTCGATGAATGAGAAGGGCAAATACATTATTAAAGTCTGCAACGGCACCGCCTGCCACGTCAGAAAGTCCGATGATGTTCAGGAGGCGCTTTACGAGGCAACGGGGCTCAAGCCCGAGGACCATATGTCCGAGGACGGACTGTTCACCATCGAGCGCGTTTCCTGCCTCGGTGCATGCGGCCTTGCGCCTGTCTGCACCGTAAATGACGTTGTTCACGCCTCGATGACCCCCGAAAAGGCGCACCAGCTTATCATGGAGTTAAGGGAGGCTGAGAGAGCATGAGGATTGAAAGCAGACAGCAGCTTATCGAATGCCGCGCCGAATTCAAAAAGGCGCTTGACTGCCAGTATAAGCAGGTAGTCATCTGCGGCGGCTCCGGCTGCGTTGCGGGCGGCTCGCTGAATGTGTACGACAGGATGCAGCAGCTCATGACCGAGCGTGGACTCAAGGTCGACGTCGTGCTCCAGCACGAGACGCACGATGAATCCGTCGGCCTCAAGCACAGCGGATGCCACGGCTTCTGCCAGATGGGTCCCCTGATGCGCATCGAGCCGATGGGCCTTTTGTACATAAAGGTAACAGTCGACGACTGCGAGGAGATAATCGAGCGCACAATACTCAATGACGAGGTTATCGACCGACTTGTTTACCATGAGGACGGCACGGCTTACGTCCGCCAGGAGGATATCCCCTTCTACAAGCAGCAGACCCGCGTTGCACTTGAGCATTGCGGACATATAAACGCCGAGAGCGTTGAGGAATACATTGCCGTCGGAGGCTACACGGCGCTGGAGAAGGCGCTGTTTGACATGACGCCTGATGAGATCATCGCCGAGGTGTCCGAATCCGGTCTGCGCGGCCGCGGCGGTGCGGGCTTCCCGACGGGCAAGAAGTGGGCGCAGGTTGCCGCTCACAAGGATGCACCGGTAAAGTACATCGTCTGCAACGGCGACGAGGGCGACCCCGGCGCGTTCATGGATCGCTCCATCATGGAGGGCGACCCGCACAGAATGATAGAGGGCATGATAATCGCCGGCATTGCTACAGGCTCCGAGGAAGGCTACATCTACGTCAGAGCCGAGTATCCGCTGGCTGTCGAGCGCCTTAAAATGGCCATTGCCGACGATGAGGCGCACGGAATTCTGGGCGAGAACATCCTCGGCTCGGGCAAGAACTTCAGGCTGCACATAAACCGCGGCGCGGGCGCGTTCGTCTGCGGCGAGGGCTCTGCGCTGACGGCCTCCATCGAGGGCGAGCGCGGCATGCCGAGAACAAAGCCCCCGAGAAGCGTCGATAAGGGTCTGTTTGACGCTCCCACCTCGCTTAATAACGTCGAGACCTTTGCAAACGTCCCGCCCATCATCGAGCGCGGCGCTGCATGGTACCGCGGCATCGGCACCGAGGCCAGCACCGGCACCAAGGCCTTCGCGCTGACCGGCAACATTAAGCACACCGGCCTTATCGAAGTACCAATGGGCACGACCCTGCGCGAGATAGTATTCGATATCGGCGGCGGCGTAAAAAGCGGAAACTTCAAGGCTGTTCAGATCGGCGGTCCCTCCGGCGGCTGTCTGACGGACGAGCACCTTGACCTCCCGCTCGACTTTGAATCGACGAAGAAGATAGGCGCCATCATCGGCTCCGGTGGCCTTGTCGTCATGGGCGACGATACCTGCATGGTCGAGATCGCACGCTTCTTCATGAACTTCACCAAGAAGGAATCCTGCGGCAAGTGTGCAACCTGCCGTGAGGGCATCCCAAAGATACAGGCAATACTCGAGCGCATAACCCACGGTCAGGGCGAGCCTGAGGATATCGACATGCTGCAGGAGCTCTCGAGCGTTGTCAAGACCTGCTCGCTGTGCGGCCTGGGCAAAACGGCGACCAACCCCGTGCTGAGCACGCTCAAGTATTTCAAGGACGAGTATATCGCGCACATTGTCGACAAGAAATGTCCTGCCGGCGCCTGCCGCAGCCTGTGCACGATGTGGATCGACCCGCTCAAGTGCATCGGCTGCACGAAGTGCGCGCGCAACTGCCCCGTCGGCGCTATCACCGGCGAGCTGCGCAAGCCGCACACCATCGATCCCGAAAAGTGCATCAAGTGCCGCGAATGTAAGCTCGGCTGCCCGAAGCATGCGATAAAGGAGGTATGATGATATGAAGCATATGGTTATTGACGGCATAAGCTGTGAATTTGAAAATGAACGCAATGTGCTGGAGGTAGCACTCAAGCACCATATCGACATACCCAACCTCTGCTACTGCGAAAGCCTGTCGATCTACGGCGGCTGCCGCCTGTGCGTTGTTGAAAACGAGCGCGGCGCGGTCGAGGCGGCCTGCTCCATGCTCCCGAAGGACGGCCTTGTCATCCGCACAAACACCGCGCGCCTGAGAAAGCACCGCCAGATGATTCTCGAGCTGCTGCTGGCCGGCCACAGAGCCGAGTGTACGACCTGCGAAAAGTCCGGCAAGTGCAAGCTCCAGACCTACGCAAGACGCTATAACGTCAGCACCGTGCGCTTTGCAAACGAATACTGCAAGCTGCCCATCGACGACTCCTCCCCCGCCCTCGTGCGCGATCCTTCAAAGTGCATCCTGTGCGGCAAGTGCGTGAGAATGTGCTCGGAGGTTCAGAATATCCACGCTGTTGATTTTGCCGAGCGCGGCATTGAGACTTACATCTCCTGCGGCTTTGACAACAAGCTGGCTGACACCAAGTGTGTCTCCTGCGGCCAGTGCGCGGCAGTCTGCCCCACCGGCGCCATCGTCATCAAAAACGAGGTTTCGAAGCTGTGGCAGGCACTGTATGACTCCACCAAGAAGGTCGCAGTTCAGGTCGCACCTGCTGTGCGCGTCGGCATAGGCGAGGAGTTCGGCCTGCCCGCCTCGCAGCCTGTCATGGGCAAGATAGTCACGGCGCTAAAAATGCTCGGCGTTGACTATGTGTTCGACACCTCGCTGACTGCTGACCTTACGATAATGGAGGAATCGGCCGAGTTTATGGAAAAACTCAAGAGCGGCGCGAAGCTTCCCATGTTCACCTCCTGCTGCCCGGGCTGGATAAAGCATGTTGAAAACCAGCACCCGCACCTGATGCCCCAGGTTTCCACCTGCGGCTCTCCGATGGAGATGTTCGGCGCGATACTCAGACAGCATTACACGGATGACGAGCTGTACTCCGTTGCGATAATGCCCTGCACGGCAAAGAAGGCCGAGGCCGCGCGTCCCGAGCTCGTGAAGGACGACGAGAGGCTCATTGACCTTGTTCTCACGACTCAGGAGCTTGCAAAGATGATAGCCGAGGCCGGCATCGACTTTGCAAATCTGCCCGATACCGAGCCTGACGATCCCTTCGCCGAATACACCGGCGCCGGCGTCATCTTCGGCGTAACGGGCGGCGTAACAGAGGCCGTTATCCGCCACGTTCTCGGTGCAACGACCACAGAGCAGATAGCAAGCGTTGCCGAATGCGGCGTGCGCGGGCTTGACGGCATCAAGGCATTCGAGGTCAAGGCCGGCGACGTAAAGCTCAGGATAGCGGTTGTCAGCGGGCTTGGCAATGCCGATAAGCTCATTGAGAAGATCGAAAGCGGCGAAGAGAGCTTCCACTTTGTCGAGGTCATGGCCTGCCCCGGCGGCTGCATCGGCGGCGGCGGTCAGCCCGAAGCCTGCGTTGCGCAGAAGAAGGTGCGCAACGACGGCCTGTTTATCGCCGATGAGGACTGCGCACTGCGCTCGTCCGAGCAGAACACCGCGCTTGACGGAGTTTACGCCCTCCTGCGCGGCAGAGCTCACGATCTGCTGCATGTCCACTACCCCGACCACGGCAAGCACTGATACAAAAACATCGACGCCCTGTCATTACGGCAGGGCGTTTTTTACGTTTTTATGAACAATCGGCGGCATGAGTGGATTTTAGTGCGTGGGCATGTTATAATACTTCGGAATAGGAGTTGATAATATGCGCAAATTTATAAGCCTTAGTTTGGCGCTTGTCCTCATTCTGTCGCTGTGTGCATGCAGCAAGAAGGACGACGATGACAAGCAGCGCGAATGCGGCGTATATATAACCATTGAAGCAGACGATGTTTACACCGTTTCCTGCGGCACGGATGACGGCTCGGATTCGTTTAAGAATGCCGACGATACCGCAATCGCCCCGGGAACTGTTGCCCATTTCGATTTTGCCGGCGACAAGGCCGAGGGCACGGAAAAGGCACTTATTGAATACAGCATATGCATCTATGATAAGGAACTCAACATCCTTGCGGTCAAGTCCTTTGCCGATGATTTTTCAAATCTCGCGCGTGTGGACATCACTGTCACGGCAGACCACAAGATAATTAACGCAAACGCGGGAAGCTGCGGCGGCGACGTTGTTGTTGAGATGACAACGAAGTCTGCCGAGGATAACGTCTGGTACATGAGCCCGACGGTGTTCATGCCCGACAGGAGCGAGACGGCAGATATCATTAACGACGACCTTGCCGCAGTAAGCGACAGCTACACCGGCGATACATACGCTGCAAACCAGGCAAAATACGCGCAGAACACGAGCGATGACTCCGTTAAGGATGCATCGGCCTTCTCCATGCGCCGCACGATAAGGACTGAGCGCGCCGACAGCGGCATAGTTTCCTTCCGCGTTGTTGACAGAGCGGCCCTCGGGACCTACGACACGCTGGACATCAGCGGCCTGAGCTATGACTCGCAGACCGGCAAGCAGCTCACGCTCTCCGACCTCGGCAGCAGCGAAAGCAAGATAGTCAGCACCGTTTCCGAGAAAATACTCGTATCGTTTAACGAGGACGAAAAGTACGAGGGCGTTTTCTTCAACGAAGGCTATTCGGACACGATAAGGTCTCTCGTTTCAGACGGGAACTGGTATCTTTCCGCAGAGGGCATAGTTATTATCGCTGACCCCGGCGTTCTGGCTGATGCAGAAAGCGGCTTTTATGAATTCACCGTGCCCTACTCCGAGCTTGGAGATATAATCGACCGCGACTACATCCCCACAGATGACAGGGACGGAAGCAGCGAGGGCGAGGTTAACGTTGAGTTTGCCTCCGACGCCTCTTTAAGCGAGCTTACCCTGCTTGGCAGCATGCCCAATACGGACCTCGCGTCGCTCATCGTTTCGGCAAGCGGAAGCATTTACAACATAAGCGTCTACACGATAGAATACTATGCGCAGACGAGCACCTATAACCTTGTCAAGGAAGTGCTCAGCTGCAGCGACATGTCCGACGGCGCGGCGCTTGCCGTAAATATGGAGCTTGACAGCACGACCCCGACAATGGTCGTAAGATACGCACTTGCCGACGGAACCGCGCAGGAGCGGCTGCTCTCGCTTGACGAAAGCGGCGCTGTCAAGGTAACGGATCCCCTCGGCAGCATCGGCACGGACATCACCTCCCGCCTGCCCTATGAGGGCGATATCGGCGGCGACAGCAAGGCAGAGGAAATAAGCACCTCGACAGACAATGAGGGTCTTATCGTTGTAAATGTTGCGGCCGGTGACAGCACATATGACATAAAAACCGGCATCAAGGAGCTCAACTCCATCCGCCTGTTTGATCTCGACGGCGACGATGCGCGCGAAATTTACATTGACGGCGCGGACGCAAGCGGCGCAAGCATCACCTGCGTCGTGTTCTACTCCCCGGAAGACGCCCAGCCGCTGCACCTTGCCCTGTTTGACAGCCAGAGCTACGCGGCAGGACTTATAAAGGAATTTGACGACGGCAAGCTCGTTTTGGACACAAAGCTGAGCATCCTCGGCACATATAACGTCAAGAGTGTGTACACCCTCAGCGATAAGAGCTTTGCGCGCGAGTCGGGCGATATCGTGTTCGATAACGCGCCCTACGTCACCACCTCGAAGAGCATGACCCTTGCAAACGGAAGCGTTCTGCGCTCGGGAACGACGCTGCGCTTTACCTCGACCGACGGCAGCTCCGTCATAAACTTCGTAACCGACGGCGGCTTTACCGGCGCTATCGCCATAGCTCACACCGACAGCGGCTGGACCATCGGCGGTCAGCCCGACACGAGCTACTTCACCTCCCTGCCATACGAAGGATAAAGTACAGTATAAAAAATCACCTCAGTGCAAAACATAGCACTGAGGTGATTTTTTATGGCAAAAACAAACGGCAGCGAGCTTCCTCTCGGCCTTGGCATGGCACTTATGCGAAACGCGGATGCCTTCCTCTACTTCTCGGCTTTGGACAAAAAGCAGCAGGAGAAAATCATCGAGGAGAGCAAAAGCATGCGCAGCAGCAAACAAATGAGAAGCTTTGTTGAGCATTTGCAGGCTTTGGGCTGAAAAATGTGGGCGCGCGGAGTATCAAAGCTCTTGTATATTCCATCCGATTGATGTAAAATTTATTGAAGAATGAATTCAGAGGTGATTTGATGGAATTGCTGCTTAAAGATATTGAGCTTGCCTCCGCGCGGCTCAAACAGATACTTCATCACACGGAGCTCGATATGTCCTCGACCTTCTCCGCGCTCAGCGGCGGCGAGGTGTATCTCAAATGCGAAAACAGGCAGAAGACCGGCTCGTTCAAGATCCGCGGCGCGAGCAATAAGATAGCTTCCCTCGTCGATAGCGGTGAGGTCAAAAGCGTCGTTGCATCGTCTGCTGGCAACCACGCCCAGGGCGTTGCCTATGCCGCGCACAAGTTCGGCATCCCCGCAACGATAGTCATGCCCGCAAGCGCACCTATCGCAAAGGTCCAGGCTACCGAGGGCTACGGCGCCCGCGTTATCCTGCATGGCGACTGCTATGACGATGCGTATGAGCGCGCATGCGAGGTCTGCCGCACGGAGGGCGCAACGTTCCTGCATCCGTACAATGACCTTGAGGTCATCGCCGGTCAGGGCACCCTCGGTCTGGAGATACTCGGCGATCTGCCCACTGCCGATATCGTCATCGTTCCGGCCGGCGGCGGCGGACTTCTCGCGGGCGTTGCCGCATGCATAAAGCAGATAAATCCCCGCGTCAAGGTCATCGGCGTTCAGGCCGAGGGCGCGAACGCGATAGCGCGCTCGTTTGCCGAGAAGAAGTACATAAGCTCGGATTTCGTGTCCACCATCGCAGACGGCATCGCGGTCAAGGCGCCGGGCGATATAACCGTTGAGCTCATTAACCGCTACGCAGACGACGTTGTAACAGTCAGCGATAATGAGATTTCCGAGGCAATACTGCTTCTTATGGAGCGCTGCAAGCAGATAGTCGAGCCCTCCGGCGCAACGCCCGTTGCGGCCGTTTTGAAGGGCAAGGTCGACGTCAAGGGCAAGAAGGTCGTGTGCCTGCTCTCCGGCGGCAATATCGACGTAAGCTTCATCCAGTCTATCATCGCGCAGGGCCTTGTTGAGCGCAATCGCCGTCTGCGCTTTACGGCAACGCTGCTGGATAAGCCCGGCAGTCTCGTGAAGCTTCTGGACGACATCGCCTCGCAGGGTGCGAATATTCTGACCGTCGAACACGACAGGCTCAGCGCCGGACTAAACCCCAATCAGACGAACGTGCACATCTCCTGCGAGGTCGGCGGTAAGGAACACGGCGAGGCG
Source organism: uncultured Oscillospiraceae bacterium (assembly GCA_964634435.1). Taxonomy (GTDB): domain Bacteria; phylum Bacillota; class Clostridia; order Oscillospirales; family Oscillospiraceae; genus F23-B02. The sequence continues at coordinate 1,128 of CAZWJM010000019.1, read as the reverse complement.
CTTCTGCGTGCGCTGCGCGAAAAGGGATTTAAAATTAGTTTAAATAATTAAGGAGAAAGTATCATGAAAACTGTTTCGACAAACAAGGCCCCCGCGGCCATCGGCCCGTATTCTCAGGCACAGATAGTCGGTAATTTCGTCTACACCTCCGGCCAGGTCGGCATCGACCCGGCGACCGGTCTTGTCCCCGACGGCGTCGAGGCACAGGCTCATCAGGTGTTCAAAAATCTCACGGAGCTGCTCAAGGCCGCCGGAAGCGACATGTCCAAGGTCTTCAAGACCACCGTTTTCATCAAGGACATGAACGATTTTGCCGCTGTCAACGCCATCTACGCGCAGTATTTCACCGAGCCCTACCCCGCAAGAAGCTGCGTCGAGGTCGCGCGTCTGCCCAAGGACGTGCTCGTTGAGTGCGAGGTCATCGCCGAGCTGTGATGACGCAAAAGGAGCGGATGCTCGCCGGCAAGCTCTATGACCCGACGGATGCAGAGCTCACGGAGCTTCGGGTGTGCGCACACAAGCTCAGCAGGCAGTTTAACAACACCGACGAGGACGAGCTTGATCTTCGGCGTGATATAATCGCCGCCCTCCTGCCCAACGCCGGCGATGGGCTTCTCATGATGGGGCCTGTGTATTTCGACTACGGCGTGTTCACCTGCATCGGCAAAAACTGCTTTGCCAATTTTAACTTCACCGTGCTCGACTGCTGCCCCGTGCACATCGGCGACGATGTGTTCTTCGGCCCGAACTGCTCAATACTGACGCCCATGCACGCGATGCTCAGCGCGGAGCGTAATCTGCGGCGTCGCGCTGACGGCGAAATGTACGACCTTGAGTACGCAAAGCCGATACGCATCGGAAATAGCTGCTGGTTCGGCGGCGGAGTCACGGTCTGCGGCGGCGTGAGCATCGGCGACGACTGCGTCATAGGCGCGGGAAGCGTCGTGACGCGCGATATCCCCTCCGGTGTTTTGGCGGCCGGGAATCCATGCCGCGTCATCCGACGCCTCGGCCCGCACGACAGCGTGGAGCTCAAAAAGGAAATATTATAAAAATAGCACCCCGTGGGATTCCCACGGGGTGCTTGTGTTTTTGGGTTTATGCGAAGTAACGATACAGGAACGTTAC
>CAZWJM010000018.1:0-28108 GCA_964634435.1 uncultured Oscillospiraceae bacterium | reverse complement strand
GATATACGAAAAGAAAGAGTTATAAAATATAAGACCCTGACTAAGTCAGGGTCTTCAGCCTGTCGAAAAACTATGCTATGCATTAAAAACAATTGAGCAGCGGGGGAGCTCGAGGGGGTAAGACCCGCCTCGAATTGGATAAACCGCCGCCGAAAAGCCATGAGAAGCAAGGTTTTTCGGGCGAAGCTGCATTTTGAAGTATTCAAAATGCTCGGCGGCTGAAGCTTGTAAAAGAGTCCTACAGGACTTTTTTTACAAGCTGAAGACCCTGACTAAGTCAGGGTCTTGGTTTTTTAATATTCCCGCCTCATTACGCAGAGCCAGCCGCCGACGATCGACACGGCAAAGTAGCAAAGCGATATGATGAGCGATTTTTTCATGACGTCGGCTTCCACCGTCGCAAAGGCGAGCGATCTTCCGACTCTGTCTATCCAGTAGGACACGAGGTCGAGCTCGTGCTCTGCCAAAGCGGTGTCTATAAGCGCGAGGATGATGGCCGCCGCTATCGGAAGAACGAGGCACACGGCGATAGAGCCGCCCGTTTTCTGCAAAAGCGTGCTTATCGCGTAAAACAGCGCCGCCGTTGCCGCCGCAACTGCAAGCTGGCACAGCAGGATTTTAACCTGCTCGCTTCCAAACTCCGCGCCCGCGCCCCAAAACGCAGTTCCGAGGCCGTAGGCCGTTGCCATGCAAGCAGCGCCCATGAATACCGAGGCGAGGAGGACGACGATGAGCTTTGCGGTGAATATCGAAAGGCGGCTGTACCCGCGCGTTACGATATTGCGGATAGTGCCCGAAACATAGTCCTCGCACACGAAAAGCGGGATGAATACGCCCAGTATCATCGTCAGCACACTGCCGCTTTGCGCCTCCATCATATAGTCAAGGCCGTTGAGCGTCGGCACTGTGATCTCGCTTTCTTCAAGCGAAAGCTGCGTCGTGTAGGCTGAGAAAACGATCATCAGGAGGAGCACCGCAAGGCAGATATAAAAGCTTTTTTGCCGGATGAGCTTGTGCAGCTCGAAGCGAAGAAGTTTCAGCATGTCACTTGCCCATCCTTTCAAGAAAGTATTCCTCAAGGCTTGCCGTCTGCATGGAAAGCTCGCTCACCTTTATCCCGTGGCGCACCAAAAGCCGGTTTATCCTGTCGCTTTTGTCGAGCAGCTCATACATGAATATGCAGCCGTCGGAGACCTTAACAGAGCGCTTGTCGCTGACTATACAGCTTAAAAGTGCGGCGGCCTTGCGTGTATCGTCGACCTCTATCCTCAGATGATGGCGGCACCGCGCCTGGAGCTCGGCGGCCGTTATCTGCTCAATTAGAACGCCGTCTTTAATTATGCCGTAGGTCGTGACTATCTTGGAAAGCTCGTCGAGCAAATGGCTCGAGACCAAAAACGTCACGCCCTTTTTCTGATTAAGCGTCAGAATAACGTCGCGAATTTCCTTTATTCCGGCGGGGTCGAGGCCGTTTATCGGCTCATCGAGCACCAGAAACTCCGGATGCCCCAAAAGCGCGATGGCGATGGCAAGGCGCTGCTTCATGCCGAGCGAAAACTGCCCGGCCTTTTTCCGCCCGACGTTTTTAAGGCCGACAAGCTCAAGAATATCCTCAAGCTCATCCATATCGCCGCCGTTTAAAATCGCAAAGCGCCGCAGATTTTCAAGCGCCGAGCAGTTTTTGTAAATGCACGGATACTCAAGCAGTGCGCCTATGCGGTGGCGTGCGGAATTCAGGCTCTCGCCCCTGAAAAGCTCGATATCGCCCTCCGTTGGCATCGCCGCGCCCAGCACAAGGCGCATGAGCGTCGTTTTTCCCGCGCCGTTTTTGCCTATGAAGCCGTAAATTTCGCCCTTGCGTATCTGCATGCTGACGTCCTTGACGGCGCTCTTCGAGCCGAATTGCTTGGTCAGATTCTTGGTGCGCAGAACATATTCCAAATAGTTCGCCTCCCAAATTGACAATTTGTATACAAATATAATATAATACTTTTACAAAAAAATCAACAAGCACAGGTGACAGATATGTCTGAAATGAAAGTAATAGCCCGAATACGCACACCTTTTTCGACAAAATTCGGCGTTCCGCGCCAGAGCGGGATAGCCGAGAGCGTGCGCGGGCAGATAGTTTTCGAGCCGGAGTACCGCGTTCCGGACGCTGTGCGCGGGCTGGAGGATTTTTCGCACATATGGCTCATTTGGTGCTTTTCCGAGGCCGTGAGCGACGATTGGTCGCCGACGGTGCGCCCGCCGAGGCTTGGCGGGAATACGCGCATGGGCGTTTTCGCAACACGCTCACCATTTAGGCCAAACTCCATAGGCCTGTCGTGTGTGGAGCTTGAGCGCATTGAGATGAGCAAGACCCTCGGGCCTATCCTGCATGTACGCGGCGCAGACCTCATGGACGGAACGCCGATATTCGACATTAAGCCATATATCCCGTATGCCGACGCCCACCCCGACGCGCGCGGCGGCTTCACGGATAAAACACAGTTTAAAAAGCTCAGCGTCACCATGCCGCCGGAGCTTGAATCCATTTCGCCCGAGGGACTGGCTGATGTTTTGGCAAATGACCCGCGCCCGAGGTACCACGACGACGCCGAGCGCGTGTACGGGATGCAGTACGCAGGGTGCGAGGTCAAATTCCGCGTCGACGGCGATGAACTTATAGTGCTGAGTATAGATTAAGCTTCGCTTTGCGGAGCTTTTTTTATTGACGCTATGCATCCCGCGTGATATATTATCCTTACCAACTGGTCAGGAATAAAAACTATGACGGATATTACGATAAAAGTGAATGGCATCGACTGCCTAGCCTGCGTTGAGCGGCTTGAGCGTGCGCTCTGCGCGCTTGCCGGAGTTTGCCGCGTATCGGCAAGCTATTCGACAGGCACTGCGGCGCTGAGCTTTGACGAGGAGCAATGCGGCATTTCGGATATTGCCGCGTGCATTGAGCACACAGGCTTTGCCGTCCCACTGACTACGCTTGAAGTGCGGTGCAGTGATGTGAATGAAGCGGCAGATGCGCTCAAGGCGCTTGACTGCGTCGCGGGCATCGAAGCGGGGGAGGGCGGCATTACCGTTCGGCTCTGGCCGCTGGGTACGCCGCCGGAGCTTATAATAAGCGCCCTGCGCGAGCGCGGCATCGCAGCGCAAGCTGGACGCATTTCATCCGGCGAGGAGCTCAGCGAGCAGGGAAGGTGCGCGTTTTATCTGCGCCGTGTGCTGCTTGCGGCGTTTTTGAGCCTGCCGTTTGCATGGGGCTTGCCTGCAACAGCGCAGCTAATATTTTCGGCCATCGTCGTTTTTCTTTGCGGCGGCTGCTTTTATAAATCGTCCCTGCGTGCCCTGCGCGAGTGGATGCTCAGTCCCGATATCATCGCGGCGCTGCTGCTGACGGTGCTCTTCGTTGTGGCGCTGTGCCGTATGAGGGGCTTTGTTCTGTGCTGTGTGGCGGTGCTCATCCTGTTGCTTTTGCGCTATGCCGAGGCAAAAAGCATGTGCGCCATAGCCTCCCGCGCACGGCGGCTCGCCCTCGTGCAGCCCAAGAACGCGAGAGTCATAAATGACGAAAAAGAAGTTTACATAACTAAGCTACACGCCGATGACATGCTGCTCGTCTCCGCCGGTGAGCGCGTACCGGTTGACGGCACGATAGCAGACGGCGAGTGCATGCTCGATGCCTCTGTGCTGACGGACGATAAAACGCCTGTGAAGCTCACGCCCGGCAGTGAGGTCTTTGCCGGAACGCTCGTGCGTGCGGGCAGTATAACGGTGCGCACCCGGCGTTTTGGCAAGGATACGGAGCTTTGCCGCCGCATCTATGCCCTCAGCCATCCCAAGCTTCCTCGCAATGTTCAAAAGCTTGCCTCAGCCCTTGGAATTACAGCATTGCTGAGTGTTCGCAATAAGGAGGGGAGCGCGTGAATCTATCCACTGCCGAGCTTAAGATCCGCGGCATGATCTGCCGCGCCTGCACGGATGCGGTCGAGGCCGCCCTGCTTCAGACACGCGGCGTTGTATCGGTGCATGTGAGCTATATAAGAGGCCTCGCCGCTGTTGAATACGACCCCGAGCTGTGCAGCGAGGATGCTCTTTGCCGGAGCATCGAGCGCGCGGGATACTCAAGCGGTGAAAAGCGCAAAAGCGAATATTTAGTTGACATAATATGCGCTGCCCTCACAGCCGCGCTGGTGTGGCTGCTCACGCACCTGAAGCTCAACTCCGTGCCGCAGCTTTATGAGGGCGCGTCGCTTGCGTATGTGTTCCTCGTGGGGCTGCTCACGGGCACACACTGCATCGCAATGTGCGGCGGCATCGCCCTGAGCCAGACCTCAAACGCCTCGGCGCTCCGCGCGTCGCTGCTGTATAACGGCGGACGTGTCGCGTCATACACGGCCATGGGCGCTGTCTTCGGCGCACTTGGCACCGTGATCGTCTACACCGCCAAAGCAAAGTCCATCGCCTTTACGATGATCGGCATCCTTGTCGCAATCCTCGGCATCAACATGTGGGGGCTCCTGCCCGGACTGCGTGCGCTCATGCCGCAGCAGAGCTCGTTTTGCTCGGTCGGCAAGGGGCGTATGGCCACCCGTCCGCTTGCCGTCGGACTTCTCACGGGGCTCATGCCCTGCGGCTCGATGTACGCCATGTGGCTGTTTGCAATGTCGGGCGGCAGTGCGCTGCATGGAGCGCTCGTCATGCTCAGCTTTGCCCTCGGCACCGTGCCGCTCATGCTGCTGTTTTCCTCCATCGGCGCGTTTATTAAGCCGCGGCATATGAAGTATATGCTCAAGCTCAGCGCCGTTTTGGTCACTGCATTCGGCATAAAAATGCTGATAAACGGCCTGTTTATGTGAATATCCACCAAAATGCACAGTGAAAAACTGTGCATTTTGACAATTGAATTACTTAAAAAATTTGATATAATAAACTTAAAATATTTGAAGCATCGGAGGGCGCACGATGAAATACATTGTTATTGTGCTCATAGCGTATCTGCTTGGCTCGTTTTGTGCGTCGGTGCCGCTGTCAAAGCGCGTTTGCGGCGGCGATGTGCGCGAAAAGGGGAGCGGCAACGCCGGCGCCACGAACATGGCTCGCGTTTACGGCATGTCGGCGGGGATAATCACCTTCGCTCTCGATGCCCTCAAGACCGTTGCGGCGATGCTCATCGGCCAGTATCTCGGCAATGATGTCGGCAAGGCGCTTGCAGGCGCAGCGTGCATCTTCGGCCACTGCTTTCCCGTTTATTTTACCTTCCGCGGCGGAAAAGGCGTGTCGGTCGGCGCGGCGTTGGGCTTCATGACAAGCCCTGTGGCGTTCGTCATCATCGCGGCCGTGTTTTTCTCTGCCGCAGTGTCAAGCCGCAAGGTATCGCTCGGCTCTGTCTGCGCGGCGGCCGCTCTGCCGATAGCGGCATTACTCACAAATGCAGGCGTACCAATGCTTTGCATGTGCATTTTCTCGGCAGCGCTTGTCATTTTTATGCATCGCGGCAATATTAAGCGCCTCATCTCCGGCACCGAGGCGGATTTCCGCGCAAAAAAGTAGTGTAGAAATTTCGGTCTGATTTTTGTACAATATGTCGAAAATAGTGCTTTAATGCGCCTTAAGTCTTGACAGATACGTGTGATGTGTTATAAAATACACACATGCTAAGCGGACACAGGGAAGGTTCGCTATAAAAAATCAAAAGGAGAATTTATTATGCCTAAGTTTGAAGAAGTAACATGCAAGCAGTTCGTTGAAGATTATAAGGGCAAGGACCTCTTCAAGGAGTTCGCTCCCACCCTCGGCAAGCTGCCCACCCTGGCTTACAGACCCTTCTATCCCAAGAAGGCTGTCGACGTTGTCGACTATGTTATCGGTAAGGGCTACTGCGACAAGGCAGCAGCTGATGCTCTCGCTGCAAAGTTCAACGAGCTTTACGATAAGTAATAAGTAATTAAACAGTCCCGTCTTTTTGACGGGACTGTTGCAATCTTTTGCAGGAGGATTATTATGGATTTCAAAAGCATGACAGTCAAGGATTTCTTCGAAGTAAACGGCGGCAGGGAGCTGTGCGAGCAGTACGCTCCGAACCTTCTCAAGTACCCGCTCAAGCTGTTCTACAAGAAGACCTGCGGCGAGATATTTGACCTTGTAACAAGCAAGGGCCTCGTCCCCGCAGATAAGGCTGCGGCCATCGAAGCCGCCATCCAGGCCAAATAATTAAGCCATAACAAGCATTGATTTGTAGGTAGAGAGAAAGAAGCACAGAGGCATGGTCCATCGCCATGCCTCTGTGTGTTTTTTATATGTAGTTTTAGAGATTGCGTGCGGCTTCATAGCCGTCCCAAATCGCGCCTGAAATGTTGCGTACCTTGCGTCCATCGCCAAGAGCAAGTACGTTTTCGTAGCAGTTGCGTATTTCATCAAACAGCTCATGTTTTGCCTGCATGCCGACGGCGGCAACGATGGTATCGCCGGCTGCGACACAGGGAGTTTCACCTACCTGATAATATACACCATTGGAATCCACCGATTCAAGCGCTGCATTTTCAACTATATTCACGTTGTTGAACACGAGCAGATCGCGCAGCATGAATTCATTCATTGCAGGCAGCTTGCTGGATTTAAGCAGCGTACGGCGTGCCAGTATCGTGACCTCGCGGCCAAGCTGTGCAAGATGCAGGGCTAACTCGCAGGCAACAAGACCGGCACCGATGACAACAACCTTGTCTCCGGCCTCTACTTTCCCGTCCAAAATATCCAGTGCGCTCACTACATTTGCACCGCTGGCGACAGGTATCGGGAGCTTTTTTGGAGTGCTGCCCTCGGCGACAAACACAGTGTCAGGGGAGAGAGAATCGAGCGTGGCGTGGTCGGCGCGAGTGTTCAGACGAATGTCTACAGCGAGCTTTTTGAGCGTTGCCTCATACCAATCTATAAGCGCGATATCGGCTTTCTTGAAGCTCGGCACACCTGCTGATTTGAGTGCACCACCAAGAGAACCGGATGCTTCAAGCAGCGTTACGTTGTGGCCGCGCAGTGCACTTACTCGTGCAGCTTCCAAGCCGGCCGGCCCGCCGCCGACAACTACGATGCGCTTCTTTTCCGTTGCCGGCACGATGCCGACAAGGCGCTCGCGCGAGCTTTCCGGGTTAACTGCGCATGAGCCGACTGCACCAGTAAATGCACGGCCGAAGCAGCCTTCATGGCAGCAAAGGCAGGGACGTATAAGCTCAAGCTGATCGTTGCGAACCTTTTGTACATAGTCGGGCTCAGTAAGCAGAGGACGTGCAAGACCGATCATGTCGCACTTGCCATTGCGCAGTGCCTGAGCGGCAAGGTCGGGATCGTCCATTCTGCCGGCGGCTAAGATCGGAACATCAACGACCTTTTTGACCTGCTCGGCGAAGGGGAGATACACGCCTTTGTCGAAATACATGGGCGGGTGAGCCCAGTACCAGCTGTCATAAGTGCCGGCGTCAACATCGAGTGCGTCATATCCGGCTTCTACAAGTATCTTTGCAGCCTCAAGGCCCTCTTCGGTATCGCGGCCGAGCTCCGTGAATTCTTCACCGGGAACTGCACCCTGACGAATGTCCTTAATGAAGCTCTTGAGCGAGAAACGAAGGATGACGGGGAAGTCCTGACCGCAGTACTTTTTGATTTTCTGTACGATTTCTATGGCAAATGTCAAACGCCCGCGCAGATTGCCGCCATACTTGTCGGTGCGCTTATTAAACAGCGACATTGCAAAGCAGTCGAGCAGATAGCCTTCGTGAACGGCATGGACTTCTACACCGTCATAGCCGCATCTTTTGGCAATAGCGGCCGACACGCCGAATTGCTCAACTATGCGTTCAACTTCCTCCGTTGTCAGCTCGCGGCACTCAATTTTGGGATTCCAGCGATTGCTGATAGTGGTAGGAGCAACAAACTTGCGACCGTGGATCATAGCGGGCATAGCGCTTCGGCCGAGACCCGCAGTGAGCTGGACAAATATCTTTGTGTCAAAAGCATGCACTCTATCGCAGAGCTCACGAGCAGATTTTATATATTTTCCGGGGCATATGGTCGGGCAGGGGAATGAGCCGGGGCTGTGGACCTCAATGTTGTTATCGACCCAGTTTGCGCCGGTGATTATAAGGCCAACTCCTCCTGCGGCACGCTTAACATAGTGATCAACGGCATCCGGAAGGTATGCGCCGTCTTCATCGTTGTGCGTGGTTGTACCCATAGGAGCCATGTAGTAGCGATTCTTTATCTCTGTTTTGCAAATGGTGAACGGTGTGAATAGCTGTTCGTATTCTGTTTTCATAAGATTACCTCCTGTTTATTGTTGCGCGGAGCTGAAGACAATGCTGTTTTCGGCAAGCTCGCGGTGCAGAAGACCGCAGGCGATTGCATCCTCGGCAAGCTGACGGCGAAAATTCGGATGTGCGATGCTTATCATTGCGCAAACGCGTTCTTCAAGCGGACGGTTGTGCAGCTCGGCGACGCCCCATTCTGTAACAACGTTCATCACATCTGAGCGAGGAGTTGTGACGACAGCTCCCTCGGGCAAACGTGCGAAAATGTTGGAACTTACAGTCCCGTCGGGTGCAGTATGCACCGATTTCAGGCACAGGAAACTGATACCTCCGTCGGAACGCGCCGCGGCACGGACAAAGTCGAGCTGCCCGCCGACGCCTGAGTATTGCCGACTGCCTATCGCTTCCGAACAGATCTGACCTGTAACATCAGCGATGAGACATGCGTTTATAGAGATAAGCTTTGGTTGCTTTGCCGCGCGCACCGGGTCGTTTAGCAGATTGAGCGGAGCCATTGAAATATGCCTGAGCAGAGCTTCATCAACATGTCCAAGGCTGTCAAGTACAAAGGCGGCTTCAACCCGATCAAGGTCGACGGCCCCTACGCGCATGAGCTCAAGCTGGGCATCGGTCAGCACTTCGGTGTAAATGCCAAGATTTTTGCGTTCTGCAAGTCCGTATGCTACAGCGTTGGGTATACCGCCTATGCCTATCTGAAGCGTGCAGCCGTTGTCAATGTAAGGCAGTATATGTGCGGCTATGCGCTTGTCGGTTTCGGCAGCGTACTTATATTGATACAGCTTCTGAGGATGGTCGCAGCGGCACACTGCGGTGACGCGGCTGATGTGTATCTTGGTGTGTATACCGCCGACGGGTTGGCGATATTTATTTATCTGAAGTATTACCTTGTCGACAGTTTCGTCAAGTATCCCCCATGCGCTGCCACGTGTGCCGTAATAGAGAAAACCGTCGTCGTCCGGTTCTGAGACCTCAAGCATGAGGACGTTTACGCGGTAAACGTTTTGCAATGCGTCAATGGCCTGATGAAACTGAACGGAGTTATTGTGTATGCCATCAAGCTTCTGATATGCGCGGTCGGCCGGACCAAGGAACAGGGAGTGATACTCAATACGGCCGAAACAGTCGGGATCTGAAAGTGCGTTGCACTCGGTGCTGTTCACAGCGGATATGAGCTTAACGCTGTGCAGGTCGGAGCGGTCACAGACCGCGTTTATCAGTTCGGCTGGCAGACTGGAGCCGCCGGCGAATATTCTATCGCCCGATTCAACAAACTGTGCAGCCTTTTCGCGGCTGACGAGCTTTTCATGGTAGATAGCTCTCCAGTCATTCATTCGGAAGCCTCCGAGCGGGCATCGGGAACGGGAAGGTAATTATCCTCTTCCAAATATTTTGCGGTCAAGCGAACATACCAGTCCTTTGTGCCCTGCCAGGTTTTTATGTCGCGCTCGGACAGCTCGCGAAGCGGCTTCGCGGGAACTCCGGCAACGAGTACGCCTGCCGGTATTTCCTTTCCCTGAGGAACGAGGGCGGCCTCGCCTATGACGGTGCCTTCGCCAACAACGCTGTTAAGGCTAAGTACTGCACCCATACCGATGCTGACATCCGGCCCAAGGTAGCGTGAATGGACGATCGCGCCGTGACCTATAGTTACGCGGCGGCAAATACGGCAGTCTCCGCCGGCATGAATGATGACGCCGTCCTCAACGGCGACCTCGTCCTCCAGGATTATTTCCGCTGCGTCTCCGCGGATAACGGCAAATGGGCCGACATAGCACCGCGGGCCGATCGTAACATTTCCTATGATCTCGGCACTGTTGCTGATAAACGAAGTGGGGTCAATGCGAGGCGATTTGCCTGCAAATGAGTAAAGCATTTACAATCTCCTACTTTCCAAATTGCAATTCAGACAGCTCGGCCATTGGCCGAGCTGTCTGATGTATTAATGCATGATCAGCAGTTTGAGTATCTGCCGATAGTGGACTTGCACTCGGCCATCATTTCATCAATAATGGTCTTTACGGGCTTAACATCTCTTACAAGACCGGCGGTCTGACCGGCGCAGATAACGCCGCAGTTTTCAACGTCGCCGTTTTCAAAGAACATCTTGCAAGCGGTCTTGCCGGACATATCCTCTGCGACGTCTTTGAATTCGCAGTGGGTCTGCTCACGGGCGAGAACACTCTTTGCAACTTCACTCTTGTACATACGGGTCGAATTCTGGAAGGAACGCAGCAGGATGATCGTATCCATCTCGGAGCAGTTTGCGGCCAAATATTCCTTGACCTTGGGAAGAACGGGGCATTCCTCGGACAGCAGGAAGCGGGTGCCCATGTAAACACCCTCTGCGCCGAGCATGAGTGCTGCTGCCATCTGACGACCGGTGGAAACGCCGCCGGCGCAGATAACGGGGATATCAAGTGCTTCAACGCAGCGCGGAGTGAGTACCATGGTGCCGATGTCGTTTTCGCCGGGGTGACCTGCACACTCGCAGCCGTCGGCAACTACCATGTCAGCGCCGAGTGACTGTGCCTTGAGCGCGTGCTTGACGGTGGTGCACTTGTGGATGAGCACCATGCCGGCGTCCTTGATCGCACGAACCATATCCTCTTTGGGAGGACGGCCGGCAGTTTCCATGACTTTGACGCCTTCTTCTGCGCAGACGCGAATGTAACCGGCGTAGTCGGGAACAACAAGGGATGGCATAAGGGTGAGGTTTACAGCGAAGGGCTTGTCGGTCATGCTCTTGATCTTTCTGATTTCGGCCTGAAGATCATCGGCATTCGAGAAGGTGCTCGAAGACAGAAGACCAAGTCCGCCGGCCTCAGAAACGGCGGCGACCAGCGGTGCGCGGGATATCCACTGCATGCAGCCCTGTACGATGGGGTATTCGATGCCGAGCATCTCGGTGAGTTTGGTTTTTATCATTAGTTTTACCTCCGTTAATTTTTGCTGCCTAATGCGTGACAGCTATATTGTCTCTTGTTTCACAATACCAAAACAGTAGGTTCTCCACAACGCTGTTTTCTACGAAAAGTATGTGCTATGGTGACAATAGCGATGGGCATAATATACAAGCAGAAGCGATATCAGGAGTTCTTCGAACTGCGCTCACGCAAAACGCTTGTCAGCACCTTGCCGGTTGTGTTTTTGGGCAGCTCGGGGAGGAACTCGATTTCCTTCGGTGCGCGGAATGTCGGCATGTGTTCGCGGCAATACTGGCGCAGCAATTCGGGGGTCAGCTTACTGCCGGGCATGAGCACGACGCTTGCCTTAACATGCTCGCCCCATGTTTCGTCCGGAACGCCGTATACAGCCACCTCGGCGATGTCGTCGCAAAGCTGCATGATAACGTTTGTCACTTCACCCGGATAAATGTTCTCGCCGCCGGATATTATAAGGTCATCTGCGCGGCCGCTGAGGAACAGATAGCCGTTTTCGTCGACATATCCCATATCCTTCGTGCGATACCAGCCGTCTACAAAGCATGCACGCGTTGCTTCCTCGGCGTCGAGGTAGCAGAGCATACGGCCCGGACCACGCACATATATTTCGCCTGAAACTCCGACAGGACACTCGGCACCGTCGGGTGCTGTTATGCGCACTGCCGCACCACCTATCGGGCGGCCGACCGATGCCAGGTATTTGCCGTCGCACAGGAAATGATCCTCCGGCGCAAGCGCTGTTACAGTGCTGCCCATTTCGGTCATGCCATAGGACTGATAAAACTCGCAGTGGAGCATGTCCATTGCCCGCTTGAGGAGGACCTGCGGGATAGGGCAGGTAGAGTAGTTGACGGTTTTAAGATGCGAAAGGTCGTAGTGACGACGATCCGTCTCGTCAAGTATCCACTTCAAGACCGTGGGGACGACGCTTATGGCTTCTATTTTCTCGTCAACCAAAGTGCGCATATAGTCGTCAAGCTCGAACTGAGGCTTCATGACCATGCTGCCGCCCGTTGCGAGCGAAAGATGTGCTCCGATAGCGGCAGAGTGGAAAAGCTGTGCTATGTACTGATATCTCTGACCGTCGGGGTAGGGGTAAACATTAAGCATGCTCTCAAGCTCACCGAGCATACCACCATGAGTGTAAACTACGCACTTGGGCTTGCCGGTCGTACCGCTTGTATGAAGATGGCAGGCAACATCATCGCGCGTTACTTCCGTCTGAATGGGTGTGTCGGGCTGACTGCTGACCAGCGGAACTAGAGAAGAGGAGCCGTCGAAAGCGGGCTCCAAGCGGATAAAGCGTACAGAATTTTTGCACACGGCCTCCATCTCGTCGCCCCACTCGGGCTTTTCGGCCTTGTAGAACGCAACCTTGACCGAGTTGCGCTCAAGCATTGAAACAAGCTCGGCAGGAGTGAGACGCCAGTTGATTTTAACAACGATCGCGCCAAGCTTATACAGCGCAAACTCCGCTATCACCCATTCGGGGCAGTTGCGCGAAATGATCGCCACAGGTGTACCCTTGCCGACACCAATGCTCTGCAAATAGTGAGCAGTCTGATTGATCAGCTGCCCAAGTCCGCCATAACTAAGCCGCCAATTTCCGAAAATGATGGCCTCACGCTCCGGACAGCGGGAGACGGCACCATCGATCACGGAGCTGAAGCATGAGCACTCGGAAACATGCTTTGCCGCTGCAGTGTTCATTGAATAACCTCCTATATATTAATAAAGTTTACAAGAATACGTTGAATGTTTGCATTTTAACGTTTATATTTTAACTTGGGGTTTAGCAACATTGCATCGTAACTAAAGCAGAAAACAGCGACGGCATTTTTGCACAATATTCGTCACTCCATAAGCTCTAAATTCGTATTTCGTGCACAGTTGGCTAATATGTCACTTATAATGAAAAATATCCCGCTCTATTCGTAGAAAATGCACAACTATTGTGAGCTATTTAAAAATGTTTTCGTATCGGCTGACCTTTTCCGCTCGTGAATTTCGCCTGTATAATAAAGTTGTTAAAAAACAGACAGGCAGATAAACCGCATATTTTTTATTCCAATGAATACTTAAATATGCCGGTCTGGAATACAAATCATCAGGAGGAAATTCACATGAAAAAACCTTTAGAAGGACTGTTGGTCGTTGAACTTACGACCTACTGGGCCGCTCCGTCTGCGGGCGAATTCCTGCGCTGCCTTGGTGCGAGAGTCATCAAGATCGAGACCGGCAAGACCGGTGACTCCGTCCGTTACTGGGGACGTACCTGCGGCATGCCCATAACCGATACGGAGAATCCCTCTTTCGACCTTTTCAACGGCGGCAAGGAGTTTATGCACATGGATCTCAATGATCCCGAGCATAAGCGCGTGCTTTACAACATGCTGTCCAAGGCCGATGTTTTCCTGACGAGCATGCGTCTTGGCGGCCTGAAAAAGCATGGTATTGACTATGATACGCTCAAAGTCAAGTATCCCAAGCTCGTTATGGCCCATGCGACCGGTTACGGCTGCAAGGAAGGCCCTCTGTCCTCCGAACCCGGCCTTGACGCTGTTGCTTTCTTCGCAATGAACGGCCTGATCTCCGATCTGCGCCTCGGCGAGAACGATTCTCCCATTTGCCCGCCCACCGGCATGGGCGACCTGACCACAGGTATGCCTCTGTTCGGCGCTATCATGACGGCTCTTTACGCACGCGAGAAGAGCGGCCTTGGTGACTATGTTTCCGCATCCCTTTACGGCACCGGCAACTGGGTAACAGGTGCTATCAACTCCGGCACCCAGTACTTCAATCCCTGGCCGCGCAGCCGTTATACTCAGAGCCCCATGGGACAGGCGTTTGAAACCAAGGATGGCAAGTTCGTTCAGATTTTCGTCAATGAGTATGAGCGCTATTTCCCTGTTTTCTGCAAAGCATTCAACATCGAGGACATGCTTGATGATCCCCGCGTAAATACCCGTCCGGCACTCAATGTCGATGGCAACTGCGCAATAATTGTTGCACGCTGCATTGAGGAAGCAAAGAAGAAGACCGCCGATGAGATCATGAGTGTTCTCAAGGCTGGCAACGTGCCGTGCACCGAGCTGCGCGCTATTGCTGACAAGTACAGAGAGGAAGAGCAGATCGGCCAGTGCCTGGCAAACGGCTACCTGGGCGAGACCACTTATGAAAGCGGAAAGCACTACTATCAGCCGCAGATCCCCATCTATCTCGAAAGTGTCGGCGTGCAGAACTACTTTGCACAGAGCAAGACCATCGGCGCGGATAACGAAGCACTGTTTGAAGAATTCAAGTAATTAGCAAAATCAACAGGCGGGACGCATTAGCGCCCCGCCATGAGTGCATATTCGGGTAATACACCGAAGGGAGTGAAGCAGAATTAATGAAGCTTTCATTGAAAGTTATTATAGAATGCCTGGCACCCTACCAGGCACAGCTCGTTGAAACTCAGGCCAAGGATTTCGAATTCACCGGTGTTCAGATACTCACCTCACCGACCGAGGAACTCCAAACGGACATCCTGTATATCTGCTCGCCCAAGGTGCTGCCTAAGATGAAAAGGCAATTGTTCGAGGATCATTGCTTTGTGTTCAAGGCTCGGCCGCAGCAGCTGCAATGCCGTCACGAGCTGCATGGTATAGTGCTTTCCGAGGATGCAGATTTAAATGAGGTCGTAAATGTTCTGATAACGCTGTTTACGCAGTTTAACAGATTTGAATTCGCCGTTAAGGAAGCCGCGCTCAGCCGCCGCGGCTACGAGCCGTTTTTTGACGTTGCTCGCCAGGCGTTCCCGCACTGCCTTATTCTCGTCACTGATTCGGCGTACAATATTATGGCCGCAACGCGCAAAAGTGCAGAGGATAAACCCTACTTTAATAATCTGCTTCACCGTGGCTTTTACAGCCAGGAGGAGATGGATCAGATAGCCGGTCACGGTTATTACGACGATGAGCGCAAGTGCATTAAGCCAGTTTTGTATCAGGCTGATAAAACGTATTGCGGCTATCCGTTTTTGGTTCGGTCTTATAAGAATAACGGCGCGGCATATTGCTTTATGGGCTGCTATTTCCTTGATGCGCCGCCGACAGAGCGCGATGTTGCGCTGTATACCTGCCTTACCGATGAGCTCGACACTTATTTCCGCGTGAACGGAATATATGAGTCCGGCATGCTCAGCACACAGCAGCAGCTTATTGACGACCTTGTACGCCCCAAGCAGAATACTGCTGAGTATTTCCGTGACCGCTGCGCAAAACTGGGTATCCCATATCACGGTTCGCTTAGACTTGGGCTTGTCCTGTCGGATACGGACACGGTTTTCAAGCTCTCTTTGATAGCTAACAGACTGAGGGCACACTGCCCGCTCGCAAATTTCGGAGCGTTTTTATATGGCTCTGCGGTAGTAATTGTGTTTCGCGACTGGAACAATTCTGATGTAAAGGTACAGGCAACATTCCATGAGGACTGGAATGCGCTGATGACAACGCTTCAGCAGTGCAAGGCATACATGGGTGTAAGTCTGCTGTTTTCCGAGGCGGCAAAGTTTGGCGTTGCTTACCGTCAGGCACTTGCAGCGGTGACACATGGCCGCAAGCGCGGAACAGAAGGTGAAGCGTTTTTCTATTCCAAGTACTATTTGGAGGATATATTGCAGCACTATTCCGAGGTAATGCCGCTTGAGGATACCTATACGCATTATATTGACCGCTTGATGGACAATAACGGCGGCGCATGCAGCAATGTCAAGCTGCTGTACTATTATCTTTGCTCTGAGCGAAACATATCGCTGACAGCCAAGCACGTGCACATGCATCGCAACAGCGTTATTTACAGGATACAAAAGCTCCAGGATACGCTGGCACTCAACCTCGATGACCCCGATGTCCGCCTGAGACTCATGATATCGCTCAAGATACTTGAAATGACGGGGCGCATCCCGGTTTGGGAACCGCCTCACGGTGAAAACGAGAGTGCTGATGGCACGGATATAGTTCGCATCGAGTAATAAATGCAGCATAATACCACAGGTGATTTTCCGATGGTGGAAAACCGCCTGTGGTTTTTGTATCAATATCACAATGTGCGTTTTTTGAGGAGTGGGCATTGTTGGCTGTTATGACGTTGCTGCACATGATTGATATCGTTAGAATATAGTCAAAGAACTTAACGACAAAAGGAGAGATTTCATGAGCTACAATGAATTTTTGAGCTTTGAGCAGCGTGGGGCAGTAGGAATAATCCGCCTTGCACGGCCTGAAAAGCTCAACACCATCAGCGCACCCTTCTATGAAGCGATGATAGAGCTTCAGCAGACCGAGATCGTCGGGAATCACCAGCTGCGTGCACTTGCACTTTTGGCCGACGGCCGCCATTTTTCCGCAGGCATAGACCTCAACTATGCCAAAACCGTGATCGGAACGCCCGGACGCAGCCTGTACGGAGTCTATCATTGGCAGCGTGCGTACCGCTTTTGGGAAGAGTGCAATCTCCCTATCGTCGTCGGAGTCCAGGGTGCATGTATGGGTACGGCTATAGAACTTATAACGGCCTGTGATTTTCGCATCGCAGCGGCAAATGCCAAGTTTGCTCTGCGCGAGGTGGATGCGGGCATAAGCACCGACCTTGGTGGAACGACGAGACTGACAAAGCTTATAGGTCCCGGAATGACCAAGCTTTTGGCGATGACATGCGAGGATATCGATGCTCACGAAGCTATGCGCATAGGCCTTGTCGAGCGCATAGTGCCGCTGGCAGAGCTTGAGCAGACGACGCTTGCTTATGCGCAAAAGCTTGCATCCAAGCCGCCCATCGCCGTTCAGATGTGCAAAAAGTGCATAAATATTGCAAGTGACGCAGCAAGCTCTGTGGCTCTTGTGGCCGAAGAGATACAGGGCATATACACAGTTTCAACAAAAGATAAGGCCGAGGCGGCAGCAGCAATGCTCGAAAAACGTCCCGGAAACTTTATAGGTGAATGAGGAGGAAATTCGATGAAGGTATTGGTTATAAACGGAAGCCCACGCATGGAGCGAAGCAATTCGCTGCGCCTGACCAAGGCGTTCCTGGCAGGGCTGGGAGAGACGGTGGAGGCTGAAGTCGAGGAGCTTACTGTCTCAAAAATGAACATAGAGCCTTGCCTTGGCTGCTTTAACTGCTGGAAGCGAACACCCGGAAAATGCTTCCGCAACGATGACATGGCCGCTGCTATTGAAAAGTATGTGACGGCAGATCTCGTCATTTGGAGCTTCCCGCTGTATTATTACTCGCTTCCCGGACAGCTAAAGTGCTTCCTTGACCGCACGGTGCCTATAAATAAGCCCGTCATGCAGGATCGCATGGACGGAAAGGGAAATGGTATGCATGCAAGCCGCTACGACCAGTCGCACCAGCGCCATGTGCTCATATCAACATGTGGCTTCTTTAGCTACAAAGGCAATTATGACGCGGTACTTGCGCAGTTTGACCTCATCCTTGGCGTGGGTAATTACACGACGCTGTTTTGCGGTGAAGGCGAAATGATGCCGGTGCCGCCCATCCAGGAGCGCGTTAACGAATACCTCGGCTATGCAAAACAGGCCGGCAGCGATTATGCAAAACTGGGCGTTATACTGCCCGAAACGCGAAAGAAGCTT
Organism: uncultured Oscillospiraceae bacterium; assembly: GCA_964634435.1. Taxonomy (GTDB): domain Bacteria; phylum Bacillota; class Clostridia; order Oscillospirales; family Oscillospiraceae; genus F23-B02. The sequence continues at coordinate 10,204 of CAZWJM010000018.1, read as the reverse complement.
GATGAGCTTTTGATACCCAAGACTAAGTTTGAGGAAATGGGCAATTCCTACTACGCTCATTGTGAGAAAAAAGCGCGCGAGCGTGAGCTCGCAGCTCAGGCTGAGCAGAAGTAATATGAAATATCCCCGTCCGAACGGACGGGGATATGCTTTTATTCGACCAGCGTCACATGCTCGCCGCGCTCACCCTCGACGGGAGGCGGGTCCATTGCGGGAAGCTGGCCTTTCATCTGCATTATTTTAAATGTTATCATAAGCCTCATTCGAACATCGGGGTCATCCATGTCGAGGTTGAGAATATCCTGTATTTTCTGCAGCCTGTATATAACGCTGTTGCGGTGCATATGCACCTGCTTTGCGGTTAAGGATATATTACGCTCGGTGCTGAGATAGTGATACAAAAGCAGGAGGTTGCTGTTTGCGTATCCTTTCTCGTCGGATAGCTGCTCAAGATAGCGCACGGTGATGTCATCGAGTGAAAACTTACTGTTGTAGTAAGACAGCATATCATGCAGATAGTATTTTGAATAATGGTGTTCCAAAGCGTCAGGGTCAAGGCTGCGCCCTATTTTAAGCGCACTTTTTGCCTGATTATAGCCCATGCGCAGCTTGCCAAGCTCGGTAAACAGCAGGCTAACGCCTAGCCGCGCACCGCTCTTGCTTAGAATCTCCAGCATCTCGTTCCACTTTTCTTTGAAAGTGAGCTGATCTGAGAGCGGGTAATCATGCCAGTCCTGAAACAGTATGATCACCGAGCTTTTATGCTGGAATATGCCGTAGTTGGGAACATTGCTCCAGCAGCGCAGCTGTAGCACGAGGTGGTTAGCCAAAAGCGATGAGCTGTCGTCAAACGCCGCATAACCAAGGCGGAAGCTCGCCTGCTCCGGAAGACGAAGATGCCGCGCGCGGTCACGCACCAATTCCGGAGTGCTGCCGTCATAATTGAGCAGGTCGCTTATCATTTGCTGACGGAGGGGAATGCTATTGTCGTAAAAATTCGTTTCCTTAAAATACACATGCAGCTGCTCAGTGAAAAACTGGAACATCATATATTCAAGCTTTGTGGGCATCCTGCCGGGGAAATAGCAGCTGGCAAAAGAGAAGAACATGCCGTTGGCGTGGTACGAGCGCAGTATTACAGGATCGCCGCAAACATTCGGCGGGGTTGACAGCACAGGCTCAAGATATTTGTCGTTTGCGTTAAAATAGCCGGCCTCGGCCATCTGCTGCAGAGAATCTTTGTCGTAATAGCCTTGGCGCAGGATCATGTCGACATATGCATTGCCGGAATTCCTGTCGCGGCTCGATGCGATGACGTTATATGCGGAATCGACAACAATGATAGTTGCATCCGGTATCATTTTCCGCGCTACCTTTATAAGCGGGCCATAGCCGCTGTGGGCGCGCACAGCAAGGCGCATGTGAAACTCAAGGCTGTTGACTCTGTCAAAAAGCATGAGCAGGCAATTAATAACGTCGCCTATGGAATACTGCTCATTATAAGTTATAACATTCATCCCCGGTCGGGGCAGATCATCATAGCCGGGTCTTGCGCGAACGACAAAGCAGCGGTCACGAAGCTGTGCCTTGGTAAGACGGCGTATCATTTTCGGCTCGCAGACATAAAGAACGTCTTCCGCCATAGATTCAGCGCCGTCTGGGGTAAGCATCTGAACCTTCCTGAACGAGAATTCACGCTGCTGAGACATAGAGACGCGCACACCGTATGCCTCCATAGCTTCAACAATTAGCTCTAACGATATAAGCATGGTCACACCTCTTTTGTGTTTATACATACAAAACTAATATGTATTTTCAGTTAGGGCAAAATACACGGATTACCAAAACCATAATTTGCATAACAATTAATGACAAATTTAAACGGGCATTTTGCGCTAAAATTGTATAGTTCTACGAATAAATAGGAAAAATTCGGTGTTTAAAAAGTGATTTTTAACAAAAAACTGTAGATTTCGGCACATTAATCGCGTTTGTTGCCATCATGATAACAATTCCACCGGCTCGTGTTTAGGTCAAAAACTCCAATAAATTTTTGAAATATTCTTCTGAAATTGTGCGCAGGTTACGAAAAAATCAGTTGAAAGTTTTGTGCGCTATAGCTAATAAACGAAAAACCATGGTTGACCAATGCTTCAATTTCGTATACTTAAACGAAGATATTACCCTGATGCTCCAATATAATCGAGTAAGATAGTTAATTAACTAACGCGGAAAATTACTCACGGACAGCTTATGAAAAGCGGTCAGAAAAGGAGAAACATCGTGGAAAATATCAGCAGATTTCGTAAGAATACCGGCGTTGGCCAAATGCTCGACGAAAGCTTTGCAAGATGCCCAAAGCGTGAGGCAATCGTTTACGAGGGTTGGCGCATTACATACGGCGAGCTTCAGGAGCTTGTGTATAAAACGGCCAATTACCTTAAAAGCATAGGTGTTGGCAAGGGTGATCCCGTTGCGGTCATTTCGCGTAACTGTCCAGAGTATATTGTTGCGGAAATTGCAATATTGAAGGTGGGAGCTGTATCTGTAAAGTTCAACTGGCGTCTTACGCCGGATGAGATGGCGTATCTGCTTGACCTTAATGAAGTTACCTGCGCGTTTTTCAAGCCCGAAAATCCCGAGTGGGGAGAAGAGCTCATAGCTCGGTATGAGAATAAGATCAAATTCATTTCGCTTTCTCCCGTAAATGGCCGCTCTGCGCTGTATTCGCTGCTCGAGGGTCAGTCAGCAGAGCCTGTAGAGACCGAGATAGACCCCGATGAGCCTGCATACCATATGCACACAAGCGGTACAACAGGCCGTCCCAAATGCGTTGTGTATTCAACCGGCAGTTATCTTAATCAAATGGAGGCTATGCTGCAAAGGCTCGAATTCAATGACGGTCAGGTGTATCAGTTTATTTCTCAGCTCTTCCATTCTGCCTGTGCCGGGGCGTACCTTACGCTTGCAACCGGTGGTAAGCTCGTCCTCATGAAGCAATTCACAGTCAAAAGCTACATTGAGAGCCTCGTCCGCGAAAAGGTCCAGGCGATAGGCGTTATCCCGCTTATTCTCCAAAGCATCCTCGATGAGACAGAGCACAATGAATACGACCTGTCAAATCTCAAGGTTATAAACTATTCCACCTGTCCTATCCCACCTTCGCTGCTTGCCCGAGCACTGGACAGGCTTGATTGCCGCTTCTATCAGTCCTATGGCATGACCGAAATGAGCAGCACTATCACGGCGCTTGTGCCGGAAGACCATTTCCTTGATGACGGAGCTTATCTCAAGTCCGTCGGCCGCCCGATGCCGGGTGCTGAGCTGCGTATTATCCGTCCCGATGGCAGCATCTGCGATGCCGGTGAATCGGGCGAGATATGCGCAAAGGGTTATGGCATGATGCAGGAATACTTCCGCCAGCCGGAGCAGACTGCCGCCGCGATACCTGATGGATGGTACCATACCAAGGATGTTGGCTATATGGATGAAAAAGGATTCCTGTTCCTGCGCGGACGCAAGGATTCGCTCATAATATCCGGCGGCGAGAATATATATCCGAAGGAAGTTACGAGTGTGCTAGTTAAGATGCCCGGCATTGCCGAGGTAGCCGTATACGGTATGCCGGATGAAAAGTGGGGCGAGCACGTTAAGGCCAGCATAGTCTGCAAGCCTTCCGTTACGCTTACTAAGCAGGATGTCGAGCACTTCTGTAGGGAAAACATGCCGTCATATAGAATGCCGCGTGAAATTGAATTTTTGCCCGAGCTCCCCAAGAACGCAACCGGCAAGATACTTATAAACGAACTTAAAAAGCGCTGAATACATAAAAAAAACAAATCCCCCATCAAACGATGGGGGATTTGTTGCGGAAAGAATAGAGTAAATCGAATATATATAAAGACAAGCCTGTAAATTTGCAGAGCCTGACCTATATATCCAGAATCACTTGTCGCCGAATTCTGCGAATATTGCCTCGTTATCTTCGCCGAGAGCTCTGTGCTTTGCGTAATTGTTAACTACGCCCTGGCTGTCGAAATATATGGGCATCTGGGACAGATATACGGTCTTGCCAGAGGGGTAGGTGTGCGGGACGAGGTAGCCGTTTGCGAGAGCCTGCTCAAGCCATTCACCCTCGAAACGATCCTTGTACTGGTTGAGTATGCAGCTGGGCACGTCAAGCTTAACAAGAACATCAAGAATCTCCTGAGCGGTCTTCTTGAGTGCGTGCTCGCGCAGGATATCGACCAGTGCGGAGCGGTTTGCGATGATGGTGGTAGATTCCTTGGTCATGAAGCGCTCGTCGTTTGCTACTTCCTCGGGAAGCTCAAATGCCTTGACTACTCTCGGCCAGTTGGTGGTGTAGTCATTTACGAACATGTATATGTACTTGCCGTCCTTGCAAAGGTAGCCCTGACCCATGGGACTCATCGTATGGGCTTCTCTCGGCCACTCATATCCGTAGTTGCAGTTTGTTGCAAAGCCGGAGGTGACGAAGTTGCCGGTGCCGTAGAGGGAGGTCATGACATAGTCGCCTTCTCCGGTCTCACGCGCCTTGAGCAGTGCAGCAAGAACGCCGCTGAGCAGGGTGATGCCGGTCGTGGTGTCGCCCATACCTGCGGTGGGGTATATCGGAGGGCTGTTGGGATCGGTACGGGTGTCGAGCACAACGCCGTTTGCACCGAAGTAAGCAATTGCATCAATGCCGGGACGGTTGATCAGCGGACCGTTTATGCCGTAGCCGGTGACCTGACCCATGACGAGCTTGGGGTACTTTTCGTGAATGGTCTTCCAATCAAGGCCAAGCTTCGAGAGGCCTGCATTGCGCGTGCTGGTGATGAACACGTCAGCCTTTGCAAGCATGTTGTGCATGATCTTGAGGTTTTCGGAATCCTTAAGATTGAGGGAAACGCATTCCTTGCCGCCGTTGAATATGTCGTGGATGGGGTTTTCGTCAGCGGTTATGGGCATGCCCATTGAGCGGCCGTAGTAACGGCAGAAGTCGCCGATAGGCGGAGTCTCGACGCGGACGACGCGGGCGCCCATGTCGCGCATGAAGCGAGCGGTGGTGGTTGCCGACCAATAGGTTGTCATTTCAACAACAAACAAGCCTTCCAGGGGTTTTTTCATTGTGCTGTCCTCCTTAGATGATAAATATAAATTAGATCAGTGGTAATTGCCGAATAGACGCAGAAAATGCCCATACCGGCCTTTGTGGATATTATAACAATTTGCTGTGGCTTTGTTCACTGTATTTATTACAATTTTTGAAACGAAAAAATTGACCTAATTTGTAGAGACAACACAGACGGCAACAATCACATGCATCAGGTATTAAAAAGCTGTTAAAATAAGAAATTCCCCATCCATTGGATGGGGAATTCCGTTGTGTTTTATGCCTGAGTATTGGGCATCAAATAGTATACTACGTTGACCTTTGCGCACAGCTCGCCGGTTGAATCCATGACGGGGATCTCCATGGGATAGCGGCCCTTGCCGTTTGCCTTGACGTAAGCGATGCGCTCTTCGGCCTCTTCCTCGGTCATGGAAATGTCCACGACGAGGTCGGTCTTGGCAGGCCTGAGATAGTCAAGGTTTGCGCTCTTTATTATTGCAACATACTTTGAGCCGTAGGTGCACTTAAGCAGACTTGCGCCGGTGGCCTCAGCCAGCATGAAGTAGCTTCCGGCGTATACGATGCCGACGTGATTCATGTGCAGAGGATCGACCGGAAGATGGGTGACGATATGGCGCTGCTCCATCTTGTCTACTACCAATCCAGCCTGATTGAGGTACTGGATCTTGCCATTGGTGATGGCATTTTTGGCGTTTTCAAAGAATTCGGGGGAGAAATCGTTCATTTTAACATACTCCTTAGCAGCTTACTCGACAACGTACTTTGCCTTGAGGCCGTTGAGGATCTCCTCGGTGTCGGCCATGATCTTCTCAACCAGGTCCTTGGTCTTGGGTAGATCATCAATACGCTGTGCACACTCGCCGGCGCCTGCCATTGCATGGTCTACATCGCCCTTATAGGTCGCGGCGACACCGTGACGCTCGAAGGTAAGCAGATCCATGGGGATGGAGGAGAAGTCATCGGGAACGCCAACATAGGAGCCCGGGGCGTCCTTTGCGGTGTTGTATGCATGCTGGAGGGAAACGTCGCTGCGCAGCCAACGAGCGGGGCCAACAAAGCCGCGTGCAATGATTGTGCCGCCGTCTACGCAATCCACGACCATCTTCTTCCACAGATCGCAGAAGTCGCTTTCCTCGGTCGCGAGGAAACGGGTGCCCATCTGAACGCCGTCAGCGCCCATAGCAAATGCAGCTGCGAGGGTCTTGCCGTCGCAGAAGCCGCCGGTGCCGCAAACGAGGGTGTTCTCGTCGGAGAACTTCTCGATGATGTCGGGCAGGAGGGTCATGCTGTGGACAGGCTGCCATGCAGTGTGCATGCCGCCTTCGTGACCGGAAGCGATGAGAACCTGAACGCCGGCCTTCTTGCAGCGCTTTGCGGTGCGGACGCCGGGGAATACGTGCATCCAAATCATGCCCTGCTCCTTGACAAAGTCTGCCCAAGGCATGGGGTCGCCTGCTGTGGTGACGAGAACGCGGAAACGGCGCTTCATTTCGGGATCGGCTGCACGCAGCTCCTTGATGGCCTGCATGACCTTCATTGCGTTGGCCTTGACCTCGGCAGATACCATGACGTTTGCGCCGAAGATACCGTCAGATTCCTTGGTCTCCTCGAAAACGCGGGTGAACATCTTCTTGAAGACGGTAACATCGTCGTCGCTGGTGTCAGCGTGAGCCTGCTTGCAGAAGTCTTCGAAAACGATGGGGTTGGACTCACGGGAGGTGGTAGCGAAGGTGCTGCACAGGCCGAGGCAGCCTGCGTTTGCAGCAGCGATACACAGGTTGGTTACAGGGTAGGGGCCCATGCCTGCCTGGATGATGGGATACTTGATACCGACGAGCTCGGTAAGCCTGGTTTTGATCATGATTATAGCTCCTTTCAAAAATGTTTTGTTCTGATATCATGTGTAACGGTATAAAAACACCGAAATCACTATCTGTTTATATTATAACAATTGGAGCTGTGCACTCCAACAGCAATGCGCACGAAAGCGCGAGGTGAATTTGAGGGAAACCTTTGTACATATTGACGATACGGCATTTTGAGCTTATAAATTCCCCCACGCAGAGGTTAATCTGCGCGGGGGATAAATGAGTTATATTAAGCTTAGCAGAGACCGATTGCCTGCCACAGAGGAATACTTGCGGTCATGGCGATGATGGTCATTACCATGTAAGCATAGGATGCCTTCTGAGCACAGGGGTAATCTACGCACTTGTCGCCAGTCATTTTGATGAAGCCGACAACAGAGGGGTTGCCGTATGCTGTGTTCCAGTAAGTGCCGCACAGCCACTCGACGAAGACGAGGATGAACATGCTCATGCCGTTGGGCTCCATGAGCGGTCCGAAGATCGCGATCATCATTGTCAGCATGCAGGTCTGAGAAACGATTGCATAACGGAGTACAAAGGTGATGATGCACAGGCAGGGGACGAAGATGTAGGGGCTGCTCATGATGGGAGCGAAGATGGGGCCGAGCAGGGAAGCGAGCCAAGTGCTGACACCGGTGGAGGACATGAACGAGGCAATGCCGAGGATACCGCCGATGAACACGACCAGTGTCCACTGACCCTTTGCGTTGGTGTCGGGAGCAGACAGAAGGCCGCAAGCGAAGAATGCAACGTCAGCAGCGATTGCAACGAAGCCTGCGTCGATGCCGTGCCAGCTCTGAGTGATCCAAAGAACGATAGCAACAGCGATAATGATGATGCCCTTCTTTTCTTTGGTGGTTACAGCGCCGAGAGAGGTATACTGCTCCTTGAGGAAGGCAACGTCGCCTGCGAGCTTCTCTTTGGGCTTGCAGAAAACAGTGCAGTATATGTAAGTGAGAACGATAAGGACAAGGTACCATACGACCGTGCACTTGAACCAGGAACCCCAGGTGAACTCAAGACCCTGCATGAAGCCGATCATAAGTGCGACGAATGCGGAACCGGAAATGAATGCAACGCCCAGGATGTAGGTGCCCATGAAGTTTGCAAACCAAAGGCCTCTTGCAGCCTTGCTATTAGGCTCAGCGCCGACAGCTTCGCATACCTGGCCGACCAGGGGAGCCATGATAGAGGTCTTGGCGTAAGAGCTGGGGATCATCGGGGTGGTAATGATGCCTGCGAGCATCATTGCAGTGACCTGTCCACGATAAGTTCCCGGGAACTTGGTGAGGACCCACAGCGCGAGGCGCTTCATGAAGCCACTGTTGTTGATGCCGACGGACATGATGAACACGCCGATGCACAGCCAAACAGTGGTGCTGGAGAACTGAGCGGTTACAGCTGCGACGGTACCAATCTTGAACACAAGCATCCATACCATTGTTGCGAGAGTGGCGACCCAGTCGGGAAGTGCGCCGGAGATCAGGCATACAAGCAGGAAGCCGAAGCAGCCGAGGTACTGCCATGCCTGGCGAGTCATCATTTCGGTCTCGGGAGGCAGATAGCCGACCAGCAGCATCAGGACAATACCACCGAGTATACCGAAGATGGTCTTTTTAGTTTGTTTGCTCATTCGATTCACTCCTTTTGATTGTTCGTGTTTGAAATGTGTTAATTAAAAGTTTATCAAACTGTTCATAGATTACTCTAAATTTTTTAATATTTCATCCACAAAGAATACAAATATGCGAACCGACTTGAGTGATTTTTTGTATTCCGTGACCAAACGATATACAGTGCTGCGGCAGATAACGAAACAGTTGTTTATGAACTTTTTGAAGCTTATTTATTATAGTATAGTGCTCGATTCAGCTCCCCAAAATTTTGCGATTTGAGAATGTGCTCGGCGTATCTTTTTGTGTGCATCCTCCAAAAGATAAGCTCTTAAAAATCAAAATATTAGTTTGTAATACTGTTGTGAGATAGTTGCGACTTTGATATATTGCTGATTGTCAAGATATAAACAACATTAATTAAGGAGGAAAAATATATGAAAACAAAACTTACTGAGCTGTTTGGTATTGATTATCCCATTGTTCAGAGTGGTATGCAGTGGCTGGCTGTTCCGCAGCTGGCGGCGGCAGTCTGCAACGCAGGCGGTATTGGTACCATCAACGTAACCTGCTGGCCCACCCTCGATGAGTTCGCCGATGCACTCGACGAAATGAACAGCCTGACCAGCAAGCCCTATATTGTCAACATATCCCTGGCACCGACTCAGCGCCTTGACGACGAGGAGATCCGCAAGACCATCCGCATCTGCGGCGAGAAGCATGTCGCAGCGATCGAGACCTCTGCTGAGGACCCGAGAGCATACATTGACGACATCAAGAAGGCAGGTATGCGCCACCTCCACAAGTGCCCGAACTACAAGGTCGCATTGAGCATGGAGCGCAAGGGTCTTGACGGTGTTATCATTGCAGGCTATGAGGTCGGCGGCCATCCCTCCGCTGACGGCGTTGGTACCTTCGTTATTGCACGCCGTTGCGCAGCTGACATGAAGATCCCCGTCATCGCAGCAGGTGGTATAGCCGATGGCCAGGGCCTTGCAGCAGCACTTGCGCTTGGCGCTTCCGGTGTTGCAATGGGTACCCGTTTTGTCTGCGTCGATGAGTGCCCCATTTCCGACAACCATCGTCAGTGGATCCTCAACCACACCGAAAAGGACACCGTGCTTTGCCAGAAGAGCATCGGCAGCATGATGCGCGTATCCAAGAACAATGCATCTCTGCTTGCTAACGAGATAGAGAATCGCGGCCTTGCAGCCGGCAGACCCACAATGGACATCCTCAAGGAGCAGATGCCCGTCATCACCGGTCAGAAGACCCGCCTCGCATTCATCGACGGCAACGTTGATAGCGCTATCTTCTGCGCAGGCATGGGTATGGGCCTTGTCCACGATGTCGTTCCCGTAAAGACTCTGCTTGATCGCATGGTCAAGGAAGCAGAGGAGACCATCGACAACCTCAAGATGGGATTCTGATTTGCGTTCTGCATTCTATGTGTATCCTTAAATAGCATATTCCCCTTCCTTTCTCCCCCCTAGCAGCGCAGCTCCGCCTTCGCGGAGCTGCTTTTTATATAAAAAAACGACCCGGCATGGGGCAGCCATGTCGGGTCGCGATTTTTGGTTTTCAGG
>CAZWJM010000017.1:0-29122 GCA_964634435.1 uncultured Oscillospiraceae bacterium | reverse complement strand
TGTAGCCGACTTCCTTGCAGGTTGCTTCCTTTGCATCCTTCAGGGTGTCAGCAGCGACGTGGTCGATCTTATCGGTCGTTACAACTGCATCGTCGAATGCGTCCTTTGCATATATTGCCTCGCCATTGTCGCCCTTGCCGAGGTAGTACATATCGCAGTACTGGCAAGCGGTGTAGGCCAGGCCGCCGTGAGTGCAGGTAGCTGCAACAACGACAGTGGTTACATTCTTGTGCTTGAGAGTGGGAACGGCGACAGTATTGGTCTTATCGCCTTCGCTGTAGGTGCAGCCGTCTCTGGTGCATTCTTTGTAATCAACATATGTATAACCGGTCTCGAAGCAAGTAGGTGCCTTGCCCTCTGCAAGAGCCATCTTGTGGCCAAGTGCGGGAACTACAGTGCCCTTGGACACGAGAACCGGCTCAACAACGGTAAATCCGTCTTTGTCGAGCAGGACCTTGTTGTCATCGCCCTTAACTGCCTGATAGACATAGGTGTCGCCGGTGTAGCCCTCTGCGGTGCAGCTTGCAGTCTTTTCATTAACTACATACTTTTCGCCGACAACATTCTCAGGCTTATAAACAGTAGTGAAGCTAACGGTAGTACCGTTATCGCTCCATCTGCAATCGGCACACTCGGCAGCATCAGTCAGGCCGGGGAGCTGCTCGCCGTCATCATACTTGGGCATGGTGCCGGGTTCTGTAGTTTTATAGTTTTTATGAGTGACATTAAGGGACGGGATAACAGTGCCCGGCTCATAGATGCCGCAGTAAGGGCAAACCTTATCGCCGGTGTAGCCGTAGCCGTCGCCATAGGGATAAACGGTCTCGGTGCCATTGCTGATCTGCTTTGCGTGAGTTGCCTTGACAGCGGGCTTGAGAACTACCTGCTCGCCATCTTCGCCGATAACGGGCTGACCTTTCTCATCGACAAGCTTGGTTTCCTTGGTGACAGCAACAAGCTTGGTGTGGCCGGGGTCAACAGGAGCAAACATTGCATTGACTTCTGCAACGCGAGCAGAATACTTTGCGTAATCATCGTCAAAATCTTTAAATTTGAGCAGAGCAACCGCAGCTTCATTGTCAGCTACATACTTGGGAGTTCCGCAGACCTTGCAGACAGCGTAGCCGTTGCCGGGCTTAGAGCAAGTGGGCTGCTGGAGGACGAAGAACTCATCCCAAACATGGCCGAGCTTATCAACGATTTCAAAAGCTGCGCCTTTGAATTCCTTGCTCTCAAATGCCTTGCCGCACTTTACGCAGTAGCTTACGACGAGACCCTGCTCATCGCAGGTTGCTTCCTTGACTACCATGGTAGCGCCCTTTTCGCAGGTCTTGCACTGATTCCAGCTAAGGGTTACGAAAGGCTTAATGGTAGGCTCACCTACAAACTCGCCGCAATCGCCGCAGAACTTATATTCTACGCCGGGGGTCTTTTTGTCGGCATCTTTCTTTACGGTGATGGTGGTTGCATTCTTGTGCTCGCATGTATCAGTCGTATCCGTTGCTGCGCCATCGGCATAGACAGCGGGGACGAGAGAAACGAGCATAAGAACTGCCATCAGCAGACTTAAAAGTCTCTTTTTCATTTGCTAATTCTCCTTTTTGATATTCCGGATTTCCGGTATAATTTTGACTGCACCATAGATGCAATCAGGATGTTACTTTTGAAGTATAACACATCTGTCAGGCGTGTGTAAAGATTGGAAGTGTAAATTTTTCAAATACAATTTAAGCGAGCTGCCGCACAGGCCGCAATTTCGGGCAAAAGACGCAAGCATTTGCCTGCACCTTGTAGGGAACAGGTTCACCTGTTCCGTTTGTAATAACTTCGTCGGTAACCGTGGGATACGGAATGGGTAAACCCATTCCCTACATAGATTGGCGGAAGCCGGCACTTGTTACAACGATTTCGGCTGCAATCTGCCGTCCCCTTGCACAGGGGGGGAGGCAACGTGCGCGACAACAACGTTGTTCTATTTTGGTGCAAAGCAAGACGCAACTGTAAAAATGCAGAATAAGCTCCCCGCAGTGCGCGGGGAGCTTATCAAATGGAAGAGAGAGGATGAAAGAAAACTATCTGATTTACTTTGTTGTCGGGTCAGTTTATCTCAAGGCGGCGCGCCGCGGGGACCTCGGGGGTCTTCTCCGGCATGGTGAGGGTCAGAACGCCGTCTGTGTAGGATGCCGTGATAGCGTCGGTGTCGATGCCCTTGACGTTGAAGCTGCGGCTGTAGGAGCCATAGAAGCGCTCGCGGCGGATGAAGCCGTTGTCGCTCTTTTCTTCGGTCTCGTCGGACTTGCGCTCGGCCGCGATGGTCAGGCAGTCCTTATCGATATCGATGCTGATGTCCTCCTTCTTGAAGCCGGGAAGCTCCGCTTCGAGAACATAGCTGCCGTCGACCTTCTTGATATCGGTGCGGAAGCCGGAGACGGATGCGTCATCCCAAAAGCTGCGGGACATTTCCTCGAGCTCGCGGAAAGGATTATAGCTTGCTACTCTGCGGTAGCCGAAAGGTGTAAGTTCAAACATATCAGTACCTCCTAAAGATTTGGAACAGATCATAAACTCGTTGCTTCGTTTATGTCTTTTGTTTCTTGTTGTATATAAAGTACCATATAATTATGAACAAATATAGTGTTTTCTATGAACAAATTGTAAACCTTAGCACTCTCGTCGTTTGAGTGCTAAGGTTTTGGGTGTTACTATATTATATTGTTGCCTTTTACTCGCCTTTTTTATTCAGTGCTTTGTGCTTCAAAAGGACGACCAATGCAAAGGCTATCGCAACGGCGGCGATGGCAATGGACGTGTAGACTATCGCGGCGTTATAGGTGTTGCTGATATTTATCGCCTGCTGCGGGCGCGTGGGCACGGCGGGCGTGGGCGTTGCCTCGGGGTCCTCGGTCGCTTCCGGGGTGGGCTCGGGCGTGGGGTCGGGGATGATGGGGTGCGCGGGTATCTGCTCGGGCAGCGACACGGCGGGCTTGCCGTCGGCGTTGAGCAGGTCGCTCATAAGCACCCAGCCGCCGAACTCGCCTTCATCATCGGCCACAACGACGTGTCCCCACGGGATATCGCCCATGTAGCTGACGCGGTATTCGACCGTGAGCTGTGTTTCGTTTTCAATGAGCATATATTTGCCGTCGACGCTGCACTCCGGTGTTTCCCACGCGACGATGTAGCCGTCGTCATTATATGCCGTGTAGGTCTCGCCGTCGGGAAGAAGGTTATTTGGGTCATCCCACGGGTCTGCCACGGGCTTGATGCCTATCTCCGCGCTGGCCGATATCGGGAACGACACGACCGCAAGCAGCACGACGAGGGCGATAAGCAGCTTATTTTTCATAAGTAATTGCCTCCTGCGCATATTTTAACGCACAAACATTCGCAGTATAGCATAAACGCACGAAAAAGAAAAGAGCGAAATTGTTAATTATTCCTGACAAATTCCCACGTTTCGAGCCGCGGGATATGGCATTGTGTACAAAATCAGACGGCGTGTTTTGTGCAATGTGCAAAATGCCCGCACTCAAATGAGTGCGGGCGGGATTTTTATAATGCTATCGGCACAGCGCCGGGCTCAATCGGGCAGGTGTAGCCCGCTTTGGAGCGCTTTTGGAATTCCTCGCGCACAGCCGCGAGGGTCTCCGGCTGCTCAATGAGGTCAATTGCCGTTGCAGCAAGCACCTTGCCCGCGCACAGCATACCCTTGTACGCAATGCTCGATTTGCCGCAGGCGACGGTCTGCCAGGTGTGCTCCGGCATACCGCTTGGCCATGTGACGACCTCTATCTGCGAGGCGGGCGTGAGCCAGCTCACGTCGCCGACATCCGTGCTTCCGGCAATGAAGCCCGTGCCGGAATACGGCGGCATGATGAAGTCATTGAGCGGCTTGCGCAGATTATCGCTCAGCTCCATAACCTTTTCGGCGATATCGTCGTCAAACTGTGCGCCGATACCGGGGGCTGTGCGCTGTGCCGGGAAGCTTTCGCGCAGAGCCTCGGCAAAGGCCAGCTCCTCGGCCGTGTATTCGGGAGCGCCGACGGCGCTGAAATTTTCATAAAGCAGCTTTTCAAGGGCGTAATTGGGCAGAAGCTCCGCCGTTCCGTCTATAAAAATGCGCTCAAGCTCTGTTTCGGTCATCATGGCTGCGCCCTGCGCGATCTTATCCACGCGCTTTTGAAGCTCCACGCAGTCGCGCACCTTGTTGGCACGCGTCATGTACAGCACCTCAGCCTCGGACTGCACGACGTTCGGCGAAATGCCGCCGGAATTCGTGATGGCGTAGTGGATGCGGCAATCGTCCGTGACATGCTCGCGCAGGAACTGCACGCCGACGTTCATAAGCTCCACTGCGTCCAGTGCACTGCGCCCGTTTTCGGGGCAGGCGGCCGCATGAGCCGCGGCACCGTGGAATTTGTAAAGCACCTGTATGCTGGAGTTATTCGTGCCCGTGCGCACCTGATTGACAGACGCCGGGTGCCAGGTGAGCGCCGCGTCAAGCTTTTCCCACAGCCTCTCGCGTGCCATGAACGCCTTGCCGCTGCCGCCCTCCTCACCGGGACAGCCGAAGAAGATGACTGTGCCGCTGCTGCCGCTGTCGGCCAAGTATTTTTTCACGGCAAACGCCGCTGCAAGCGCACCGACGCCGAGAAGATTGTGTCCACAGCCGTGGCCGTCGCCGCCGTCAAGCAGCGGGCGATGTTCCATAGCTCCGGCCTCCTGCGAAAGACCGGACAGCGCGTCAAATTCGCCGAGAATGCCGATGTAGGGTCTACCCTGCCCGAACGCGCCGCAAAACGCCGTGTCTATCCCGCAGAGCTTTTCGGTGACGGAAAAGCCGTGCTCGCGCAGTATGCGGCAATAGAGCGCCGCGGCCTTGTATTCCTTGAGGGAGAGCTCGGGATTTGCCCATATCTCATCGGCTGTTTTTTCGTAGAATTCCGCCATAGGCTCGATGGAGTCTATGGCGGCTTTTTTAAGTTCTGTTCTGTTATCTGTCATATCACAGCACCTTAGCAAGGAAGTCCTGAAGGCGTTCGCTCTGCGGATGCTCGAATATATCCGTAGGCGAACCCTCTTCGACGAGCTTACCGTCGGCCATGAACAGGATGCGGTTGCCGACCTCGCGGGCAAAGCCCATCTCGTGCGTTACAACGACCATAGTCATGCCCTCGTGGGCAAGCTCCTTCATAACGTCGAGCACTTCGCCGACCATCTCGGGGTCGAGTGCGCTCGTCGGCTCGTCAAAGAGCATGACATCAGGCTCCATGCACAGCGCGCGAACGATGGCGATACGCTGCTTCTGTCCGCCGGAGAGCTGGATGGGGTAAGCATCGGCGCGGTCTGCAAGGCCGACACGCTCAAGCAGCTGCATTGCCTTGGCGTTTGCCTCTTCTACGGGTATTTTCTTGACCTCTATGGGTGCGAGGGTGAGGTTTTCAAGAATGGTCTTGTGCGGGAAGAGGTTAAAGTGCTGGAACACCATGCCCATCTTCTGACGGTGCTGGTTTATATCAATCTTGCGGTTTGTTATATCAACGCCCTCGAAGATGATGCTGCCGTCGGTCGGCTCCTCGAGCAGATTCAGCGAGCGCAGCAGCGTCGACTTGCCGGAGCCGGACGGGCCGATGACGACCATGACGTCGCCGCGGTTAATATCGACCGACACGCCGTCGAGCGCCTTGATAGCGCCTTTTTTGTAGTATTTTTTGAGGCCCTTGACCTGAATTATCTTATCGCTTGTCACCTACGCTCATCTTCCTTTCAAAGTGTTCAATGATCTTGGAGGTCGGGAATGTCAGGCAGAAGTAGACCGCCGCGGCAACGAGCAGCGGCTGGCCGATCAGGTAGGTCGCGCCCTTGATGGCGGCAACTGCGTACATGATCTCGCCCACGCCGATTGTGTAGCAAATGGAGGATTCCTTGATTATCGTGACGAATTCGTTCGCTATTGCCGGCAGGATGTTCTTGACCGCCTGCGGCAGAATGATAAAGCGCATATTCTGCGTAGCCGTCAGGCCCAGGGAACGCGCAGCCTCGGTCTGGCCGCCGTCGATGCTCTGGATGCCGGAGCGGAGTATCTCGCACAGGTAGGCCGCGGAGTTGAGGCTCAGGGCGACAACGCCGGGGACAAAGCGCTCAAAGCGGATTGTGCCGAAAAGCTTTATCGCCGGAACGGGGATGTTCGCAAAGGCGACGTAATAGACCATGAAAAGCTGAACGAGCATAGGCGTTGCGCGGAACACCTCAACATACACGCTTGCAAGGAAAGAGAGCGGATTGAAGCGGCTTATCGCGGCAAGCACACCCTCCTCGCGCAGATGGCCGTTTTTGTCCAGCGCAAGGAAGCGGAACGGCTGCCACTTGTTCAGGCGCATGACCGCCAGCACAAGTGCGAGTATAAAGCCGAATATAACGGTTAAAAGCGAAAGGGATATCGTGCAGACAAGTCCGTCGATGAACATCTGCTTATAATCCCACGTTTTGGCGAAGCCTTCAGCGCTAAAGAACATGACGTTCTCCTTTCAAATGCTTTATATACGGGAAATTCTCCCCGGAGGTTCTCCGGGGAGAAGCTATAGTCTTTTGTGTAAGCCCGATCAGGCTGCAGTGTCGTCAGCTGCGTCGTCAGCAGTGGGAACCTTGCCGGAGGGGTCGAGGACGCCTTCGTACTTGTCGCCGGTTGCCAGCTCAACTGCGTCTGCAACGAACTGCTGGAGGCTGCCGTCGTTGATTGCCTCGTCGATGAGGAGGTTGATTGCTGCAAGCAGGACTGCGTTGTCCTTATTTACGCCGATTGCGGAGCCTTCCTGGTCGTAAGGAACAGTGCAGACGATCTCAAGGTCGGGGTACTGGGTCTGGTATGCCTCAGCAACTACGGTCTCGATGAAAGCGCCGTCGAGGTTGCCTGCCAGGAGGTCAGCAACGATATCGGTGACCTTTGCAAGGCCGATGTTGTCAGCGTCGGGGGTGTTCTCGGTTGCGAGGTCCATCTGGATGGAGCCGGTCTGTGCGCCGATCTTGTACTTTGCGTTGTTTGCAACTTCGAGGGAGTTGATCTCGCTTGCCTTATCCTTTACGGTGACAAAGGACTGGCCGCCTTCGTAGTAGATCTTGGAGAAGTTCATGAGGCTCTCACGGTCGGGGTCGGGAGAGTAGCCTGCCATGCCGAGGTCTGCCTTCTTTGCGCCGAGCTCAGAAAGGGTGCCGTCGAAGTCCATGGGAACCATGTTCAGCTCAAGGCCGAGCTTGTCAGCTATGTACTGAGCGAAGGAGATGTCGAAGCCTGCGAGGGTGGGGTTGCCATCTGCGTCGAGTGCGTAGAACTCATAGGGAGCGAAGTCAGGGCTGGTTGCTACGGTGAGCTGGCCGTCGTTTACGGTCTTGAGCTCTGCCTTGAGCTCGTCGAGCGTCCAGGTGGAGTAATCGACTTCTTCGCCCTTATCATCGTTAGCGTCGTTGCTGCATGCGCAGACGGAGAACATCATGAGCGCTGCAAGCAGAAGTGCAATAAGCTTTTTCATTGTTTTATACCTCTCAAAATAATTATTAACTGTTTTTTGTGTCGTTGCTTTCGACGGTGCTTATATTAGCATCTTTATTCACGGTTGTCAAGCGTTTTCTGAAAAAATATTCGTAATTTTTTGATTTTTCTGCGTTATCGATGAATAATATTCATTTTGGTGCGAATATTCACGGTATTGATGAATTTTTGAATAAAAAATCAGCCCCGATTTTCAGTTTCGGAGCTGATTTTTATGCGCATTGCACAGTTTTAGCCTCGTCTTTTTAGTAAACCTGCCAAAGAAAAGGCCGCAAACACTATCAAATTGACTATGACGACCGCCGCACCGGACGGCAGCTCGAATGCATAAGATGCAGCCATGCCGATGACAAAGCACACGACCGATACAACTGCCGAGCACACGACGACGGACTTAAAGCTTCGGCACACGCGCATTGCCGTGAGCGCCGGAAAGATGATGAGGCTCGATATCAAAAGCGCGCCCATCATGCGCATGCCGATGACCACCGTGACGGCGGTGAGGACGGCGATGACGCTGTTAATAAGCTGTGCCCTTGTTCCCGTTGCGCGGGCAAAGGTCTCGTCAAACGTGACGGCGAATATGCGCGGGTACAATAGAACGAACATCAAAAGCACCGCGACCGACAGGATGACAGACAGCACGGCGTCCGCGCGGCTGAGCGACAGGACACTGCCGAACATGTAGTTTGAAACGTCGGTGTTCATGCCCGTCGTGAGCGACACCGTGGCAACGCCGATGGCAAGCGCCGACGACGATATGAGCGCGATGGCAGCGTCGCCCTTAATTTTGCCGTTTTGATTTATCCTCAATAGCAGGAACGCCGCCGCGATAACGACAGGTATGGCAAAGTACAGCGGTGCGACGTTCACTGCCGCCGCGATAGCCAGTGCGCCGAAACCGACGTGCGAGAGCCCGTCGCCTATCATTGAATAGCGCTTTAGTACGAGCGATACGCCCAAGAGCGCCGCGCACAGCGACACCAGCGCGCCGACAACGATGGCGCGGATCATGAACTGATACGAGAACATTTCCTTAATAAGCTCTATCATATCCTTGACCCTCCCACAAATCTGCGTGCAAGGTCGCTTTCGCGGTACTGCGCACTCGTCCCGAAGAAAAGCTGACTGTGGCCGAGGTGCAGGATATGCGTGGCATAGCGCACGGCGGCGTGGATATCGTGCGATATCATGACGACGCTGGTGTTATCGCAGAGGTTAATGAGCTTTATAAGGTTATACATTTCGTTTGCCGCAACGGGGTCAAGGCCGGTCACAGGCTCGTCGAGCAGCAAGAGCTTTTTCGTTGCGCACATTGCGCGGGCAAGCAAAACACGCTGCTGCTGGCCGCCGGACAGTTCAAGATACGAGCGCTCGGCGATATCCTCGATGCCAAGCCGCTCCATATTCGCCTGAGCCGCGGCCTTATCCTCGGCATTGTAAAACAATCTGCCGTGCATGGAGTTAATCCTGCCCGAGAGCACGACCTCGCGCACGGAGGCGGGAAAATCGCGCTGGATCTGCGTCTGCTGGGGCAGGTAGCCGATCTCGGTGGGCTTAATATCGCCAAAGGTTATCGTGCCCTTTGACGGGGCTTTCAGGCCGAGGATGCCGCGCATGAGCGTCGTTTTGCCCGAGCCGTTTTCGCCGACGATGCACAGGTAAGCGCCCGCGTCGATGGAGAAGTTTATGTCGCTGAGCACGGTCTGCCCGTCATAGGCAAAGCTCAGGTCCTTGCATGTTATCTGTGCCACTTAGCCAAGCGCCTCCTTTAAGCTTTCTATATTCATACGCATGAGGTCAAGATAGGTAACGCCGGCCTCGAACTGCTCGGCCGTCACGCTGTGGGCCGAATAAAACGGGAGCTTTACGCAGCCTGTGTCCTCACATATGACGTCGGCCATCTTTTCATTTGAAAACTCCATGTACAAAACGGCCGGGATATTCTCCTCGCGGACATGGTCTATCAGAAACGCGACGGTCTTTGCCGACGGCTCCGTCTGCGAGGCGCAGCCGGGGTAGGCAGCGTAATACTCAAGGCCGTACTCGCGCGTGAAATACCGCATCGGGAAGCGGTCAGCGAATATAAGTGTGTTATGCTCGCCGTTCAGCACCGCCGTGCGTATCTCGATATCAAGCTCCAAAAGCTTTGTCTTGTACACCTCGTAATTTATAATGTACTCGGTCGCATGCTCGGGATCGATTTCGCACAGCTTGTCGCATATGGCAAGGCATATCTCCTTCGCGTTTAGGGGCGATGTCCACACATGCTCGTCAAGCTCCTCTTCCTCTTCTCCGTGTTCATCGTCATGGTCATGGTCGTGGTCTGCGTCTTTGGCGTATATGCCCTCGTCGCTTTCGGCAACGGCTTCGACGCAGTTAAGCATGTAGACAGTCTCAAGTCCCTCCGGTACGAGCGACTCCACCCACGCCTCGGACTCGCCGCCGTTGCAGATGAAAAGGTCACTTTCCTCAATTGCAATAACGTCCTTGGGCGAGGGCTCGTAGGAGTGCACCTCCGCGCCGGGCTTTAAAAGCAGCTTGAGCTGCGCCCTGTCCCCCGCTATCTCGCGCGCGAAATCATAGGCCGGGAAGCTCGAGCAAACTATCTGCAGCTTCGTTTCGTCCCTTACCTCGTCGGTCTGCCGCGCACAGCCGGACAAAAGCACCGCCAGCGCAAGCAGCAGCGGAATAAGTTTTTTTGCGGAATTTTTCATCACTGCTCCAGCAGCAGCACCGCCGCAGCGGCGCCGATAAGACTCATATTTTCGGCATTTACAAATTCGTATCTGCGCCCCATGATCTCACCCGCGTACACGTCCATGAAACGCTCAAGCTCCGGCCGAAGGAGCTTGGAGGCCGAAAACAGCGAGCCGTCGACCGCGATGCAGGCAGGACGCGATTTGCCCGCGCCCGTCATTTCGAGTATGCCGCAGAGCATGGTCGCGATGCAGCGCGCGGAGCGTTCAAAAATCTCGGAAATTATGTAAACCAAATTGACCCTATCCTCGCTGTTAAAGCCCTTGGGGAAGCGGCCGCTGCCCCATTTGTCGATAGTCGGGGTCGTGACCTCGGTCATTTTCTCGATTATCTCGGTCGCCCGCTCGGAAAACAGGCCCTCGGCCGCGGCAAGCTTCAGAGTGTGCATGCACACGTCGCCAAGGTAGCGGCCGGATATCATCTTTTCGGCAATATATTCGCCCGTGTCGGGCACAGCAGCGTCCAGCGCAAGGTCGGCCTTGCCGCGCGGGAAGCCCTCAAATGAGCCGCTTTCAAGATTAACGAGCATTTTGCCGCCGCTTATCTCAAGCTTCGTGATGTCCGCGCATTTAAGCTCGCAGCAGGTGTTGCAGCCTGTTCCGGCGACGAGGCCGATATAGCCGTCAAACGCGCCCTTGGCCAAAACTTTGCCGGCAAGCAGCGTAGCGGGCGTGTCGTTTAAAACGACGATGCTCCCCACCTGCTGCCTGCGGCTTTCAAGCTCGCGCCTGAGAGACTCGGCAAGATACGAGCCGACAGCGCCGTCAATTTCGACCTGCTTTGTAAGCCCCAGCACCTTACCGTCGCGCTCGGGCGTTATCTCCACCGGATATGAAAAGCAAAAGCCGATATCGCGCGCACTGTCCAGCAGCGGCATAACCTTATCCGCCACGTGGGAGATAAACTCACTCCACGTCGCCTTGTTCTCCGCACCGGGCATCGGGTGGACATCCATGTGCTCCACAACGGGCGTTTTGCCCTCAAAGCCTACAAGCGCCGTGCGGAAATTCGTGCCTCCGGCGTCAATGACTATCGCCTTTTTGCCCTTTTTAAGCTTACCATCGGAGCTTAAATACGTCGGCAGCATGGGCATTCCCTCGCCCGAGCCCGAAAGCCCCTCGCGCATCGCGGTGCAAAATGCCGCTATGCCCTCTGTAAGGTCTACCCGCTCGGCATCCATGCCGATATTCTGCATAAACTGTGCTACTTTTATCATCTAATTACCTCAAAAGACCCGGCTGCAAAGCCGGGTCTTTGTCCTTCTTCGGCGTTTTATTTCTCTTCGGGAACGTTTTTGACCGATTCCACAATGCCCTCGGCAAGACCGGCGATGCCCTGGATCTCGCTGGGGATGATTATCTTCGTTGCCTTGCCGTTTGCAGCGGCAGCGAAGGCCTCAAGTGCCTTGATCTTCAAAACAGCGTCGCTCGGCATGGACTCGTTTATAAGGCGGATGCCTTCGGCGGTAGCCGTCTGTACCTTGAGGATAGCCTCGGCCTCGCCTTCGGCTTCGAGTATCTGCTGCTGCTTCTTCGCGTCGGCGCGCAGGATGGCCGATTCCTTTTCGCCCTCTGCCTCGAGGATGGCCGCACGCTTTTCGCCCTCTGCACGCAGGATTGCCTCACGGCGTTCACGCTCTGCCTTCATCTGCTTTTCCATTGCAGACTGGATCTCCCTGGGCGGGAGGATGTTCTTGAGCTCAACGCGGTTTACCTTGATGCCCCAGGGGTCTGTTGCCTCGTCGAGTATGGCGCGCATCTTGCCGTTTATAAGGTCGCGGCTCGTCAGGCACTGGTCAAGCTCGAGGTCGCCGATGATGTTACGCAGGGTAGTCGCGGAAAGGTTCTCTATAGCGACCATGGGGTGCTCGATACCATAGGTGTACAGCTTGGGGTCGGTTATCTGGAAGTAGATGACCGTGTCTATCTGCATGGTGACGTTATCCTTGGTGATAACGGGCTGAGGCGGGAAGTCCGCGACCTGCTCCTTGAGGGAGATGGTCTTTGCGACACGCTCAAAAAACGGGATCTTGACATGGATGCCCGTGCCCCAGGTCGACTGATACTTACCCAGTCGCTCGATTATCATGACCTTACTTTGCTGAACAACGCGGATGTTTCTTATGATTATTATCAGCGCCAGCAGAACTATTGCGGCAATTACATATTCCATTTGCTATCTCCTTTTAATTATTAACTGTCTCCGGAACGGCTACAATGAGCTTTACCCCGTCTATCCTCAAGGCTGTGACAAGAGTGCCCTTTTGTATCGTTTCATCATTTTCGCTGCGCGCCGTCCACGTTTTGCCGTCGACATACACAGCGCCCGTGCCCTCGATGTTATCGATAGTCTCGGTAACTCTGCACTCCTTGCCGATGACAATGTCGGCATTCGTAGGCTCGACCTTCGCATTGACATACTTCCTGACAAGCGGCCTTGTGAAATACAGCGTAACGGCCGAAACGACAAGGAACAGGACTACCTGAAGCCAAATCTCCCCGCCGAGCATCGCGCATAGCAGCGCCGCCAGCGCACCGGCAGCAAACCATATGCACACAAGCCCGACCGTGACCGCCTCCACGACGAGGAACAGCACCATCACGCCAAGCCAAAGCGTCGTCATCGAAAACTCAAATGGCATTGTTATCACCTCCGTTATTATTTGATTACATTGTATAACATTTATCGGATTTAATCAATAGTAAACTGTTTACTGCGCTTGATTTAGAGTATTAGCACTTTACTTTTGTGATGTAATGATGTACAATAGTACCCGACAGCAGCTATAATGGAAACATTGGAGGCAGTTTTTTATGAACAAGCTTAACAGAAAGCCCCGCAATCCGGAAATGTACAAAGCTATGCTTACGCTCAAGACAGTTGAAGAATGCATGGATTTCTTCGATGATCTTTGCACCGTTACGGAGATCCAGGCAATGGAGCAGCGCTATCAAGTCGCCGTTTGCCTGTCCAAGGGCATGATCTATAACGACATCCTCGCGGAAACGGGCGCTTCAAGCGCAACGATAAGCCGCGTAAACCGCTCGCTTCAGTACGGCAAGGACGGATATGAGATAGTCTTTAAGCGTCTTGCCGAGCAGAAGGAAAACGAGGACTGATGGGTACTTCCTACGGTCCTCTTTCGCTGTGGTACGATACGCTCACGGGCGATATACCGTATGAGGAGTTTGCCGCGTTTTACGAGGGGCTTTTCAAGGCCGACGGCGGCGAGTTCAAAACGCTTCTCGACCTGTGCTGCGGCACGGGAACGCTCACGGCGATGATGGCAGAGCGCGGATATGAGATGATAGCCGTCGACGCTTCGGCGGATATGCTCATGCAGGCATCGGCCAAGGGCTCGGCAGCGGAGATACCGCCGCTGTATCTTTGTCAGGACGCGGCAGAGCTTGACCTTTACGGCACGGTGGACGCTGCATACTGCTCGCTTGACGGGATGAATTATATCCCGCCGGAAAAGCTTAAATATGTGTTCGACAGGCTGCATCTTTTCGTGCGGCCGTTCGGACTTTTCATATTCGATATCAAAACGCCGGAGAGTCTGCGTGCTCTTGACGGCGAAATTTTTGTTGACGAAACGGACGATGTGTTCTGCATGTGGCGCGCCGAGCTTGACGATGGCGGCGCAAGCCTGTGCTACGGCATGGATCTGTTCTCGCGGCGCGGCAGGCTATGGCAGCGCGAGTGCGAGGAGCATGTGGAGTATCTGCATGAGCCGGACGAGCTCAAGGCTCTGCTCGAGCAGGCGGGCTTTGAGCAGGTGCGCATATGGCACGACTGCCCGCAGGGGCAGCGCGGCAGACTGTTCATTTCGGCAAAAAACACAAGCATTTACTGAGGTCAGACTATGGATAGGATTCTTAGAGCAACAGCCGGAGACGGCTATGTAAAAATGTCGGCAGTTTATGCCCGCGATATGGTCGAGCGGGCGCGGAGCATCCACGGCTGCTCGCCCACGGCGTCGGCGGCACTGGGACGCACGCTGTGCGCAGCGTCCATGCTCGGCAACATGATGAAGGAGGACGACGCGAGCCTCACCATCCGCATAAACGGCGGCGGCCCCATCGGCAGCGTCATCGCAGTTTCCGACTGCGAGGGCTTCGTGCGCGGATATGTGACAGACCCCACGGTCGACCTGCCGCTGAGAACCGACGGCAAGCTCAACGTCGGCGGCGCTGTCGGCAGAAACGGCATGATAACCGTAAGCCGCGATATTGGCCTTAAAGAGCCGTACATTGGCTCGACCCAGCTCGTCTCCGGCGAAATTGCCGAAGACCTTACGGCATACATGCTCGAGAGCGAGCAGATCCCCGCAGCGTGCGGCCTCGGCGTTCTGGTCGACACGGATCTGAGCATTAAAGCCGCCGGCGGCTTTATCGTGCAGCTCATGCCCGGTGCCCCGGAGGAGCTTATAGATAAGCTCGAGGATAACATCACGATGATGGACGCTCTGACGACGATACTGGCCGAGGATGGGCTTGAGGAAGTTTTCGAGCAGGTGCTGCGCGGGCTTGAGCACCACATCGTCGGGCAGGACGAGGTCGGCTACCGCTGCGCATGCAGCCGCGAGCGCGTGTCCAGTGCGATACTCGGCATAGGCGCGGCCGAGCTTGAGGACATGATAAATAAGGGCGAGGACGTCGAAGTGAGCTGTCAGTTCTGCGACGCGGTGTACGCTTTCACGCCCGAGGAGCTCGCCCAGCTGCTCTCCGAGGCAAAAAACGATTAAAAACTTCAAATTTGTTATTGACAATCGGGGTCAGCTTTAGTATAATAAACAAGCCGCTGAATGAGGGAGCATAGCTCAGCTGGTTAGAGCACCTGCCTTACAAGCAGGGGGTCACTGGTTCGAGTCCAGTTGTTCCCACCATAATCATCAGCATACGCCTCTGTAGCTCAGTAGGTAGAGCAGCGGACTGAAAATCCGCGTGTCGTTGGTTCAACTCCGACCGGAGGCACCATTTGCGGGCATAGCTCATCCGGTAGAGCGCCACCTTGCCAAGGTGGAGGTAGCGAGTTCGAGTCTCGTTGCCCGCTCCAAAAAAGTGTTTGCAGGCTTTTAAGCCTGCAAACTCATAAGGCGTCATAGCCAAGTGGTAAGGCAGCGGACTGCAAATCCGCGATTCCCCGGTTCAAATCCGGGTGACGCCTCCAAAGCCCCAAGGACAATAAGTTCTTGGGGCTTGCTTCTTACCTATTACTTTTTCACTATTACCTAAACGCCTTGGGGCTTTGGGAAGTAATAAGTAAGAGGTAATAGGTAATAAGTTTTTATAGAGGTGATAATTTCATGTCCGACAGTCCGTTAATCACAAAATCCAAGGAGTTTGCATTACAGATAATTAAAGTTTGCAATCATATTAAACAGACAAAGAAAGAAACCGTTCTTACAAATCAGCTTATTCGCAGCGGCACAAGTGTTGGTGCAAATATAAGAGAAGCTTTTTACGGGCACGGAACTGCTGATTTTATTGCCAAGCTTCAGATAGCCCTTAAAGAGTGCAGCGAAAGCGAGTATTGGCTTGAGCTGCTTAT
The DNA here is from genome assembly GCA_964634435.1 of uncultured Oscillospiraceae bacterium. Taxonomy (GTDB): domain Bacteria; phylum Bacillota; class Clostridia; order Oscillospirales; family Oscillospiraceae; genus F23-B02. Next base: position 13,263 of record CAZWJM010000017.1, on the reverse strand, counting down.
TGAGAGCGGGTATTATGATGATCGGAAGATCCTTGATTTGTGTATAGAGGTCAAGAAGCTTTTGATTTCATCTATCAACACCGCTAAATCAAAGCTAAAATAGCTTACCCCATCACACATCACTTAAAAAAAGCCACTCTCGTGTGAGAGTGGCTTTTTTATTGCTATTTTGCTTCCGGGTCGCTTGCGAGGGGACGGCCGTTTACGGCGTTGCGCGAGATTACGTACAGGACAGAGCACAGCGGGACGCTCAGGAGCATGCCCGCAACGCCCATGGCGTTGCCGCCGATGGTGACCGCGGCAAGCACCCATATGCCCGGGAGATTGACGGATTTGCCGACGACCTTGGGGTAAATGAGGTTGCCCTCAAACTGCTGCAGAACGATGATGAACACAACAAACCACAGCGCCTGGATAGGCCGCACGAGCAGGATGAGGAATGCGCCGATGGCGGTACCGATAAACGCGCCGAACACGGGGATGAGCGCCGTGAAGCCCACGAGCACGGATATCGCCGGAGCATACGGCATTCCGAAGATGGACATGCCGATAAAGCACAGGATGCCTATGATGACAGCCTCGGTGAGCTGGCCGGTGATGAAGTTTGTGAAGGTGCGGTTTATGAGGTCGAGCATGTCGAGGAATTTATCCATCTTCTCGGGCTTCATGAGGCAGTGCAGCACCTTCTTGCACTGGCGGGCAAGCGTTTCCTTCTGCGCAAGGACGTAGATGGAAAACGCGAGGGCAAGCACGAAGTTAATGACCGCGGAGACTATCGAGGTCGTGGCAGACAGGGTCGTATCCAGAACCGCCGTGCCGCTGTCTTTAATAAAGTCCATTACCTTATCGCTGTTAAACTCAAACTCCGGCAGAGGCACATTGTATTTTTCAAGATGCTCGGCGATGTTCGTCCACCAGCTCTCGACCTCTTTAATATACGTCGGGATCATAGTAACGAGCGTTCCGACCGATTCCGTCAGCTCAGGCAGAATGATGAACACAACAGCGAGGATTATGCCGATGACGATAAGTATGCTCAGGATAAGGCACACGGGGCGCTTGAGCTTTTTGACCCAGCTCCCCTTCTTATTGCCGAAGAGCCTCATCCACAGCCGCTCGAGCGGGCGCAGCAGAACATTTACGACAAAGGCTATGCACAGGCCGATGACAAAGGGCGACACGAGAGAATACAGGTCGCCTATATAACCAAACAGTATCTTGTGGTTATAAACGCCCCATATTATGAGCACCGTGAAGGTTATTATCAGCATTATGCGCTTAACGGTTTTTTTACTAAGCTCCAACGCGAGCCCTCCTTCTTATTTTACGCTAAAGAGAATGTCACCGTAGCTCGGATACGGCCAGTACTGCTTGGCGCAGCCGACCTCCATTTCGTCAACAACTGTGCGCAGTGTGCTCATTGCAGACAGCACATCGTCGCGGAAGGCTTCGCCGCGCTTATAGTTATCGGCAAGGGCATCGGCCGCCTGAGTTGCCGCTTCAAGGGCGCGCACATCGCGCATTGCACGGCTTATAAGCTCCGAAAGCTTGGCTGCATGGGACTTTTCAAACTCATTGTCCACCCCAAGCTGAGCCTTGCTCAGTGCAGCGTCGGTGAGGGTCTTTGAATACGCGCTCACTGCCGGCAGAATGTCCTTCCAGACCATCTCCTGCATGGTCAGCGATTCGATACGCAGTACCTTGCAGTAGTTATCCAGCTTCATTTTATACCGCGCGGCAAGCTCTATCTCGGAATAGACCCTGTGGCGCGCGAAAAGGTCCACATTCTTTATATCCAAATAGTACGGCACGCAGTCGACCGTTGTGCGGAAGCTTTTAAGCCCGCGCTTTTCGGCCTCGGCCACCCACTCATCGCCGTAGCCGTTGCCGTTGAAGATTATCCTCTTATGCTTTTTGATGACGCTGCGGATAAGCTCATGCAGGCTCTGCTCGAAATTATCCGCCCGCTCAAGTATATCGGCATACTTGCGCAGGGATTCCGCGACGGCCGTGTTCAAAACCACATTCGCGCCGGAAATGGACGCGGACGAGCCGAGCATGCGGAACTCAAACTTATTGCCCGTGAAGGCAAAGGGCGAGGTGCGGTTTCTGTCCGTCGTGTCGCGCGCAAACTTCGGCAGGACGTGGACGCCGACCTTGATCTGCTCCTTTTCCTTGCCGCCGTAGGGCGTGTCGTTTTCTATCGCCTCGAGGATCTCCTCAAGCTCCTCACCGAGGAACACGGAGATTATCGCCGGCGGCGCCTCCGCTCCGCCGAGGCGGCAGTCGTTTGCGGCACTTGCAACGGATATTCTCAGCATATCCTGATAATCGTCAACAGCCTGCAAAACAGCGCACAGCATCAGCAAAAACTGCGCGTTTTCATACGGAGTTTCGCCCGGCTCGAGGAGGTTAACGCCGGTGTCTGTTGTTATCGACCAGTTATTGTGCTTACCGGAGCCATTTACGCCCTCGAAGGGCTTTTCGTGCAGAAGGCAGACCATATCGTGCTTGCGGGCAAGCTTCTGCATAAGCTCCATGGTTATCTGATTGTGGTCAGCGGCGATATTGGTCGTTGTATACACCGGTGCAAGCTCGTGCTGCGCGGGCGCGACCTCGTTATGCTCGGTCTTGGCCAAAACGCCGAGCTTCCACAGCTCCTCGTCGAGCTCTGCCATGAATGCGGCGACGCGGGGCTTTATCGTTCCGTAATAGTGGTCGTCCAGCTCCTGACCCTTGGGGGGCATAGTGCCGAAAAGCGTTCTGCCGGTGTACATTATATCCTTGCGCTTTTCGTATACGGAGCGGTCTATGAGGAAATACTCCTGCTCGGGGCCGACAGTGGTCTTAACTGCCGTGACCTCGGTGTTTCCGAACAGGTGCAGCACTCTCAGGCACTGGCGGTTTATCGCCTCCATCGAGCGCAGCAGCGGGGTCTTCTTATCCAGCGCCTCGCCGCCATACGAGCAAAACGCCGTCGGGATGCACAAAACGCCATCCTTTATAAATGCATAGGAGGTCGGGTCCCATGCCGTGTAGCCGCGCGCTTCAAAGGTAGCACGCAGGCCGCCCGTGGGGAAGCTCGATGCATCCGGCTCGCCCTGTATAAGCTCCTTGCCGGAAAACTCCATGATTATTCTGCCGCTATCGCTGGGCGAAATGAAGCTTTCGTGCTTTTCGGCGGTTATACCCGTCATGGGCTGGAACCAGTGCGTGAAATGTGTTGCGCCCTTTTCAAGTGCCCAGTCCTTCATCGCATTTGCAACGACCGCCGCCGTCTCGCCGTCTAAGCGCTCGCCGAGCTTTATGGAGCGTTGGACCTGCTTATATGCCTGCTTGGGAAGCCGCGCCTGCATGACGCAGTCGTTAAACACCATTGAGCCGAACATTTCAGTTACATTTTTCATAAGCAGTCCACCTTTCGTGTCTAACAAAGACACCGTAATAGATGAATTATATTACCCGAAACATTATTTTGTCAACACCACATATTTCGCTTGACAAACATCTGTCGGCTGTGTATACTAACTGTACTAACGCAGACCGCACAGTTTAGTTGTGTATACTTCGCACGAAGGTGTATGTTAAATGACAGCTGCTATGAAAAATACGCTTAAAAACAACCTGCCGTGGCTGGCGCTGCTGGCTTTGATATCGGTTTTGACCATAAAAATCGTCACAGGCTGCTCCGAGGGCTTTTCATGGGGCTGCTTTGCGCAGTTTCTCAATGACGCAAACCCCGCGTGGATGTTCCTTGCCGCCCTGTGCGCGTTCGGCTTTGTCTATTTCGAGGGTCTTGGCCTTAAATGCACCTGCGCGTTTTTCGGGCATGATTTTTCCGCCGGCAAGGCGGTGCTTTTTTCGGCAACGGACATATTCTTCTCGGCCATCACCCCATCGGCAACGGGCGGACAGCCGGCTGCGCTCATCGTCATGATGCGCTACGGTGTTCCGGCGGCGGTCTCGGCCATCGCGCTGCTTTTAAACCTCGTGATGTACACGGTGGCGATACTTTTAATAAGCGCAGTGTGCCTGCTGGCGCATCCGGAAATTTTCGCTGCAATGGCCGCTGCACCGAAGATATTCATCGGTATCGGCGTTATCGTGCAGCTTGCCTTCATCGTCCTGTTCCTCATGTGCATTTTCAATGAAAGTCTCATCCTCTCCGTTTGCCGCTGGGGGCTTAAAATTCTGTGCAAGCTGAGGATATACAAGGACTACGACGAGCAGTACGAAAAGCTGCTTAAAATGATAAGCCAGTACAAGGAATGCGGCGAGCTGCTGAAAAAGGAAACGGGGCTGCTTATAAAGGTGTTTTTGTGTAACCTTGCGCAGCGACTGTCTGTTATCCTCGTGTCGGTGTGCGTATTTCTCGGCGTGGGCGGCGCCATCTCCGAAGCGCTCAAGGTGTTTTCCGTTCAGGCGCTTGCCGTTCTCGGCTCGAATGCCGTGCCCGTGCCCGGCGCTGTCGGCGTTGCCGACTATATCCTGCTCAGTGGCTTTGGCCAGCTCGTTTCAGACCCCGTGAGCGTTGAGCTTTTAAGCCGCGGCGTGAGCTTTTACGCAACGATAGCCTTCTGCGGCATTTTGATGCTCGCAGTTCTCATAAAAGCAAAGGTGGACAAGCATGACCTCTAAAAAAATGACGATAGGCCTGAAGTATTGCTACTTAAAGCACCTCGGCTGGCCTGCACGTCACTTCATGACAAACCCGATATTCTCCGCCGTCATCGGCGCATATATGGACACGCGGCGCTCAACGCGCTTCATTGACGGTTTTATCCGCGCAAACGGCATCGATATGTCAGACTATGTGCGTGAACCGTACCGCTGCTTCAACGATTTCTTCACCCGCCGCATTAAGGACGGTGCGCGGAAAATCGACTACGACCCCGATGTGCTCATCTCCCCCTGCGACGGATATCTTTCGGCCTACAGGATAAGCGAGGACGCGGAGTTTTCGATAAAAAACAGCTGGTACAACGTCGATGACCTCGTAGGCGGCGCGTCTGTCGCGGATGAGTATAACAACGGCGTGTGCCTCGTGCTGAGGCTGGGCGTTGAAAACTACCACCGTTACTGCTACATCGACGACGGCTTCAAAAGCCGCAACCACCACATAAACGGCCGGTATCACCCCGTGCAGCCCATCGTTGTCAGAAAGCGCCCCGTGTTCATCCAGAACACGCGCGAATACTGCATACTGGACACGAAAAATTTCGGCCGCGTGGTGCAGATCGAGGTGGGCGCCTGTCTTGTCGGCAAGATCGACAACTACCGCGAGGCCGGAGTTACGCACCGCGGCGAGGAAAAGGGACTGTTTCGCTTCGGCGGCTCGACGATAGTGCTGCTGTTTAAGGAAAACGTGCTGGATATCCCGCAGGAGCTGTTTGAAGATACTCTGCGAGGCAAGGAGTACCCCGTCAGCTTCGGCGGCAGAATATGCAGAAAAGCTCAAGTCAAATGACTTGAGCTTTTTGTTTTTGTCAGGTTCGAAGATATTGCAGAATAGGCTCGATATACTTTTTGTCTGAAATATCGTAAGACGAAGAGATCATTTTTGCCATAATTTCTTCCGCCTCGGTCTTATCCTTTTTCGCTTTGAGCGCTTTGGCGAACATTTTCATCATCACTCTTGATGTGGCAGGCATTTTTTCATAGTTAAAGCCGCCGGGACAGTAAAATACTCTGACCCTCTCCCGCTCCGCCTCAGTGAAATTCTGCTTCAGAGCTGCATCGACCTCGGGGTTTTCCATCGGGCTTCCGCCGACGCAGAATGCGATAAGCTTTTTATCCGCCCAGTTATCAATGTTCCCCTTAAACCAGGCTATCTTGCTGATGCTGCCCGCGCAGGCCCAGCCGCCGAAAATTACAGCATCATATTCAGCGAGGTCTTTCTTCTTTGCAGCCGACAGTTCAAGGCAATCGGCGTCTGCCGCCTGTGCTATCCATTCGGCATAGCGCTTTGTAAAGCCGGTTTGTGAAGTGTAAATTACAATAGCTTTCATTATATTATACCCTTACTTTTCTTCTCCAGATTATCTATTCCCGCATACAGCTTTTGGTCTTTAGCTTATTTTCTGCCCTCGAGCTTCTTGGCAAAGCGCCAGAGCTTGTTGGCTTCAAGCTTCCAATAGATCGTGCGCACGAACGGGAACACGGTCATAAGCGCCTTGCTTATTGCAAACAGCACGCAGGGCGAGACGGTCTTTTTGCCCTTTTCGATGCCGTCGACCATTTTGCGCGCAACAACTGTCGGCGACTGCACGGGGAAGGGCTTTTCAAACTGAACGCCGTCGGCCGCGACCTTGAAGAAGTTCGTGTCCGTCGCGACGGGGTACAGGCAGGTGAACTTCACATTGGACGGCATTTCAAGGCGGATGGCCTGCTGGAAGCCCTCAAGACCGAACTTCGACGCACTGTAGATAGCGTAGCCGGGCATGGCCATCTGGCCAATGGCGCTGATGGTGAAGGCGAGGTGACCGTCGCGGCCGTTGAGGTGCTCAATGTACTTTGAGTAGGTGTATATCGGGGCGAGGGTATTGGTGTCAAACATGACTTTGACCCTGTCCCAATCGGTATAGTTAAACACCTCATAGTACGGGAAGCCCGCGTTTGCGTAGAAGATATCTATCTTGCCGAAGGCGGCCTCGGCGACCGTGAAGAGCTTATCGATGCCCTCCTTGGTGCTGCAATCGATGTTCACGGGGATGACGTTGGGGCCGAAGTCGAAAAGACGTTCCTCGGCGTGGCGCGAGACTGCGAGGATCATGTTGCCCTTGCCCTTGGCAAGGAGCTTTAGTACCTCAAGGCCAATGCCGCTTGAGGCGCCGGTCAGGACGATTTTTTTATTCTCGATCATGTCGCTTCTCCTTACTTTATATTCATTACCGCGTCATACGCGCTGTGGCATGCGTCGGCTATAGTGCCGCTTGAGCCGGCATCGCCGACTGCGACTGCGCTGATACCGAGCTCTGCAAGCTCTTTTACAAGGCCGTTTACTGGTCTTACGCCCAGCGAGAGGACGACGGCATCGGCGGGGATGCTGCCCTTTTCGCCGGTCTTGGCGTTTTCGGTGAGGACGGTTTTTTCTTCAATGCCGGTGAGCTTTGTGGACGTCATGAACTTCGTGCCGAAGGGCTTTATGCGCTCCATCTCATCGTCGACGAGCTGGAACCATGCACCGGGCGCGACCTCGGGCGCCATCTCGATGACGGTGACATTGCAGCCCCAGTCGTTGAGGAATTCCGTGACTTCAAGGCCGGTTATGCCGGAGCCTACGACCACGACGCGCGAATTTTCTATCTTCTTATGGCCGTTTATGATATCCGTTGCAAGGCAGACGTTATCATTATTTATACCCGGAATGGACTGCGGACGCAGGGGCTGGCCGCCGGTTGCGACGATGACGACGTCGGGCTTAGTTTCGGCTATCTGAGCGGCTGTCATTTCGCTTCCGAGGTGGATCCTCGCGCCGTCATTGCGTGCGCCGGTCATGAGGTCCTCGATGCACCAGTAAAGCTTATCTTTAAGATGGCAGGATGCAGCGGATATGACCTGGCCGCCGGCCTTTTCTGCCTTTTCGTAAACATCGACGGTAAAGCCGCGGCGGGCAAGCGTCTGCGCCGCCGTAAGTCCGGCCGGGCCCGCGCCGATGACGACAGCCGTGCGGTCCTCGCCGTCGCGCTCCTGCGCAAAGTACGCCTTTTCGCGGCCGACGGACATGTTCAGCGCACATTCGCCCTGCTTGCCGACCTTGGCATTTGTCATAAACGAGCGGATGCAGTTGAGGCAGCCTATGCAGCGGCGTATCTCATTCTCCCTGCCCTCTTCGGCTTTTTTGACCCAGTGCGGGTCGCAGATGAAGCTTCGCGCGGAGGCGACGAAGTCCTGGCAGCCCTCCTGAAGCTGACGCTCGGCCTGTTCGGGCGTGCGCATGACGTTTGCGGCGATGACGGGGATGCTGACGACGCTTTTTATCTCCTTGGCAAGATACTTTCTCCAGCCCGGCTCGAAGCTCGTCGGCTCAAGCCAGTAGTTGTACGCATCATAGCAGGCGGAGGTGACGTTTATCGCATCGACGCCGAGCTCCTCAAGGCGCATGGCTATGCGCTTGCCCGTTTCAAGGCCATAGCCCTTGCCGGGCATACCGATACGGTCGTACATCTCGTCAGCCGTAAGGCGCACGATAAGAGGATAATCCTTGCCGCAGCGGTCGCGTATGCCGTCGATTATCTCGGCGACAAAGCGCATACGGTTTTCAAAGCTGCCGCCGTATTCGTCCGTGCGCTTATTTGTATTCGGGGACAAAAACTGCTGGATCATATAGCCGTGGCCGCCGTGCAGCTCAATTGCGTCAACGCCCGCTTTTTTGCAGCGCTCTGCCGCCGCTATGTAGTCATTGATAAGATTTTTTACCTCTCTGCGGCTCATAGCGTGAACGCGCATTGCGCCGTGGTTTGCAAGCTCGCACTTGCTGGGCGCCTGAACAGACCATATGATGCCCTTCTCCTCCATTCCGAGCAGGAACGGCGTACACTTAAACAGCATGTCGAGCACCTTGGGGAAGCGCTTTACGATGGGGATGAGCATCGGCAGCGAATTGGTCGAGCTCGAATAGCCCTGACGGCCGGGGTGGTGCAGCTGGATGCACAGCTTTGCCCCGTGGCGGTGGATGCGCTCGGCAAACTCGTGCATGGGTGCGATGTGGTAATCACGGCTCATGGAAAGCTGGGTGAAGGTCGAGGCCGCGCCCATGTCGTTTACGCGGCAGATGCCGGGCGTTATCATGCCCACGCCGCCTATCGCGCGCTCCTCGTAATAATCCATAAGCTTTTGAGTCGGCGTACCGTCTGTCTGACCGAGGCTGAATTCAGCCGCCGTCATGACGGTGCGGTTTTTCACTGTCATCGAGCCGATCTTCATCGGTGACAGCAGAAGTTCATAGCTCATTGTTCCCTACCTCTCCTTTTCGAACAGAATTTTAATATTTGTACTATTATATTAAATAATAAAATCACAATGTCCCGAAGTCAAGAAGTGCGCGAAATTTCTATGTTTCTCCCAAATTCGCCACTTCATTTCTGACAACTGTTCCCGATATTTGTTTGACAGGCGCGTCAAAACGTGATAATGTGTATAAAAACATTGGACATATGTACGAAGGTGATCAAATGTCAGTAGCAAGCTCGAAAAACACAGAAGCCATTGTATCCGCCGCTTTGGAGCTGTTCAAAAGCCGCGGCTACGCAGCCGTTTCGGTCAGCGATATCTGCCGCGCGGCGAATGTTCCCCGCTCGTCGTTTTACAGCATCTTTTCCGGCAAGGAGAAAATAATCACGCACGTTCTGCGCAGCCTCAAGGACGATCAGCAGTCGGTCATGGCGGAATTTTTAAGCGCGGAGTCGGATCTCGACCGCATTTGGGCGCTGTATGACCGATATCTGCGCCTTGCCACGGAGTTCGGCCCGGAGCTGACGGGCACGCTGCTGTCGCTGGAGCTGCAGCAGCCGGTCGGCCTGTTCGAGCTTTTCAATTCATTTAATGAATGGTTTGCAAAGCTCATCGCAAACTGCCAGAAGCAGGGCCTTATCCGCAACAAAAACCGCCCCGAGGCCATCGTCGCCCTCGGCATACGCATCGCGGTGGGCGCAGCGTACGAATGGTGTCTTTCCGGCGGAAGCTTCGATCTGCGGCAGGTCGCTATAAGTGAGCACGAATCTTTATATGATGTCCCACCCGAGTTTCGTAGGAAAATGACGCCGAGATGACGCTAAAATGAGAATGTTTATGCCATGTCGCAAATTTTTGTTTGAATGGTGTTGCAATCTTTGTAACTTTTATGTATAATATTTGTTGACCAATTGACACCATTGGAGCAAGGAGGAATTCTATGAAAAAGCGTATCATCAGTTTGGTCATGGTACTGGTACTCGTATTCACGATGCTGCCGGTCTATGCCATGGCAGACGAGACCGGCTCGGGGGACGTCGGCTCGACAAGCTCAACATCAGTGGACATAAGCGCCATTGTTGAGCAGATAAAGTCGCTCATAAGCGGCGGCGGGGACGTTTCCGCCCAGCTTGAGAGCATACTTGCAGGGCTCAACACCGAGCAGATAACCGAGCTTCTCAAGCAGCTTGCCGCAAGCAACGAGACTATCGGCTCTATCAGCGCCGTTATAGGCGAAATTGACCCCGATCAGATCGCGGCTATCGTCGGCATGATTTCCGGCGGCGGCCTTGGCGATATAAATGTTGAGGAAATTCTCAGCAAGCTCGATACCGAGCAGATCAAGGCTCTGCTTCAGGCCCTCGTCGGCGACAATGCCGACCTCGGCGATATCGGCGCAATAATCGAGCAGCTTCCCGCTGAGGATATTGCCGCTGCTATCGAAAGCCTCATCGCAGGCGATGCCGATATAAGCGCCATTCTCGCAGAGCTTGACCCCGAGGTCATTGCCGCAGTGATAGGCAGTCTCGCCGGCGATAACGAGACCATCGGCCAGATAATCGACAAGATCCCGATGGCCACGCTAGTTGAGGTCGTCAAGGCGCTCATCGCGGGCGATGCAGACATCAGCGGTATTCTCGAAAATCTTGACACCACCGAGCTTATCGCCCTGCTGCAGGGTCTTATCGGCACCGATACGGATATCGGCGCAATAATCGATAACCTCGATATGGATCAGATAATCGCACTCGTCAAGGCTCTCATAAGCGGCGAGGGCGGCGATATAAACATCGGCGATATCGTGGGCGAGCTTGACCCGTACGAGCTTGTTCAGCTCATCGCAGGCCTCGTAGGAAGTGACCTCGACGTAACAGACCCCAGCAACGTCACCGTCACCGAGGGCGAGACCGCAACCTTCTCCGTTAAAATAAATCGCAGCAACATCATGGGTATCCCCACGGACAGCACCGATTATAAGTACCTGTGGCTTGAGCCCGCCGCTATCAGCAATCTCGATTTCAGCAGCGTTGACTTCTCAAACTATGCAACTGCCGCGCTGCAGATCATCATGAAGCTCGGCACACACGCCCTGAGCACGACCGATACCCTCAGCATTGCAGACACCACCATGAAGGACGATGGCAGAAGCTTTGCCTGCCTCATCTATAATCTCTCGCTTGACGGCAGCACCATGCATCTGACCGACAGCGCCACCCTGACCGTCACCGCGCTTTCCAACTGCAAGCACGATAAGGTCACCAAGGTCAGCGGCATCGATGCCACCTGCACCGAGGACGGCTGCCTCGCATACTATGAGTGCACGACCTGCCACAAGCTCTTCCTCGACCAGAGCTGCACCAAGCAGACCAACGCCAAGGACGTAGTCATCCCCGCCACCGGCCATAAGGAGATCACCGTCAAGGCCGCTGTCGAGCCGACCTGCACCAAGGACGGCATGACCGCCGAGATCAAGTGCGCAAACTGCGGCGAGACGCTGCAGAAGCAGACCGCCGTTCCCGCCAAGGGTCACACCAAGGTCGTCGACACCGAGGCAATCGTAGCCACCTGCACGACCGGCGGCCGCACCGAAGGCAGCCACTGCAGCGTCTGCAAAGAGGTGCTCAGCGTATCCGAGCCCATCAAGGCAACCGGCCACAACTTCGGTAACGACATTCAGTGCGCAAACTGCGGCCTGTACCTGCCCTTCCCCTTCGTCGACGTTCCCGCAACCGAGTGGTACCGCGCAGACGTCGAGTACGTATGGCAGAACCGCCTGATGAACGGCATGAGCACAACGACCTTCGAGCCGGGCACGAATATGACCCGCGAGATGTTCGTCACGGTGCTCTACCGTCTGAGCGGCGTAAAGTACGACGGAAGCTGGACTTCCCCGTTCACCGACCTCGTGTCCAACTGGTCGTACGAGGCCATCATGTGGGCATACAATAACGGCATCACCAACGGCAAGGGTCCGAACATCTTCGACCCGACCGCTCCCATCTCCCGTGCGGAGATCGTGACGATGTTGTATCGCTTCACAGGCTCCCCGGCAACCGGCGGCGCACTGAACTTCACGGACGCATCCTCAGTCCAGTTCTGGGCATTCAGCGCCGTGCTGTGGGCCAGCAACAACGGCATAGTCATCGGCTATAACGACGGCAGCTTCGGCCCCGATAAGACTGCTGTCCGCTCCGAGATGGCCGCAATGCTACACCGCTATTGCACCACCATCCTGTAATCAAAATAGCTCAAGCCCCTGTGAGACACCTCGCAGGGGCTTTTTTTATTGCGTATTAATAAGACGCAGAAAGAAAGGCGCAGAAAAGAATATCAGCAGCCTGATGCAAAGGATTCAGGAAAACTCCCTAGCCCAGTCATTCAGACTGCTGATGTGAGTACAATATCAGATTTATTAAAAGCTATCAAGGCGTTTGATAGGAAATATAGCTCCACCCACCGCCGCAGGCATTTCACATTGCGAAGCAATATTTCACACGCAAAGCGTATTTCACAAATCCCGTCAGGGATTTATTACACTGAAAAAAGCACTTGCTTTCGCAAGTGCTTTTTCCTTGGCAGGGGAAGAAGGCTTCGAACCCTCGGCCTACGGTTTTGGAGACCGCCGCTCTACCAGCTGAGCTATTCCCCTATAAAATTGGTGGGCCTTCAGGGACTCGAACCCCAGACCGACCGGTTATGAGCCGGTTGCTCTAACCAACTGAGCTAAAGGCCCTTATATCAGTATTGCCGTCACATATTGTGGCGGCAATACCCTTTGGCGCCCCCTGTAGGATTCGAACCTACGACCCTGCGGTTAACAGCCGCATGCTCTACCTGTTGAGCTAAGGAGGCAAAGACAAAGGGTCTGACTTGCGCCAAACCCTTTGATGTTGGCATTGACCTATCTTCCCGGTCCGTCTCCAGACAAGTATTGTCGGCACTGGTGAGCTTAACTTCCGTGTTCGGAATGGGAACGGGTGGACCCTCACCGTTAAAAACACCAACTGCATTTGGAACACACCAAATACTACATTATATTGCCCTCGTTGTCAAGAGCTTTTTTGCCGAGGGGAAGAATTCTCTTCCCCTCTATGGTACACCTTCAGGGACTCGAACCCTGGACACCCTGATTAAGAGTCAGGTGCTCTACCAACTGAGCTAAAGGTGCATATGGTGACCCGTGGGAGAGTCGAACTCCCGATTCAGGCGTGAGAGGCCTACGTCTTAACCACTTGACCAACGGGCCATTGATCAGAAGGCATTGAACCCTCAAAACTGAACAGAAGAGATGGGAAGCACAAGGCTGCCTGC
>CAZWJM010000016.1:1309-32026 GCA_964634435.1 uncultured Oscillospiraceae bacterium | reverse complement strand
TCGTCCTCGCTATCGGCATCAACTACTCCGTCGGCAGCATCCAGATCGGCATCGTTTCTCTGTCCGGTCTCGCAGTTGCATCCATCGTCGGCATCGTAGTAAACGCTATCCTGCCCGGCAAGGACTACACCTTCGGCGTCGATCCCCAGGGCGACACCTCTGTAAACTTCAAGGTCTGATATTATAAAACAGCATCACGGCGACGGATTATCCGCCGCCGTGATTTTAATTTTTTTAAAATAAAAAAGCAGCCCGTCAAATGACAAGCTGCTTTGGCAGCGGATGAAGGATTCGAACCCTCGAAGCGCCTTCGGCACTTCGTGCGCGGATTTAAATAGTTGTTCGGGTTCTGATATTGTACGGCCACAAATAAAAAAGCAGCCCGTCAAATGACAAGCTGCTTTGGCAGCGGATGAAGGATTCGAACCCTCACAAACGGAGTCAGAGTCCGGTGTGCTACCATTACACAAATCCGCTAAGCGCAAAAGCTATTATACAGTAAAATCGGAATTTGTCAATACCCATTTTGCACTTTTTATTATAAATGTCCTTTACGGCTCGCACATGCTGCACGGGGAATAGCCCTCGGCGATGGCCTCGTCGCGCGTGTCAAACCACACACGGTTTTCGTCGCTGATGCGTCCGGCGGCGGAGCAGGAGGGGAGGTGGAACTTCTCTGCCTTGCTGCTTGCCGTATAAGCGCCCTGAACGGCCTCAGACGGGCTTTTGCCATCGGGGGATACCGTGGATGCCTCAACGCCATCCGTGGGACTGCGCGTGATGTGGACGGCGCTTGGCCTGTCATCCTTAACAACAGGCTGGGCCGTAGCGTAACCAACAGCGGCAATGCCCGCGATAAGCGCGCACAGCAGCGCACTGACTATGTAGTTTTTCCGCCTTTTGACCATTGCAAGAACGGAAAAGGCCGCCGCTGCAAGTATCGCCGCGGCGCAGAAAATCAAAAACAACAGCTTCATATCTGCATATTATCCCGCAAAGCAAATTCTGTCAACAATAGATAAGAAAAAATCCCGTTCAAGAGAACGGGATTTTTAAGCTTTACAAATCAAGCTGCTTGATATCGCGGTTTAAAATGCGCATCTCGCCGATGATGAGGATTGCGATAGTGATTGCCGCGAGGACGTCGCTCAGTGCGCCGGCGTACAGGATGCCGTCGATGCCGATCATCGAACACAGCAGGTAAGCGACCGGCAGGAAGTACAGAAGCTGGCGGGAGAGCGTGCAGATCATTGCCTTCATGGGCTTGCCGATGGACTGGAAGAAGATGCACGAGGGGTTTATGAAGCCCAGGAGGAATATAGCGCTGAGGAAGATCTTGAAGCACTTGCGGGCAAACTCGTTGTACAGCTCGCTTTCCTGGCCGAAGAGGTTAATTATCTGCTGCGGGAAGAGCTGGAAGCATGCCCAGCCGATGATGCCGCAGGTAAGGCCGACGATTATCGTTCTGAGGTAGGTCGACTTTACGCGATCAAAGCGCTTTGCGCCGTAGTTGTAGCCGACGATGGGCTGGCTGCCTATGCCGAGGCCGACCATGATGCTGACGATGATGGAGTTGACCTTCATGACGATGCCCATTGCCGCAAGCGGTATATCCGGGCCGTAAACGCTCATTGCGCCGTACTTGACGTTGAGGTTATTAACGCAGATAACAACGATGGTCGAGCCAAACTGCGTGAAGAAGCTCGAGATGCCCAGCGGCAGGAAAGCGCCGAGGGTCTTTGTGCTCAGCTTCATGTATTCGCGCTTAAACTGGATGCCCTTGAGACGGGGGATGTAGGCGAGCGCAAGCACAAAGTTGAGCGCCTGACCGATTATCGTTGCCCATGCTGCACCGGCAACGCCCCATTCAAGGCCGAGCACGAACCATGCGTCGAGCACGACGTTCAGAAAACAGCCCGAGATATTTGAAAACATCGCGTATTTCGGACTGCCCTGTGCGCGGATGATGGAGTTTACCGTCATGCTTATGCACACAAAGGGGATGCCGAGAAGCGTTATGCGGGCATATTCGGTCGCGTACCGGAAGGTCTCGCGCGCAACGTCGCGGCCGCCGCAGAGATTTAGTATGGGCGTGAGCAGCAGCTCCATCGAGATGGTTATGAAAAGTCCGGCAAGCAGGGAAATGGTAATGCCGTTACCCATTGTGCGCGTGGCTTCGTCATAGTTTTTCTGACCGAGCTTTAGGCTGAAGTAGGCAACACAGCCGTCGGCTATGAGCGTGCCTATCGCCATTGCGATGGTGACCAGGGGGAAGGTGAGGTTCGTCGCGGCGTTGCCGTACATGCCGACGCCCTGACCGATAAATATCTGGTCAACTATGTTGTATATGGAGTTTACGACCATTGATGCTATCGCAGGCAGCGAAAACTTAACCATGAGCTTGCCGATCGGGGTAGTCTCAAAGATGGCAAGCGAGCTGTTGGGGTTCATTTTATATCACCTGTATCTTAAAAATTCAAACGTTTGGGATTATAACATAAAGAATTTATATTGTAAACATGAACAAAATTAAGATTAAAAATTTGTAGGCATTGCACAAAAATCAGTGCAAATTTGCCTCACGAATAAACTGATTTACGGCCGCGCCGAGCAAAATGATGTACATGCACCAGTACATCCATAAAAGCGATATGACTATCGTCGCAAGGCTGCCGTAGGTCGAGTAGCCCGAGCCGTACATGATAAACAGCGAAAACAGCCATGTAAACAATAGCCACACGCCCGCAGCTCCCGCTGCGCCGGGGATGAGGTGCAATAGCTTAATCTTAACGCCCGGTATGCCCTTGTATATCGCAAGGAATATAAGCGTCAGCACGATAAACGCGAGAACGAAGCGGAGCTTCACAAGCAGCTGCAGCGCCGGCGACACCGAGGGCAGTACGGAATCGATGAACGCATATATCTCCTGCCCGAACATCATAAGCGCAAGGATGACTATCGCGAAAACTATCATGCCGATGGTGTACACGCAGGCTGTGAGACTGCGGCGAATGTAGGAGCTGTACTTGGGCGAGTCGAAAATATCCTCTATCCCGCGTATAAGCGCCGAAAACGCGCGGCTTGAAAGCCAGACAGTGAGGATTATAGACAGCGGCAGAACGGCCGACGGGGCAAAGTAAATGTCGCTTACTATCGTTTCGAGCATGGTCTTCAAAGCGTCGGGCAGATACCGCTCAATCGCCTCAAAAAGCGTCTCCTGCGAAAGCCCCGTGTACGGTATTATAGCTGTCAGCAGCGCGACAAAGGGCACCAGCGACAGGAACATGTAAAACGCGCAGGCCGCCGCGTGCGCGTTAATGTTGTCCTCGCTTATCTCAACTGTGAAGTTTTTAAGCGTCTTAAAAAGCTTCTTCATATTGCCTCATGAAATTACCGCCCCGAAGGACGGTAATGACGGTAATTGTGTTAAGAAATTAAAATGAGTCTGCCGTTTAGGTTTTCGATGCTGAACGTCTCCGCTCCGAGGCCGCGCTCGCCGTCAAGCGACCAGTCAAGCTCCGGCGGAGCTGTAACAGTTAGCTTATCGGCCTTGAAAAAGTCCAAAAATGGGGAGGAGTAGTCCTGTGTGAGAACGCCTATGAGCAGGTTCTGAAAATCAATAAGCGTGCGCGGCTCGTGAACGAGAAGCACCTCAAACTCGCCGTCGCCCGTGTCGACAACGGTTTTCGGCAGGGCGATGGTGCCCGCGACGGAGGTCGAGTTGCACACAGCGCCGAAGATATAGTCGCCCTCGCAGGTGAATTCGCCGACGTCGAGCTTCAGGTGATGCGCCTTGACCTTCGGCAGATCCTTCACCGCGTCCAGCAGATACGCCGTGTGACCCAGCGCGTTTTTGAGGTTCTGCGGCGTCGTGTACGACAGCCAGGAGAACGCGCCGAATGCCGCAACGTAGGAGAAATACTGATCCCCGATGCGGCCGATGTCGATGGCCTTGGGCTTGCCGGTGGCGATGTTGTGCGCGGCTGTGAGCATGTCAAACGACAGGCCGTGGCACACGGCAAAATCGTTCGTGCTGCCCGAGGGTATATACCCGAGCGGAACGAAGGCGCCGCCGCGTATCATGCCGCTAATGACCTCGTTTAATGTACCGTCTCCGCCTATGCAGACGATGAGGTCAAATTCCTTCGCGTACAGGCGCGCAAACTCCGTTGCGTCGCCGCTTTGCCCCGTGGGGAAGACTGTAACCGCATAGTCGCTGTCTGTGAATATCTTTATGATATCCGGCAGAAAGCGCAGCGAGGTGCGCCGTCCCGAAACGGGGTTAATGATAAGCATGAGCTTTTTAAGCTGAGAAAATTGTTTCATAAAATCAGAGAACTCCGAAAAGCAGCAGGCAGTAGTAGGCCGAGGGGATGGAGAAGAGCAGACTGTCGACCCTGTCCATAACACCGCCGTGGCCGGGGATGAGGTTGCTGTAGTCTTTAAGTCCCGCCATGCGCTTGATGAGCGAGGCGGCAAGGTCGCCGATCTGACCGAAGCTTGAGCAGATAAGCCCCGTCACAGCGCAGGAGAGCAGGGTGACATTATACCACTGCTTGAGCACGAAAAACATAATAATTCCTGCAATTACGGCCGAGATCGCGCCGCATACGCTGCCCTCTACCGTCTTGTTGGGACTCACTTCGGGAGCAAGCTTGTTCTTGCCGAATCTCTTGCCGCCGAAAAGGGCAAAGCTGTCGCACACCCAGGTGGATATGCAGCCGATGGCGAACACGGGGATCCATACGCTGCTCTCCATGAGCGCAAGGCTCGTTACGATAAGAAACGGAACGACGGGGTAGGCGATGACGCCGAGCGTTGCGATAGCGCCTGCACCGCGGATATCCTTCGCCATAACTCCGGCGGTCATTGCGGCAAACACCGCGAGGAACACCGTTATCTCCAGAGCAAGCGTACCGGCGTCAAGCCAAATCTCCGCCACTGCCGCAAGGCAGAAGGCATATACTATCGCCGAGGCGCATTTAACGCCCTTGCAGCCGATGGCGCGGCAGGTCTCCCACACGGCCATTATCATTGCCGCCAAAAGCAGCAGCGCCCTTGTCACAGGACCCAGCGCAAAGCATCCTACCACCAAAATTATCAGCACTGTTGCCGATATAACTCTTGTTTTCAAAGCTATCCTTCCTTTAAGAAAATTAGTAATGATTAACTATAGCACATTTGATTATCTACGACAACAACAAACGGGTTGCAATATTAATAATAAATTATGAACAATGCGTCGGGTAAAAAATTTTTTCTTGTGTTTTTTTCAAAAACATGTGATACTTAATTCATTAATCCGTCTCTATTTATAGGAAGTAAGGAGAATGTTTTGGACGATCGGCATATTGTTGAGCTTTTTCTCGAGCGCTCGGAAGAAGCCATACTACAAACAGATATAAAATATGGCCGCTATTGTCACCGCGTAGCCTTCAATGTCCTTGGAAATACTGAGGATAGCGAGGAATGCGTTAATGACGCGTATATGCGTGTATGGAACAGTATCCCGCCGAACGAGCCGGATTCGCTTTCGGCCTATGTCGGCAAGGTGACGCGCAACATAGCGCTTGACAAGCTGCGGCAGAAAAACAGCGATAAGCGCGGTAACGGCGAGGTGCCTGTGCTGCTCGATGAGCTTGCCGAGTGCCTTTCCGGCGCGGATGAGTACGAGCGCAGGATGGATTCCGAGGAGATAGTTAACGCGCTCAACAGCTTTTTGGAAGGACTCAGCGTAACAGAGCGCGGCGTTTTCATGCGCCGATACTGGATGGCAGAGCCCATTGCGGACGTAGCCGAGCGCTACGATATATCTGTTTCTAAGACGACTACAATGCTTTTCAGACTGCGCGGCAGACTGAAAAAACATTTTATGAAAGAAGGAATATCTCTTTGAAAAGTGAGGACCTGCTCAGACATATTGGGTCTGTAAAAGATGAATATATTGAAGAGATAATGACAGAAAGTGTACGAACTGCCCGCCGCCGCACGGATTCGCGGCGGATGATAACGTCCATTGCGGCAAGCCTCGCTGTCGTCATTCTCGGCGCGTCGGTCATTGCGATGCACGGTGCGCCCGTCGAGAGGGATAACCTCAGCCTGACGGGTAATGTGCACAATATGGCCATGGCCGAAAACAGCATTGTCATGCTTGATGTTAACCCCAGCGTCCTCGTCGAAGTCAACGACAGGAACGTTGTCGTCAGAGTTGAGGGACTAAATGACGATGCGCAGACGGTGCTTGACGGGCTTGAGCTTGCAGGCAAGGAGTATGATGCCGTCGTGACGGAGATCGTCACCTCCATGCAGGAAAACGGCTATATAACAGAGCTTAAAAACTCCATCCTCGTAAGCGCCGAGGCCGCGACAGACGAGATGGCCCGGCAGCTTGTTGATATCTCCGTTGATGTCATAACGCAAATTGACGAGACTGTTGACTACGGCTTCTCGATACTCAGTCAGATAATCGACCACACAGACTCCGCTGCCGCCCTTGCCGAGAAATACAGTGTATCCGAGGGCAGGGTGGATATGATAAACAAGTTCCTCGGCGAGCATGAGGACTACAGCTTCGAAATGCTTATCGAGAATAATGTCCAGCTTCTCAACCAGCTGTTTGAGTATGTCGGTCTGCCGCAGGGCATCGAGCGTATCGGCCAGGTCGCCGGCGTCGTCCCTGCCGAGTGCGAGGAAAAGCTTGCTCTGCATGAGCTGAGCGGGCAGGAGCTTCTGAGCTTCACCAGCGCCATCAGCGATTTTTACGATAAGCTCAGCGATTACTACAGCGCGGGCGATGTCGCAAAGCGCATTGGCTATGAATTCAGCATCGTCGAGCAGACGACCGAAGACGGTCAGAAGCTTTGGGCAGTGCTGGCAGAGAGCCTGACCAAGAGCATCGGAAACCACGGCGCGATAATCAATATCGGCAAGGGTACGGCCGACTGGCTCAGTCAGGACGATACGGGCAAGATGATAGAAGACCTTGTCGGCGCTATCATCAAAGCCGCATAAAACCGAGGGTTACCTCTTTATAAAGCTCACATATGACGTGAACCGGCAGGAGCAAAAGCTCCTGCCGGTTTGCTGTGTTTATAAGTGTTTTAGCAGTTCTTCACTAATGACCCTGTAGGCCGGGGAATAAGCCCTGCGGTAGATATCGCTGTGAGATACCGGCGGAAAGCCGCCCTCTGCGTATTTTCTCAGATATGCCGCAAGCTCATCGGCTGAAAAGGCAAAAATGCCGCAGCGGCTCTGCATATTCTGCAAGCGCTCAAGCTTTTCCGCAAACTTTGTCATGCTCCCCTTGACCATGGCAGATGAGCGGACGAATACATCGTTGAGCTCAACAACGCTTACGCCGTTTGCATCCAACGCGCCGAGATTCACCCGAACGATGCCGCCTCCGATGCTTTCCGTCAGCGGCGCGTCAGTTTGCGAAGTATGGGCGTATTCCGCCTCCAGCCTTTTAAAAGATGACGAGGGCGAGCTTATCATGTGCCCGCCGCCGAATTCACTTTGATACAGCAGCTTTACCGCGTCCTGCGGCTGCATGAGCGGATAGCGTTCGGCATGCTGTTTTATGATATCTAACATTTCCATCACGTTTCAAAATATAGCCGGCAGCTCTCCTTGACCTTGCAGGCGGCAAAATATGCCTCCTCAAGCGGGATCCAAACAGTCCTGAACCGCTCGGCAAACTCCGCACCGCTGCGCTGCTCTATGCGGCGAAGCTGCTCTGCCTTGTCAACCGAGACAAACACCGCAAGGTCATAATACTTTCTGAGCTTCGGGTGGCAGCTGTAGCTTCCCTCTATGACGCAAAGCTTCTTTGGCGCAACATGCACAGGCGCACCGAGAGCTCCGTCGCGGCAGCTGTACGGTCTGTATGAAAAGCAGCGGCCGTCAGCCAGCGGTTCGAGCACCTCGGCAAGAAAACGCTCGTGGTCAATGTTCTCGCCGGGGGTATTGAGCCGCTCTGTACTGCGCTGCTCGGGACGCAGGAAGAAATCATCCATATGTATAAGACAGCAGTCATATTTTCGGCTGAGATATTCGCCGAGAGTCGATTTTCCCGCGCCGCAGCGCCCATCGATGGCGACGATGACGCGCGGCTTCGCGGCCAAAAGCTCATCGATTTTTAAACTGAGCACTTCCTGTGCCGAACGCATTTTTTCAAATTCAGAGTACATATCAGGCCGTCTTTTCGGAAAATTTCAAAAGCTTTGTGCGGTCAAGCGCGACCATCACGGCGGGGATGAGGAAAAATTGCAGGATTATGCCGGGGATGGCGTTCAAAATGGCGCCGCTCAGGAACAGCTCAAATGTAAATACGTTTCCCTCGAGCCCCATCAGCACCACCATTGCGGCCGCCCACACAAGTCTGCCCGCTATCATCGCGGCAATCATTGCGCGCAGCAGCGCCTTCATGCAGCGGTAATCCTTCGCGTAATACACAAGCCCCGCGACCAGGCCGTATGTCCCAAGCTCAAATGCCATCGCAACGGCTGTGGGATAAACGGGCGGCATGGCAAAAAGCGCCGAGCGTGTGAGGGGAAGCAGAAGCCCCACCAGCAGACCGTATCTCCAGCCGCAGATGAGCCCGCAGAGAAAAACGGGGATGTGCATGGGCAGAAGCATGCTGCCGACCTGCGGTATCTGCCCTGTCAGAAACGGCAGTACCAGTCCTATCGCAAACAGCATCGCGGAAGCGACCAGCTTTTTCGTGCTCTCACTGTGAAATTTTTTATCGCCTTTTGCCATAAGCGGCCTCCTCCCGATAATACAACGCGAACAAAATTATTATATACAAATTGCAGCATGGAATCAAGTGACGCCATGCTGCAATTGAAATAAAAATTCAGTTTTAAATACTCAGCTTATCCGAACACGGGGACGGTGTTTACGAACTTGTTGCAGTAGCGCGAGAGTATCGCCGCGACCTGCGCTCTTGAAGCGGTGCCCTGCGGGTCAAGCGTCGTGCTTGTTGCGCCGGTCACGATGCCTGCGCCGATTGCCCACTGGAACGGCTGGCTCATGCCCTGGGAAATTTTCAGCACATCGCTGTAGCCGAGGATGTTCGTGGTGTCATACAGCGATACATCGTCGCCCGCGTAGTTTTTAGCGTAGCGGAACATGAAGGTCACAAGCTGCTCGCGCGTTACCTCGGCGCCATAGCCGAAGCTACCGCCGCCGATGCCCTTGACTATGCCGTAGTAGTTGCCCCAGCGGATGGCTTCATATGCATAGCTGTTGCGCGGAACATCGTTAAAGCCCGAGCCGTTTCCGGGAACTGTGGGCTCGCCGGACAGTCTCCACAAAACGGTGACGAACATTTCACGCGTGAGTGCCGTATCCGGCTCAAAGGTCGTCGAGGACGTGCCGTTAAACAGATTTGCCGACGCGCAGTAGCGGACATTGTTGTAGAACCAGTCGGTGGGCTTAACATCGCGGAAGGGGGATACCCAGCTGTAGTATGCGCTGTTCGTGGTCTGTGCAAAGAGCGCAACCATGTCGTGCGCACGGCTGATGCTTATAAACTCGTAATTGTTCGTATCGTCAAGCGTTACAGACTCAGCGTCTACAAGAACGTTCTTTATGTAGTAGCCAAGCTCGTTTTTGACGTTGAAGGTGAGGTTTTCACCCTTTGCGGCCATGAGGCTTTCGGGGCTTATCTTGCCGCCCTTGGTCTGGATGATGCTTATGGGGATGTTGTATGCCGGGTCGTCGTTATCCGAATAAGCGTCGTCGCCGGGGTAGGGATCGGTACTGTCGCCAAGCTTCCACTGGGCGGTGAGCGTAGTTGCAGTCTCGACCGTCACGGTGCTTCCTGCGGGGTAGAGATTCTCACCGTCGGACCAGCCGCGCAGAGTGTAGCCGTCCTTATAGATGTAGGGGAGCGAAACGGTGTTGTCCGTATCCTCGAAAACGCCCTTCATCCTTTCGCCGCCGTTGCGAACGAGGGTGGCGTTACCTATCTTGACCGTGCCGCGGTTAAAAATCTCAGCGCCGCCTGTTGTGCGGATGCGGGAGTTTGAGGAGACGTTCAGCGTTGCGTGCGACTCGATGGTTATCGTGCTTCCCGCGGGAATCTTGTGCGGATTTCCGGAGTCGAGGGTGGAGTTAACGATAAATTCGCCGCTGCGCAGGGTGAGGTTATATGCGCTGGCGCTGCCGCCCTCGATGGGGTAGGAGAAGAAGGTGAGGCTCTCCGCGCCGTAGATCTCGCTGTTGCAGCTTGCGTCCGTGCCTCTGTTTGCGTACATAAACAGCTTGTAGTCATTAAGCCGTGCATCCCAAAGGCCGATGCTGCCGCCCTCTTTGACGATGAACATACCGTCAAGCTGCTGCATGCTCGTCACGTTTATGCGCGCCTTTACAACGAGGGAATAGTCGCCGGTAACGATGCGCACGTTTTCCTTGACAGTTATGTCTTCGTTTCTGTTGAGGATAGCGTTCGTTGCAAGGGTGACCTCGCCGCCGGCTGCCGAGTCGTTTGCTGTGTTGACAGCCTTTGCAACGGAGTAGAACTCCTCGCCGTTATAGTAGGCCTGAACGGTCTTGAGGTCGTTGCCGCCGAGCGTGCCGGAGGCGGAGATGAGGACGGGGAAGTCGGCAACGCCCATTTCGAGGTATTCGGCGGTGTTGCCCGTCGTCCAGTAGCAGTAATTTGTCTCTGTGTGTGCGTCGACGTAGAGCTTGAGCGCGCTCAGTGCGTTGCGGGTGACCGTGCCCTCAACGTCGACCTTTTCGTGCAGGATGCATGCTGCGCTCGTGCCGTTAAAGTACTGCACGCCCGAAACAACGGGGGTCGATGCCTCGCCGTAGGGCTGCTGGCATGAGCCGTAGAGGTAGTAGCAGTATTTCATCGTCGTGCCGAAGGCGTAGCCTGCGATAGCACCGTACTGTGCGCTGTTAACAACGGCGCCGTAGTTTGCGCAGTTTACGATGGTGCCCATGTTCGCGCCGCCGACAAGGCCGCCTGCGTTGTTGCCCGTCGCCGTGACCTCGCAGCTTGACCAGCAGTTTGCAAGCGTTGCAAAGTTAAAGTCGCCGACTATGCCGCCGGCATTTGTTCCGGCTTTGACAACGCCGCAGATGCCGAGGTTTTTGATTATTGCGCCGTTGCCTGCATGTCCGAACAGACCCTGGTCATCGGCGGTGTTATTTATGTACAGGTACTTTACCGTGTAGCCCTGGCCGTCGAATATGCCCTTGAACTGCTCGCTCGAATTGCCGATAGGCGTCCACGACATGCCGGACGAGGCAGAGTATCTGCCGCTCATGTCAATGTCGCGGGTCATGAAGAAGATGATATCCTTAGTCTTGAAGCCCTCGTTTACGTACTTCTGCAGAGCTTCAAGGTCATCCATGCTGTTTATGCTGTAGCAGCTGCCCTCGATGCCGTCCTTGCGCGAATTATACAGCGCGGACATGGTGGAGGTGGCGGTGTAGTCGCCGCAGTATTCGCCGTTTTCGCTGCCGCTGTAATCGGGGCGCATGAGGCGCGGATAGTGGCCGGGATAGTTGCCGCTGCCGTCGTTTATGAGCACGTCGGACTCGTACCAGCCGGAGTGCTGACCGCTGTTCTGGGCCTGCACCCATGCGTTGAGCGCGTCGAGAAGGCTCAGCGTCGTCACACTGCCGATGCTGGCTGCGCGCTCGAGCGTACAGTAGTAGTTATCGTTTTCAAAGCCGTAGCTGAAGGAGAGTATATCTGCCGTCGAGCTGCTTTTTAAGTCGTTATAGCCGGCTACCGCCGCAGAGTCGAGGTAGTAGCAGTTTTCAACGGTCGATTTGCCCATGTCGTCGCCGAAGATGCCGCCGCCGACGCAGGTCTCGCCGCCGTAGCAGAGTATGCCGCCGTAGGATACGCAGTTGCGTATCGTGGTATGGTCGATCCTGCCGGCGATGCCACCTGTTTCGGACTCGGACTGGATGCTCACAGCAGTCCAGCAGTTTTCGATAAGGCCATCGTCGATCTTGCCGACTATGCCGCCGCAGTTCCATTCGCCGACGATAGCGCCGACGACGCCGACGTTGCGTATAGTGCCGCCGCGAACTCTGCCGAACAGGCCGAGGTTATCACCCTTTTCGTTTGTCATGAACATGCCCGAAACGGTGTAGCCGCAGCCGTCAAATGTGCCGCGGAAAACGTTCGTCAGGGTCGACGCGTCAACGCCGGAGTAGTCCTTGCCTATGGGCTGCCAGCCGTCGCCCTCATTGCCGAGACCCT
This sequence comes from uncultured Oscillospiraceae bacterium, assembly GCA_964634435.1. Taxonomy (GTDB): domain Bacteria; phylum Bacillota; class Clostridia; order Oscillospirales; family Oscillospiraceae; genus F23-B02. The sequence goes on along the minus strand of CAZWJM010000016.1, from coordinate 19,794 downwards.
TGGTGGCGATGACAACGTCATCCTTGAGGTAGAACACGACATTGGCTGTGTCCTTGCCGCCGTTTACGAATTCCGCCAGCAGCTTGAGCTCCTGCGCGGTGGAAATGCTGTAGTGGCCGCCCTTTATTGCGTCCTTGCCGCTTTCGTAAAGCTCGGTCATGGTGCCGGTTTCGGCATAGACCGTGTTGTAGGGGTTATTCGTGCTGTCAACATCTATGCTCGGCTCGTCGACGCGGGTGTCGCCCGTGCTGTCGCCGGGGTACTGCTGGGTCGGGTGCTCGCCCTGAATTCTTGCGATACCGGCAGCGGTGCTGTCAAGCTTCCATGCGCGGTAGCTGCTGTTTACGGCAAGCTCGTTTACCCATGCGTTGAGGACGTTGAGCAGCATGACGCCCGAGGTCGTGCCGACGGATACGGATTTTGTGAGCGTGAAGCTCGCGCCGTTCTGCGAGTAGCTTACGACCGAGGTCTGCGTGGGTGAGCCGTCACCAACGGGGAGGGAGACTGCCGAGGGGTAGTAGCAATACTGCACCGTCACACCGCTTTTTGCCTTGCCGACGATGCCGCCGAGCTTGGACTTTGCCGTGATGCTTGCAAAATCGACGCAGTTTGCTATAACGCCGGCCTCTGCCTTGCCGACGATGCCGCCGACGCGGTCGGAGGCGTTGATCGAACCTGCAAACCAGCAGTTTGTGACACTGCCGTTAATAAGATTGCCGACTATGCCGCCGATGTTGTCGTTGCCGCTTATAGAGCCCGTTGCGGCGACGTTTTTAATTTCGGCGCCCGTGCCGTCGACGAAAGCGAACAGACCCTGATCGCTTCCCGCGTTTATATAGTTATCGGCAATGACGTAGCCCTGGCCGTCATATACGCCCTTGAAGGCGAGCTTTTCGGTCTTGCCGATAGGTATCCACATCTGGTCGGAGGTCATGACCGTGATAGACGCCATGTTTATATCCGCCGTCTGGTAGAAGGTGAGGCCCTCTGTCAGATATCCTGCGTTAGTGTAGTCGCGCAGATATGCAAGCTCCTGCGCGCTGGAAATGCTGTAGTATCCGCCGACTTCGCCGCTTTTTCCGGAGGAGTAGAGCGCCGTCATCGTCGCTGTGCCGACGTATGAGCTGTCGGGAGCCTTGGTGTAGCCGGGGTAGGTGAGCATGGGGTAATTGCCGCCTGTGCGGCTCGTCGCGCTTGCTGAGGTGTCAAACTCCCATGAACGGTAGGTTTCAAACGCATTCTTCTGCTCTATCCATGCGTTCAGAAGCTCTATCATGTCGTTTGTTCTCGCCTTGCCGACGGTGATGGTAGTCTCGGCCAAAGCCTCGGTGTTGCCGCCTGCAAAGCGATAGACGTTCACAGTGCTCTTTTCGGCAAGACCCACAGCCTCATCGGCGGTGTAGTAGACATAGTAGCTGAAATCAATAACAGCGCCCGAACCTGCGATGCCCGCGATAGCGCCTGTCTTGCTGCCGCCCTTAACATAGCCGTAGCTGAGGCTGTTGGATATACGGCCGCCCGCGACCTCGGCTGCGATGCCGCCGACATAGGAGCTGCCCGAAACATCGACTGCCGACCAGCAGTTTTCAACAGCGCCCGTATTGAGGATGCACACAATGCCCGCAACGCCCGTGCCGCCTGTTATCTCGCCCTCGACGCCGAGGTTTTTGATAAGCGCGTTTGCGCCCGAGACATAGCCGAACAGGGCATAGCCGTTTCCGGCCGAGGCATTGGTCAGGTTCAAAACGGCATAGCCGCAGCCGTCAAACACGCCGCGGAAGGCCGTAGCCGAAGTCCTGCCTATGGGGCCATAGACCGTGTCCTTGCTGAGCTTTATATCCTTCGTCAGATAAAAGGTCGCGCCCTCTGTCGCTCTGCCGGCGTTTACATAGCTGGCAAAGCTCACGAGCTCTTCCTTTGTCGAAATGCTGTACACTCCGCCGCTGACCGCGTCGGCGCTTCCGCTTTGAAGCTGCGTCATGGTCATCGTCGGCGTATAGCCTGTGCTGTCCTTTGCGTAAACGTCAGCCGCCGTCACACTGAACAGTCCGAAAACCATAAGCAGCGCAAGCAGTGAGCTGAGCGTTCTTTTAAACACGTTTTTCATGCACATACCTCCGAAAAATTGTGTTTACTTATATTTAAAAATAATTAATCACATCATAGCATATTTTCTGCCTGCGGTCAATTAACAAACTATGTCTAAAACGCCGCCAAAGAGTATTAACACAAGATGTAGGAGCTTTGTACGATATTCGACACAATACAGTTGAAAAAGACATTGAAATGTGATATAAAAGCTATGTCAAATCAATAACGCCCGCGCGTGCGGCGGGCAAAAAGGAATGTCAAATGTCAAGGATCAAGTATAATATCGCCCTTGCGATTGCAGCGCTGCTGCTTGTCGGAGGCGTGGTATACATATACTTTGCCCACTATGCGCCGTTTAAGCCGGATACGGAGCAGACCCTCAGCGTCTGGTATGTAAACGATGATGAAATGTGGTCGCATTTTGAGTCTGTGTGCGATGAGTATAACGGCTCGGAGGGCAAGGAATACGGAATTCGGCTTTCGCTTCGCGCGTTCGATACGCAGCATGAGCTTTATGAAAGCGTCTGCGACGCTGTCGAGGCCGAGGAAGGGGAAAGACCCGATATCATCGCCTGCGATACGGACTTTGCCGCATATCTTGACGAGGCCGACTGCCTTGCGGATATGGACAGATATTTCGGCAGCTGGGAGACTTCAAATTACGATAAGAGCATGACGGCGGCCGCCAAGTGCGAAAGCGGACTTGCCAGCGTGCCCATCGCGGCGGAAACCGAGGTGTTCGTCGTAAATAAGTCGCTTTTTGCCGACTATGAATCGATAACGAGCTTTGAAAAGCTCTGCTCGGTGGCCGATGAATACTATAAGCGCAACTCAAAAAGCTTCTTTACGATATCGGATCTGTCGCTGTTTTTCCGCGACAGTGTGGCTCAGCTCGGCGAGGATTTTGACGGCGTGAGTCCTCATGATACCGACAGCGAAAACTGCAAGTATATCTATAAGCAGCTTGCCGAAACTGCCTACGACCGCGGCTTCGTCTCATCCCGCGGCGAGGCGGCAAAAAAGCTTGCAAACGGCGAAATCGCGGCAGCCGTGATATCCTCGGCAGACCTCATGGAATATGCCTCCGAGCTATCCAATGGCGACTATGTGTTCTCAGGCTTTCCGTATATGAAGGACGGTAAGCCCGCGTATACGGAAAAGGTGACGGGCATGACTATCTTATCCTCGGAAAAGGAGCGGGAGAAGTCGGCGGTCATGTTCCTGAGATGGTTTACATCGGCAAAGCAAAACAGCGCCTTTGTTTCCGACACGGGCTATCTTGCAGCAATAGGAAGCGAAAGCTCCGCTTCCGGGCATGATATATATTCACAGCTCATGGACGCAGTAAAAACCATGGAAAAGCGCGGCGACCGCGTGAAGATATCCGCAAGCGCGGAGTATTCGCAAAACAGCAGGAACTTTGATAATGTTCTCAACGCAATAATGGATTCACTAAACTAAAGATATAGAGGAGTAAAAAACTATGGAAGGCTTCAGAGTACTGGAGATCAAAAAAAGTGTATTTGAAAACAACGACAGGGAAGCGGATAAGCTCAGGCAGGAGCTGAAGGAGGAAAAGACCTTCCTTCTCAACCTCATGTCGTCCCCCGGTTCGGGCAAGACCACGACCCTGAAGGCGACTATCGCCGCCCTCAAGGACGAGATGCGCATAGGCGTTATGGAGGCCGATATCGACTCCGACGTTGACGCGCACACCATCGCACAGACCGGCGCAAAGGTCATCCAGCTGCACACCGGCGGCATGTGCCACCTTGATGCAGGCATGACCAAGCAGGGCCTCGAGGGCCTCGGCACGGAGAACATTGACTTCGCCATCCTCGAGAACGTCGGCAACCTCGTCTGCCCGGCAGAGTTTGACACCGGCGCTGTCAAAAACGCGATGATCCTCTCCGTCCCGGAAGGACACGACAAGCCCTTGAAGTACCCCCTGATGTTCTCTATCTGCGACGTTCTGCTCGTAAACAAGATAGACGTTATGCCGTACTTCGACTTTGACCTTGCCAAGTGCGAGGAATACGTCAAAAAGCTCAATCCCAACATCACCATCATCCCCATCTCCGCAAGAACCGGTGAAGGCATCGACAAGTGGGCAGATTGGCTGCGCACCCAGGTTGCCGAGTGGAATAAGTAAACTAAAGCTATTTGAGGCATTGCAGACTTTGCAATGCCTCATTTTGCGCCCTTGTGCTTATACAAATTTTAAGATAAGTTTAAATAATGATTGACTAAATGCCGAAAATAACATATAATACTAAGCGGGAGTAAAACGGAATAAGAATTAAGGAGGATTAAAAATGCAAAGCATCAAAAGGCCATTGGCGATCATGCTTGCGGTCATCATGCTGGTCCCGCTCGTTTTCGTCATGCCCGCAAGCGCTGAAGGTGACGCAAAGGGCACGGATTATCCGACAGTCATGGTACACGGGCTCATGGGCTGGGGCGATGAGGATCTTGTAAACTCCATCGTGCCGTACTGGGGAATGACGGCCGGCAATATGGAGACTTATCTTGAACGGCAGGGCTACGACATCGTTGTCGCCAGCGTAGGCCCCATCTCCAGCGCGTGGGACCGCTGTTGTGAGCTGTTTGCCCAGCTTACGGGAAGCAAGGTCGACTACGGCGCGGCACATTCGGACAAATGCACGGCAGAGTATGCCACGCTCGGCTATGACCTGAGCCACAGCCGCTGGGGCAGGGACTATACCGGCAGGCCCACCGTCGATAACTGGGGACCGATATACGAAAACGGCAAGGTCGCAGGCTGGTATGATAATAAAATAAACCTTGTCGGCCACAGCTTCGGCGGCCCGACTATAGTTGAATTTCTCCAGCTTCTTGCCGAGGGCGACGAGGCAGAGCGCGCTTGGGGCAGACAGCAGGTGGCGCTTTACGGCGGCGACTGGCACGATTACATATCCCCGCTGTTCTGGGGCGATTATAATGGTGAGTATCTTGTGAACTCCCTGACCACACTGGCCGGTGTTTTAAACGGCACGACCTTTATCTCCACCTGCGACGATGAGACGGCAGTTCTCACAGAGCTTGCCGTCCTGCTCGGCAACGTCCTCGGAGTTTCCGATCTCGGCGCGATATACGATTTCCAGCTTGAGCAGTTCGGCCTTACGAAGATCCCGGGCAGCGACATGAAGGCGGAGATATCCCGCTTAAAGCGCAGCGGCTTTATCGACGGCAGCGATCAGGCGTGGTACGACCTGTCGGTCGCCGGCTGCAATGAGCTCAAGCAGGGCTGGCAGACCTATGACAATGTCTATTATTTCTCGCACTCGGGCGATAAGACCTATAAGACCATCGCCGGAAACAGACTGCCCGACCCCGACATGTGGCTTCCGTTCCAGCCGTTTTCCGCGAAGATAGGCCGGTATGTAAACCGTTATGAGTTCGTCCTGAACGTCGACGGCACACGCTATGGCTATATTGATGCCTCGTGGAAGCCCAACGACGGCATGGTAAACAGCATATCCGCGCGCTACCCGCTGGGGGCGGCGCATAAGGATTATGACGAAAATAACATCGTCCCCGGTGTATGGAACGTCTATGCCGATGAGGATATCGACCATCTCATGTTCTCCGGCGGCATACTCAATTCGCGGCCAATAACCGTGCGCAAGTTCTATTCCAACATGCTTGAGGATATCGCGGCCACAGTGCCGATAACGCCGATATAAATATTTCATAGCCAACCAACAACAAAAGTCAGGAGTCAAATGGCTCCTGACTTTTGTTTGTCTCTATTTCTCACGTCGGCTCATAGGCCTTGCCGATCTCGTTTCCGTCGGCGTCGTAATCGATGCATTCCATAAGCTGAGGGTCAACGTGGCTCTGGCGCTTTATCGTCATGCCCACGCCCTGATTGTTAAAGACCCAAATGTAGTTTTTCCAAACGGTGGGGTCTTTCTTTCTGAAAACAGTCGTCTCATTCAGGCGGCAGAACTTCGCGCGTCCCTCGGCCGTGTCGAGCAGATCTCCCTCGCCGGTGTAAAACAGCTCGTCGCTGTATTTGCAGCCGTCCTGCTCCTCGATCTCTTTTTTCAGATCGATCCGTTCGTCGTTGGTCATTTCCAAGCCTCCATAGGTTTTTGCTAATTGTATCACGATATCACTATCCGCGCAAGCATAAAATGTTACAGCAAAATTACAATACAAGATATTTAAAAACTTTTTGTCCTTTTCTGTTGACCGCCATAAAAAAACTTGGTAAAATAACATTAAGCAAAAGTGACATATGCAACCAATACCGAACATGGGGTGACGATAATGTATAAAACGATTGTTGTGGAGGACGACCTGATGGTCTGCTCCATTCTCGAAAAGCAGCTGGGGAAGTTCACGCAGCTCAAGCTTGCGGGCAATTTCCGCCGCTGTGCCGATGCGCTGGAGTATCTAAAAGCTGAGCCGGACGGCGCTGACCTTATAGTGCTCGACTATTTCATGCCCGGCATGAACGGCATTGAATTTCTGTCGGAGCTCAGAAAGAGCAATATTGACGTGCAGGTCATCATGATAACCTCGGCCGATGACTATCAGGTCATCCGCTCTGCCATGTGCTACGGCATATGCGACTATATCCTAAAGCCCTTTAATTCTGCGCGGCTTGAAAAGGCGATAGCGCGGTTTGACACGATAATGAAGCTTGTCAAGACCACCCACGTCTGGACGCAGGATAAGGTCGATGTTCTTCTGTGTCCGCACAGGAATTATAACATCACAGAGCAGCTAACAAACGGCGTGCCGAACCCGGGCAAGATAAACAAAACGACGCTTGAAACGGTGCGCGGCTTCATGAAGGCCAGCGGCGGCAGGAAGATGCCGCTTGTCGAGGTCAGCGAGGGTCTTGGCCTTTCCACCGTCACCTCGCGCAGATACCTCAAGTACATGCACTCTCTCGGCGAGGTGGCCATAACGCTCGACTGTAAGACCGGCGGCCGCCCCTCGGAGATATTCGAGTATAAGGAGAGCGGAAATGTCGAAGCTTAAAGCCGGTTACGAGGCATATAACTGCGATTATGCCGACGCTTTGGAGCGTTGTGCGGGCGATGAGGAGCTGTTGCGCAGCCTTTTGGATATGTTCACCGCCGACGATAACTATATGCGCCTTATGGCGGCGCTTGATGCTTCCGATGCCGAAAACGGCTTTCGTGCCGCCCACTCTTTAAAGGGAAGCTCAGGCATGCTCGGCTTCACGGGGCTTTTTAATGCCATGAAGCGTATTACGGAGCCTTTGCGCCGCGGCGATGCAGCTCAGGCAGTGCAGTATCGTGCCGAGGTCGAGCGGGAGTATGCCGCTGTTTCGGCAATGATAAAAAGCCTATGATAATACTTGGCGCGGCGGCATTTTTGCTTATGCTGCTGGGTGATATAAACGACGCGTTTTGGCGCAGGAAGGCTCTCAGACTGTGCTTTCCCGCGGGCATAGCGGCGCTTGCCGCTGCAACGGCGCTCGGCCTTGATTTTTCAAAGGCTGATGCGGCGTGGTGCCTTGTTGCGGCTGCGTTCGGGCTGCTGCTTATATACGCGCTGTTCGGCTCATTCTCGGTAAATGAGGCGTATGTTGAGCAGGAGCACGGGCGCAAGGTGTGCGACACGGGGTTTTACGGTGCCTGCCGCCATCCGGGAGTGCTGTTTTTCGCGGCAATGTATGCTTCACTGCATTTTGCCCTTGGGCTATCGTGGCGCGAGGTGATGGTCTACAGCGTTCTTAATTTGATGCTTGCGGCAGCAGAGGATGTGTGGATATTCCCGCGCGTGCTCGGCGGATATGATGAATACAAAAAGCGCGTGCCGTTTATTATCCCCCGGCTTAAAAAACATTAAGAAGTTCGGATATTTTAAGATATGACCTTTCAACAGAAGCTGAGAAAATTCAGCAAGCAGCAGCTATGGAACGAATACTGCGGCTACTTGGATCTCAACATAAATGAATACATGTATATCCAGCGCAGGCTCATGCTCGAGCAGATAAACGAGTGGTGCGCCTGTGAGCTGGGGCAGAGCATATTTAAAGACGAGGCGCCCGCGAGCATCGAGGAATTTCTGCGGAAAATGCCGCTTACAAGCTATGGCGACTATGCCGAGGTGCTGTTTCGCCGCGATGCCGATACGCTCCCCGAGCCGCCGGTCATTTGGATCGAGACGACATGGGAGGGCGGGCTCAAGCCTATAAAGATCGCACCCTACACCCGCCGCATGCTCGATTCGTATAAGCACAATATCATGGCCATGGCAATGCTCGTCTCCGGCAAGGGCAGGGCAGATTTCAACATCCGCCCCGGCCACCGCTTCCTTTACGGCGGCGCGCCCCTTCCGTTCGAGACGGGACTTATACCAACGCTCATGAACGAGGAAATGCGCTTTGAATGGCTGCCCGACAGCGATGAGTACTCCGACCTCAGCTTCAGCCAGCGCATGAAAAAGGGCTTCAAAATGGCCTTTAACGGCGGCATTGACTACTTTTTTGCCATGGGCAGTGTCGCAAACTATATAACCGAAAATTTCGATAAGCAGATATCCTCCGGCAGTGGCGGCGGGGGAGGCGTGCAGATATCGCCTGTAATAGCCGCGCGGTATCTCAAGGCAAAGTACAACTGCCGCAAGGAGCACAGAAAAATTAAGCCTGTTGACCTTTTCCGCATAACGGGCTTTGCCTGCACGGGCACCGACGGCCGCTGCTACAGGGATAAGCTTGCCGATGCCTGGGGCGTAACGCCTGTTGAGGTCGCCGCGGGCACGGAGTCTACCTGTGTCGGCTGTGATACCTGGGAGCAGCGCGGCATGGTGCTGTTTCCCGACTCCTGCTTTTATGAGTTTATCCCGGAGCCTGAAATGCTCCGCAGCTTAAATGACCCGGACTACAGACCCATGACCTGCCTTATGGACGAGGTCAAGACCGGCGCAAAGTACGAGATAGTCATAAGCGTACTGCACGGCGGCGCGTTCATGCGATACCGCATAGGCGATGTGTACAGATGCACGGAGGTCGATAAGGTCAGCGGCGTTCCGCGCTTTACCTATGTTGACCGCATCCCCACGGTCATCGACATTGCGGGGTTTACGCGCATAACGGAAAAGTCCATCACCGAGGTCATCCGCCTTTCAAAGCTCGGCATCGGCGACTGGATAGCGGCAAAGGAGTATTCCGGGGAGAATACGCCGTTTCTGCACATTTACCTTGAAGTCACGCCCGAGGCGCGGGCAAACGACGTTGTCACAAAGCAGGTGCTCACCGAGCATTTGTCTGTGTATTTTCGGTATTTTGACAGCGATTATAAGGACCTTAAAAAGCTTCTGAACATCGAGCCGCTTCAGATAAGCATCCTGCCGTACGGCACTATACAGGGCTTTGAGCAGCGCACAGGAGGCCGGCTTGACAGAATAAACCCCGATACGCTCAGACTAAAGAGCATGCTCGCATCCGTTCCGGAGGCGGCATTAACGGAGGCAAAACTATGAATGTATCCTACATCTACATAAATATCGCGGCATTTCTGTGCTTTGCGCTGATGTTCGTTGCATTCTGCGCGGCAGAGCGCAGCAGGGAAATGCGGGCGTGGCTGCTGCTTTTGGGCGACATGGTGCTGTGGTCGGGCGGCTCGGTTTTCATGCGCATCGGCGTTTTCCCGAGCTATGAGTTCTGGTACTATGTCTCGCTGCTTGCGCTGTTTTCCATCGCGTTTTTGGTGTATAACTACGTCTACCAGTTTGCGAATGTGAAAAACGCGCTTGTGCGCATGATTTGGTTTTTGGGCACGGTGGTGATACTTGTCATCTCCGCGACCGGCTACTTCCTCGCGCCGCCCGAGCTCTCCCTCAACGAAAACGGCATGAAGGTCTTCTCCTACGCCATGGACTGGCGCATTGCCATCCCCGTCGTATTCTTCATGCTCATAGTGGTTTCGATCCTGAAGCTCTTCCGCACAATACTGAACACCAAGGGTAAGAAAGCCCCCGGCGTCAGCGAAATGATAATCGGCTGCTTCCTGCTTGCAGCGGGCAACATCATTCAGATCCTCCCGGGAAATATATTCCCATGGGATACGCTGTTCGGAACGGCCTTTGCAGCGCTTGTTATCCTCTCGCTGTATAAGCGGCGCATGTTCAACATTACGCCCGTTATATCAACGAGCATACTCACGCTCGTGTCGGCGGCGATGTGCGTTGCGGTGGCGGCGCTGTTTTACGGCAAGGTCGTATCCCTGTTCACGCGCATAGGCGGCCACCTCGGAACGCCCGAGGTCGAGGCGTTTATCGCCCTTGCCATATTGCTGTACGCCGCGATACTGGGCTTCAGGAAATTCCTCATGGCCATTTTCTCCGATGAGGAGCAGCAGGGTACGCGCATTAAAAAATACAGTGACAGTGTGTCCAAAACCCTTGATATCGACAGCATCATGCGCCAGACCGTCAAGGTCATTAAAAACGAAATTCGCGTAAACCAGCTTTACATCTGCCTGCTGCAAAACGGCAAATACGTCCCCGTGTGCAGCGCGATGCCGCTCAAGCCCGCAGGCTTTACCATAGCGGCCGACCATCCCTGCGTTAAGTATTTCGAGGATGACACCTCCGGCCGCAACCACATAATCCTCAAAGAATTTGAGGCAGACCCGCTGTACAAGTCCATGTGGGGCTCGGAGCGGGAGCTGTTTGCCGCCCACGGCATATCCTGCATATGCGCGCTCAAAGACGGCAGCAGCGTCGTCGGCCTGCTGCTTTTGGCCGATAAGGAAAAGGGCATAGGCTATACCTACGCAGACTTTTCATTCCTGAGCACAGTTTCGGCCATAGCGTCGATAGCCATCAAAAATGCTGCCCTTTATAAGCAGGTGGCAGAGCGCGAGCATCTTTTCTCGAGCATGACGGCGTTTATCCCGAACGTCATCCTCATTAAGCCCAAGGGCGAGAACAGATATTGCTTTGTAAGCGCAAACACCGAGCGCGTCCTCGGCCTGCCGCAGAGCTATTTTGCCGAGCGCACCGTCATGCAGACGCTGCAGGAGAGCTTTGACCCGGAGACGGTGGGGAAAATAATGTCCACCCTCGGTGCGCCCCTCGGCGGAAACTACACGGTCGATGTTCCGTTTAAAACGGGTGACGGCAGGGATATTACCCTAAGATGCGCATTCTCGACGATTTTGTCGGGCGGCGTTAAGTCGCACTACGTCTGCGTTGCAACTGATGTTACGCAGGATATCGAGGCTCAGCTTCTTTTGCGCAATTCCGTTGAGCTTGCGCAGGATTCCAGCCGCGCAAAAAGCGAATTTCTCTCGCACATGTCGCATGAGATACGCACGCCCATGAACTCCATCGCAGGCCTAACCTACCTTGCGCGCGAGATGGTCGGCGAGGGCAAGGACGATGAGCTTCGCGAGCATCTAAATCAAATAGACCAGGCATCTCAATACCTGCTGAGCCTGCTCAATAACATCATGGACATGAGCAAGATCGAAAGCAGCAAATATGAAATAAGCACGAAGCCCTTTGATATTGCGGCCGTGCTCGATGAGGTGTATTCTGTATACAGTGCGCAGATGAGCGCAAAGGGCGTAAAGCTCATGATAGACACCAAGGGGCTACGTGCGCCGATTGTCTTAGGCGATGAGATCTCCCTGCGCAAGATACTCAATAACCTTTTGTCTAACGCAAATAAATTCACCCGCTCCGGCGGCCGCGTATCGATAAGCGCCTCACAGAAGATGATGAACGAGAAGTCATCCATCCTCCATCTTGAAGTCGGCGACACAGGCGTCGGCATAAGCGAAAGCTTCATTGAGCATCTGTTTGAGCCCTACACTCAGGAAATGAGCTCAAACGGCGGCAGAGCAGCCGGAAGCGGCCTTGGCATGGCAATATGCAAGAGCATGATAGACCTTCAGGGCGGCAGCATAAGCGTAAAAAGCCGGCTGGGCGAGGGGACGACTTTCTTCGTCGATATCCCGTATTCCCTCGGTGCTGCGGCTGTTAAAGCCTCTGAGCCTGTTGACTGCTCGGCGATAAGCGGACGCAGGATAATGGTCGTTGACGACGTTGCTATAAACACGGCTATAACCTGCCGCCTGCTCGAGCGGCACGGTGCAGTCGTCGACTGTGCCGAAAACGGCAGGGAAGCGGTGGAGCTTTTCGCGTCAAAGCCGGATTATTATTACGACTGTGTCCTCATGGATATCCAAATGCCCGAAATGAACGGCATCGAGGCCGCGTCCAACATCCGCGCAAGCGGCAAGCGCTACTCTCCGCTCGTGCCCATTCTCGCAATGACGGCCGACGCCTTCATAAACGAGCAGGGCGGCAATCTCAGCGACTTCACAGGTTCTGTCATCAAGCCCGTAAAGCCCGATGAGCTGTATGGCAAGCTCAGCAAAATATTCAGAGGTAATTAGCTTGAATACTCTTTTCCAACGCGCACAGCAGACGGCAAATACGGTGTGGCACAGTAAGTTTTATCTTCCTGTGCTCGTCACCCTTGGCGCTGTTGCGACCATAACGCAGATGTCGTTTGAGTGCATGTGCCTGTATGTGTTCATCGCTGTAATGATGATGTTATTCTGCGATGACCTCATGGCCATATTTGCGCCCGTGTGCTTTACGCTGCAAATTTCGGTCGAATACTATAAGGACTACTCCCAGCTCGTGCCGTACATGATGTATGCCATCGTGCCGTTTGCACTGGCCTTGGCCTTTAACCTCATTTACTATCGCCGCCCGGTCAAGATAGGCAAGCTGTTTTATCCGCTCGCGGCGGTGTCGGCAGCGCTTATCCTTGGCGGCGTGGGGGTTATATCGCGGGAGGATTACTTTAAGCCCGTGAGCCTTTACTATATGCTCGGCCTCGGCCTTGGCCAGCTTGCTATCTACGTCATATTCTGCACGCGGCTTGAAAATAAGCGCAGCTATGACAGAACGGAGCGTATAGCCAAGACCCTGTTTGCCGCGGGACTGCTGTTTGCAGTCGTCATCTTCGCCTTCTACGCGCAGAATTTTGAAAAATTCCTCGAACGGGGCGGCGTACTGTACTATAAGCCGCGCAATTACCTCACGAGCATGTTCCTCATGTGCATCCCGTCCGTGTGCGTGCTTGCAAAACGGTCGAATCTCTATCTTGCCGGCCTTGCGGTCATGTACGCGGCAATGCTGCTGACAGGCTCGCGCAGCGGCCTTATATTCGGGACCTTTCTTGTGTTCCTGTGCCTTGTCCACATTTTCTCCCGCGGCAAAAACCGCCGCCGCGCATACATTGGCGCCGCTGCTGCGGCAATCGTCGTCATCGCCATCGTTGCGGCCGTGTACCTTTTGGGCATGTACTCTGCCCGAATAGAAAGCGCCGTCGCGGGCGATATGACGCGCATAGAGTTTATTAAGCGCGGCATAGCCCACTTCCTGTCTGCACCCATATTCGGCATCGGCATCGGGAATAACGCCGACATGAGCATTTTCAAGGCCTACACTCCCGGCAGCATGGTGTTTTATCATAATTTTGTCATTCAGATCATATGCTCCATGGGGCTTTGCGGCGTCGCAGCATATGCGTGGAACTTCATTTCCCGCGCAAAGCTTATCTGGCGCAACCGCCGCCGTGACGTGTTCGCCTTTGCACTGAGCTATTTCGGCATACTCATGATGAGCCTCACAAACCCCGGCATATTCTGCCCGTTCCCGGAGGCGGGACTTATGACATTCTTATTTGCAGTCATTGAAAAGGAAGATAATAAAAAACGCATAGGAGGAAGAAAAGAATGAAAAAAGCACTCAGCCTCGTGCTTGTGCTCATGCTGATCGTATCGCTCGTGCCGATGACGGCGCTGGCGCAGGACAGCTATGAGACGGTCACGGGTACGATCATGTTCAATGCCGGACATGACGACATGGAAACGGACCATCCCTGCCCGTTTACCTACAGCGACGGTTATTTCACCGACACGGCGTATCTCTACCGTCAGGACCTTGCCACAGCGACCATGGCCATGTGCCTTGCCGCCGGCAACGTCGCAGACCCGGCGCGCTATGCCGAGGGTCCTGCAAACCTCAAGGACTTCTTTGACCAGATAGGCTTTGAGGACTTCGAGGCAAACGCCGACTTCACCAATCGCCCGGAGCGCAACACCTTCGGCGTCGGCATCGCCAATAAGCAGATCACCGTAAACGGCGAGAAGTACACCGTCATCGCCATCGGTCTGCGCGGCTGCGGCTACTATGCCGAGTGGGCGGGCGACTTAAACGTCGGTCTTTCCGGCGAGCATGCGGGCTTTGCCATCTGCCGTGATAAGGCTGTAGAGTTTTTGCAGGCATACCTTGCAAAGCACACGGAGATAACCGGCAAGATCAAGGTCTGGTGCACGGGCTACAGCCGCGGTGCAGCCGGAGCGAACATGGTCGGCGGTGCGCTTGACGATATGTACCTTGCCGGTCAGTCTGTCGGCCAAAACGTCACCCTCTCGCCGAAGGATATTTATATCTACACCTTTGAAGCCCCCATGGGAGCGGACATCACCAAGGTAAACGGCCGCATCTATGAAAATATCCACAACGTGGTTAATTACAACGACCTCGTCGTCAAGGTCCCGCCCGAGAACATGGGCTTTGCCCGCTATGGCGTTGACCACGTCATGCCGTCAAATAAGCTCGACAGCAATTACAATGACCTCAAGGCCGAGATGCTCAAGGTGTTCGAGACCTTTGAAAACGCCGGCGACTACCGCATCGACGACTTCAAATACGTCACCATCACCCCGGGCGCTACCGCCGATAAAATAATCAGCAGCATCCGCGGCGACGTGATGACGCAGGGCGAATTCCTCGATATCCTCACCGAAAAGCTCTTCACCGAGGTGTTCACTACCCGCGCCGAGATATACGAAGCGCAGGACGATATCCAGGAGCTCATCGTCCCCATCATCGGCACATATCCCGACCAGTGGGACACTGTTAAGGACAGCCTTGCCGCTAACGCCAAGGACAATATGGCGCGCCTTATCTCCTCCCTCATGCAGGGCGAGGACAGCGCCCTGGCCGTCGTGACCGACATATTCCTTGACACGATGCGCGACGCGGGCATAACAAGCTATAACTCCGCCCAGGTCAAGGAGATGCTCCGCCCGCTGGTGAAGCTGCTCGTCAAGGTCGTGACCGCCTGCCCGGACGAGCTTGCGACGCTTCTGTATAACGTCGTGGGCATCATGAGCGCTCACTATGGCGAGCTCGGCATGTCCTGGATGCTCACCATCCCCGCCGACTACATGACCGCCAAGCAGGGAAGTGACCTCTACGAGCCCCTGCCGTTTGCCGACGTGCCGGACGATGCCTGGTACCGCGCAGACCTCGCCTATGACCTCGAGCACGGCTACCTCAACGGCGTCGGCGCAAACCGCTTTGACCCCGACGGCGCTGTCACCCGCGCGCAGGTCGTGACGGTGCTCTACCGCATGGCAGGCTCGCCCTCTGTCAAGGACATCGACTGCCCGTTTAAAGACCT
Organism: uncultured Oscillospiraceae bacterium; assembly: GCA_964634435.1. GTDB lineage: Bacteria > Bacillota > Clostridia > Oscillospirales > Oscillospiraceae > F23-B02. The sequence continues at coordinate 4,202 of CAZWJM010000016.1, read as the reverse complement.
CTCCGCCGACTGGAGCCGCGACGCCATCGCCTGGGCCTACAGCGAAGGCGTTGCCAAGGGCACGAGCGCGACATCGTTCAGCGAATCCGACCCCGTCACGCGCGAGCAGCTTGCGGCATTCCTGTTCCGCTATGCCGATGAAGTCGTCTGCTCCGGCGAGCTTGAAGCCCCCGCGGACTACACCGGCACCTTCGCCGACACCGCCTCCGTCTCCGACTACGCAGTCGACGCGATGCGCTGGGCGACCTCCGAGGGCATCATAAACGGCATGCCCGACGGCACCCTCGACCCCGCCGGCGGCGCCACCCGCGCCCAGCTTGCCGCCATGCTCGCCCGTTTTTCAGCGGCGATCTGACCGCCTGCCGATACAAATTTTGACTTCCCCAAAGCCTTCCCCTTGAGGTCGGTGCGTTAAGAAAACATGCCGGTGGCATGTTTTTAGCAACCGACCGCAGCGGCTATGCCGCGAGGAGGGAACTAATGTAACCGCTTCGCAGTCATCAATCTGTTCCGACGGATGAGGTGAATTCAATCAGCGGCGCAAGCCGCGACCATATTAATAACCCGAACCTCCGTGCTGCTATAGTGCGGAGGTTTTGCTATGCATTAAAAATAATTGTCCGTACCCTTGTAGGGGCGAGGCTTGCCTCGCCCGCATGTTGCGTCTTGCCACGCACTAATGGGTGGCACAGGGGAGGCAACGCGCCACCAACCTCCGCCACGGCAAGTGGCCACAACATCTTGTGGTCATGCCACTGCGCTGAACACAACCGGGCGAAATGTATAGTTGTTTAAATATTGCCAATATTTATTGTGCAATGTGCACAAATTCAGGCCTCAAAATTCTCTGAATTGCCAATGGTTTCGGCTTGATTTCGAATGCAGTTAATGGTATAGTAAATATACAAAATTGGCGCAATGTATAGATTGCGTTGGTGGAGAAAAATATTTATGTAAATTATTTACCAAGGAGGAACAAATATGAACAGAAAAAAACGCGGCCTTGCATTGCTTCTGTGCATCTGCATGCTGTTCACGCTGATGCCCATGGCGGCGTTCGCGGACGGCACGAGCGCAGACGTAGTGTACGGCTCGTATACGGATGATAAGTGGACGCAGGATGCGTCCATGACCGCCGATAGTTCTGCAAAGAATTATACAAACACCACCACAGGTGCGAATGTCAAATACAGCAAAACTGCCGAATCCAAAGGCAATGACCTGTACGACATCACGCTGAAGATTGAATCGGAGACCAACCCCGGCGCAGCGGCTACTGTGCTGGTTATCGACAACTCCAAATCAATGGGGAAATGTGCAACTTGCAACAATGGTAGTGATTTAACTGTTCCTAACAATGGGTACACTCATGCGAAAAATTGCAAAACAGGAAATGAGGGCAGTGTTTCGTTAAAAAATGACTCACGTTTCGCAAAGGCGATTGCCGCAGCTAAGTCTTTCGCAAGCTCGTACGCTGCTTCCGGTTCAAATCGCTACTTGGCAGTTGTGTTTTTTGCCGGAAGTGCGGACCCACTGAATTTTGCGGACAACTCGGACAAAAATAAGTGGGATAAACTGGAATATAAGTTCTGGCTTGATGTTTCGAACGCAGCTAATTTGGCAACATTCAACAATAAACTTTCCAGTTCGTTAGCATCGTCCACGAATTTGGCTAGCGGACTTAGCGAGGCTGAAGATTTGTTCAAGCTATCAGATGTTGGTAGCGTAGATGATGATTACAAATTCACTGTTGCCCTGACTGACGGTGCAAATACTGCAGGCGGCGGTTTGGGTGTCAGTAGCAACGAGGCTGCTACGAATGCTGCGACCAGCTTGAAGAAAGCAACCAATTCCAACAATCTGTATGCAGTTTGCTACAGCGCAGGACAAAATGTTTTCAATTTCCTGCAGAATGATATCACCGGCTCGAGTGATAGAACATTTAACGCCGACAACACTGATGCCCTCAACACCGCATTCAACACTATTGTTAATAACATAAAGTCCAGCCTGAGCTCGGGCTTCACGGTGACTGACCCGATGGGCAGCATGGTGACGCTGCAGGACAGCAGCTGTCCCGACTGCACAATTAGTAGTAACGGCACTATCACCTGGCAGCCGACAACCAGCACAACAAGAGTGGTTGATGGCAAAACCATTTATACCTACAAGCTGACCTACACGGTCAAGCTCAACACCGAGGCTAACGGTTTCCAAAACAACACTTATTATCCCACTAACGGCGACACGACCCTTTCGTTCGTCGACGGAACCGGTAACGATAAGAATAAGACCCTCCATTTCAACGTCCCCGGCGTCAAGGGCGTAAAGCCGACGTACACGGTAACATACCGGTACGACAGCACTGCACCCACCGGCGCAGCACTGCCCGATCCGAGTACTGTATCGGTTCAGAAAGACGCTGAGCACACTGTCGCAACTCCTACTGCGGTTCCCGGCTGGACGTTCAACGGCTGGAAAACCAGCAACGTTACCGGCAGTGAGACAACCTACGTGGGCGGCAACAAATTCAACATGCCGAACAACGACGTCACCCTCACCGGCAGCTGGACGGAAAATCCGACCTATGGCGTTACCTATCAGTGGGCAGATTCTAGCGATGTGCCCAGCACCGTAACCCTGCCCGAGGACACTGCTATGTATGAAGAAGGCAACACAGTCACCGTTGCTGCTGCACCCTCTGCTACCGGCTGGACGTTCAACGGCTGGACTCCCACCACCGCCAGCGGCGTTACCGTAGGCACTGACGGCAAGTTCACCATGCCCGGCAATAACGTAGAATTTGTCGGCACATGGACGAAAAACAGCTACGCAGTGACATATAAGTATGAAGGCACAGTACCGAGCGGCGCACCGGCAGCACCTAGTGCGG
>CAZWJM010000016.1:0-1209 GCA_964634435.1 uncultured Oscillospiraceae bacterium | reverse complement strand
GGCAGCTGGACAAGGCAGGCATACCTGGGCTACACCGTCGAGTATTACTGGATAGGCGATAAGGGCAGCGAGGCTCCTGATAAGCAGATTGTTCCCAGCAAAACAGTCGCGGGCGATGAATACTGCATCTTCGGCGGAGAAATTTGGCCTGATACTGATGCTTATATCGACATAGACGGTTACACGATGGTCGAAACGGCAGAAGACTACGTCGTTTATTTCACCACCGATCCCACCAAGAACGTTTTCAGAATTTACTACTATAAGAACGTTGACCTCACAGTAGCTGATGAAGAAACCGTTTACAACGGCAAGGCTCAGGAGCACAGCGGTGCTTACACTGTCACCGCACAGATAGATAATGAAGTCCTCACCGGACTCGTATTTGACGGCGTTACCGCATCCGGCAGCGGCACAGCTGCAAATACTTACGATGTTAAGTTTAACGGTGATCCTTGTGGCACTGTTGATACGACCGGAAAGTACATCGTTGCCGGTTACAGTAAGGGACATCTTGTCATCAACCCGCGCCCGCTGATGATAACCGGCGCAAGCCTTGGCGAAAAGACATACAATGGCTCGGCGTTCACGACCGACCAGTATACATGGAATACGCCTACGGTTGAGAAGCCCGATGTTGGCCTGCTCAAAGGCGACACCATCGGCAACCTCGCATACCTGCTGACCGGCACCGATGCTGGAGACTACACCGGTGAGTTCAGCAATCCCGACAATGAGACCTTCAGCATTGACAACATTATCATACATAATGCTGGCGGCGATAAGGTTCAGAGCAACTATGCGATCACAATTGAACTCGGCGTCCTCAAGATTAATCCCATAACCGACGAGGTCGTCATTACCATCAAGGGTCATACCGATACCAAGTACTACAACGGCAAGCCCCAGGAAGTCAACGGCTACGATGTCGTGGATATCAGCAATGCTCTGTACAGTGCAAGCTACGTCTCCCTCAAGGAGCTTGGCTCTGACCATGCCGAGGGCAAGGATGTTGGCACTTACTACATGGGCCTTAACAGCGGCAGCTTCGTAAACAATAACCAGAACTTCGCAAACGTCAAGTTCGTTGTTGAAGATGGCTGGCTGAAGATTACCAACCAGCCTGTCGACCCCGGCATCTACACCAAGATCATCGTCAAGATCACCGGCAACAGCGCAAGCGAAGTCTATGACGGCACCGAGAAGTCC
>CAZWJM010000015.1:0-32621 GCA_964634435.1 uncultured Oscillospiraceae bacterium | reverse complement strand
CCGAAGGACGGATTTAGTTGAAAAAAGCACTGACTTTCGTCAGTGCTTTTTCATGGCGGAGAAGGAGGGATTTGAACCCTCGAACACCTTATGGGTGTTACACGATTTCCAATCGTGCGCGCTCGGCCGGACTACGCGACTTCTCCGAGTACAGACATATTCAAATGTTCAGCCTGTGTATTATAATTCAGATTTCCGCCAAAGTCAAGACCTTAATTTTAATATATAGCTACCAAGCATCAAAAAACACATATACTATTGACAAAATAACGAGTTCGTTATAAATTGATAACGCCATTTTGTCTGTAATTGGACGGACGCTCCATAAACGACCGCAAATCGTTAACAGTGGCGCTGAAATATTCGGTGTCTGTTATGCGGCCTGTTCTCTGAGAATGCCTGATGCCGGATCGGTTCAGGTAAATTTTTTTCGCGGAGGAGCACAGTGGAGAACATTATTATCGGAAATATCATATCGCTCTTGGGGGCTATCCTCATGGCAAGCATAGGGCTTTTGAAAAAACGAAAGTCAATATTGCTTGTGCAGTGCGTACAGTTCGGACTTTTGGGGACAGCAAATTTCGTCCTTGGCGGCATAACCGGCACGCTTTCGGCAGCGGTAAGCATTGTCAGGAATCTTGTCTGTCTCAAGCACGATATGACGATGCCCATTAAGCTTACGTTCACCTGCGTTTTGGGCGCTTTTTGCCTTTTCGCCAACTCTGCGGGCTGGCTTGGCATTCTGCCGCTGCTTTCAACATGCATATATACATGGCTGCTGGACATAAAGGACGAGCGTCGACTCAAGTTTGTTTTGATCGTTGCCCAGCTATTTTGGGTGGTCTATGACGCAGCGCTTTCAAACTATGTGTCGTTTGTGTTTGATATTATTACGATCATCACAAACATCATCGGAATCGCGGCATTAAAAAAGAATAACTGAGCTGCGGCTATACAGCCGCAGCCTATTTTTTCTTTGAATATATCTTCCCCGCGCGGCAACAATAACAAAAAGCAGCTTTGGGAGGGACAGAAAATGAAGGCAATAATCATGGCAGGCGGCGAGGGACGCAGACTAAAGCCCGTGACGGGTGACATGCCGAAGCCGCTCGTGCCGCTGTGCGGGCGGCCGGTGATGGAGCACATTATACTGCTTTTAAAAAAGCACGGAATAACAGACATCTGCTGTGCGCTCAAATACAGGCCGGAGGACATAAAAGGCTATTTCGGCGACGGTGCGCGGCTGGGCGTTAAAATCGAATACCGCGTTGAGGAAACGGCGCTTGGCACTGCCGGCGGCGTCAAAAACTGCGCGGATTTTTACGGCGAGGAGGATTTTCTCGTCATCTCCGGTGACGCTGCGTGCGACATTGACCTTTCAAAGCTCATTGCCGAGCACCGTAAGCGCCGCCCCGCCGTGACCATTGCACTGTGCCCCGAGTCCGAGCCCCTGCGATACGGCCTTGCACTGTGCGACCGCGCGGGATATATCCGCTCGTTTATCGAAAAGCCCGATTGGCATCGGGTGGTCACAAATCTCGTAAACACCGGAATCTATATCGTATCCGCGCGGGCGATGCGCCTTGTTCCCGAAGGGCGGGAGTTTGACTTTGCAAAGGAGCTCTTCCCCACCCTGCTCGAGCGCGGCGAGAAGCTGCTGGGCGTGCCATGCGACGGCTACTGGTGCGATATCGGAACGCCGAAGAGCTATTACGAGTGCTGCGCCGACGCGCTATCCGGCAAGCTCAAAATTGAGCCGGCAAACGGCTTTGAGATCGACACCGCGCCCGAGTGCGGCGACCCTGACCGCCCAGATGAGTGCTGCGCCGACTGCGACTGCGCAGACAGGGCACGGCTTATGGACAGCGTTTCGACAGCGTTCATGGAGCTTGGCGCAGATTACGCCGACGGCTTCAGGCTCAGCGGAGCTGACTACGAGCTTTGCATTGCCCCGCTTCCGACGCGCAAGGCCGTGCGCATAAGCGCAAACGCTGCCGACACCGAGACGGCAAGGGAGCTCACCGAGGCCGCGGCCGCGCTCATCTCAGAGCTTGAAAAGCGGCTTGATTAAATCGCATGCTTCATATATAATAACCGCAGAAGTATTTTTTGACGCAAAGGAGCGGTACATATGGATCTTGAAAAGACGATAAAAAACCTCAAGGCACGGCACTTTTCCGTGCAGCATTTTGCAACGGGCGAGGAAGCCTGCGCATATCTTACCCAGGAGATAAAGGACACGACAGTCGGCATAGGCGGCTCAAAGACGGCTGACCAGCTCGGCCTTTACGATAAGCTCACAGACGCCGGCAACGAGGTGTTCTGGCACTGGCGCGAGCCGGGCGTTGAGACGCTCGAAAAGGAAAACGCAGCGAAGGTCTTCATCTCCAGCGCAAACGCCATCGCCGAGACGGGCGAGATCGTGAACATCGACGGACGCGGCAACCGCTTGGCCGGCATGGTATACGGCCGCAAGACCGTGTACATCGTCGCGGGCACGAACAAGATCTGCCCCGATTTTGAGTCTGCCGTTTTCCGCGCGCGCAACACCGCCGCCGTGCAAAACTGCAAGCGCTTTCCCGCAAAAACTCCCTGCAAGATAGACGATAAGTGCCACGATTGCCGCTCGACAGAGCGCGTGTGCAACGCACTGCTGGTGCTGTGGGGCCCGATGATGGACATGGATAAGGTCGAGGTCGTTCTCATCGACGAAGAGCTGGGTTTGTAAAAATGTATATTGACTGGACGTATGTCGTCCTCGTTCTGCCGGCTATGCTGTTTGCTATGTGGGCAAGCGCGAGGGTCGACTCCACATTTAAAAAGTACAAAAATACGAGAAACGTGCGCGGGATAACCGGTGCGCAGGCAGCGCGCTGGGTGCTTGACCGCAACGGCCTTACGAACGTGCGCATTGAGCATATCCAGGGCTCGCTTACAGACCACTATGACCCGTCATCGAACGTCGTGCGTCTGTCGGACGATGTGTATTCGAGCACGTCCACTGCCGCCATCGGCGTTGCCTGCCACGAGGTCGGCCACGCTATCCAGCATGCAACGAATTATGCGCCCGTGAAAATTCGCACGGCGATAGTCCCGATAACGAACTTCGGCTCAAAGCTTTCGGTTCCGCTTATAATCATCGGACTGCTGCTTGCCTCGTTTGGCGACATTTTTGTCATGATAGCGTACATCGGCTGTGCGCTGTTCGGACTTGTTACGGTGTTCCAACTCGTGACGCTGCCGACGGAATTCAACGCATCGTCACGCGCACTTAAAACGATAGAAGAAACAAATCTGCTGCAGGGCGAGGAGCTAAAGCAGGCAAAAAAGGTGCTTTCGGCGGCGGCAATGACCTATGTTGCAGCGCTTGCCGTTTCGCTGGCTCAGCTATTGCGCTTTCTCGTCATCGTCGGCGGAAGAAGGAGAGATTAAAATGATAATAAGAAACGAAGAGCACAAGCGCGAGCGCCTCGACGGTATTTTCGGCGGCCCGGGCAGCGTTGACTTTAAGCGCATCATCCAAACCCCCGAAGAGCTCTACGGCAAGGGCAGGGTCTTTTCCGTTGCGACGGTCGATCCGGGCAGCGGCCTCGGCTGGCACATCCACAAGGGCGACGGCGAATTCTACTGCGTCCTCTCCGGTGAGGGCGAATACAGCGACAACGGCAACATCGTCACCCTCCGCGCGGGCGACACGGCATTTTGTCCCGACGGCGAGGGTCACTCGATAGTAAACCGCGGTACAGAGCCTCTGGTGTTCATGGCACTTGTAGTTTATAACTAAATGAAAAAGGAGACAGCTTGGACTGTCTCCTCTTTTTTTATCTTGCAATAGGTCTTATGTATTTAAAGCAGGTGTTTGGGTCATAGAACATGTACATGAATCTGCCGTCTGTCATATCGAGTCGGCAGCCGGCCGAGGCGTAATCAAACCCGCGCATGGCGTCCTCGACCTTTTCCTCAACTGCGCGGCACTGGCTTTCGTAGTCAAACGGGCCGTGCTCAAATACGATATACTCGCCCTCCGGCACATCGGCAAGAAGCATCGGCTCCGGCACCGGGCCATCGTAGCCCGACGGCAGGCGCACACCATAGCACTCTGTGCGCAGGAAGCCCCAGTCGCACATGCGGCCGGTAGTGTCGTTCATATAGGCCATTATCTGCCCTGCAAGCTCTGCCCCGTCACCTTTATCGTCTAATTTACCCTTTATGCTGTCAAGCAGGCCGCATATCGTGTCGCAATCTGCGCCGGGGATGGCGCTCTGCTTCTGCCAAAAGTCCCAGTAGCCGTTGCTCTCGCGGTTTTCGATGTGCAGGAATTTGTGCGCGGGGATGGTGACGAAATACACCTTCACGTCCGCGTCGGAGCTGAGCATTCCTATATCGTCAAGGCCGAGCAGATAGCGGTCAAAGGGGTTTATCTTCGTTCGGAGCACTACCGGCTGCGGGCTTTTTCTGTACTCACTGGGCGATACACCGTAGGCATTTTTAAACGCGCGGGAGAAGGCCTCGGGAGATGAAAAGCCGTGGTCAAGGGCGATATCCGTCAGGCTCTCCTGCCCGTCGCGCACGGCCTTGAGCGCAAAGGCAAGGCGGCGGGCGCGCATGTAATCGCGAAGCTGCATCCCGCATATCTCGCGGAATTTGCGCGTCGTGTGAAATTCCGAATATCCAAGGCGTGCGGCAAGGCTTTTTAAAGTGAGTGCCTCATCGTCGTGATTAATTATGCGCTCGTCAATTTCATCGGTTATAAGCTGTATAAGTTTTACCCATTCGTTCATTTTATTCACCTCGCGGCTATTATACAGTCTCTGCCTCCATAGCGCTTGATTTCACTTGCTGAATATTAAAAAAGCCCGCCGAAGCGGGTTTTTTATTAAACGTTAAGCGCACGCCAGGCACGGTAGCGCTCAAGCTCCCTGTCGATGCAAAGCTGCATGACGATGTTTATGATAAACGCATCGTCAATGAAACCTAGGATGGGCACCTTGTCCGGAATGAGGTCATACGGGCTTACAAGATACGCGGCTATCGCCGTCGCGCCCACAATGACCACCGCGGGCACCTTTTTGTATCGGCCGTGGTAATAGTCGTGCAGCATGGCGATGAGATCCTGAAGATCCAAAACCGTCTCGCCGAAAAGGGGTATGCGTGTCAGCGGGCCGAGGTGACGGCTGGCATCGGAAAGAAAATCAAGCGCCACGCCCGTACCGCGAACGAGGGCCTGTGCACCGTGTTTGAGTGATATCGTCATGAGCTTATTCCTCCTGCTGTGTTCTCCATTTCAGTTTATTGTACCACAGCGAAACGAATTTTCAAGCACAAAGCACAAATTTCCCGCTCCCGCTCCGCGCGGTATTTATACAAACGCCGAAAAGAGAAAAATAGCTGGATTTTAGCGCCGGTATATTGTATAGTTATAATGAAGTAATAGCGATTGACAAGGCAATTTTATAATAGGAGATATGTGCTTTGGGTATTTCAAATGTGCTTGAGCTTTTGGGCGGCGTTGCGCTGTTCCTTTTCGGCATGGCTCTTATGGGAGACAGTCTGAAAAAGGTCGCGGGCAACAAGCTTGAGCTTATACTTTTCCGCCTGTCGAGTACGCCGCTTAAAGGCATCCTGCTCGGCACGGGCGTGACCGCCGTTATCCAGTCGTCGTCGGCGACATCGGTTATGGTCGTCGGCTTTGTAAACTCCGGCATGATGAAGGTTCGTCAGGCTATCGGCGTCGTAATGGGCGCGATAATCGGCACGAGCATCACGGGCTGGATAATCTGCCTTTCGGACATAGGCGGCAACGCCTCCGGCTGGCTTGAGCTTTTGTCGACCGACACGCTCACGGCAGTCATCGCCGTTATCGGCATCGTGCTGCGCATGTTCTGCTCCGCGCCGAGCAAAAAGCATGTGGGCGAAATTATGCTCGGCTTTGCAGTGCTGATGTTCGGCATGAAGGCAATGAGCAGCTCCGTATATGGCCTGCGCTCGAGCGAGACGTTTATCAGCATGATAACGACCTTCTCAAACCCGCTTTTGGGCATCGCGCTTGGCATCGCGTTTACAAGCGTTATCCAGAGCGCCTCGGCCGCCGTCGGTATATTGCAGGCGCTGGCGGTAACCGGTGCTATCCGCTTTGACATTGCCCTGCCGATAACGATGGGAATCGCGATAGGCGCGGCTGTTCCCGTGCTGCTTTCGGCTCTCGGCGCAAGCGCGGACGGCAAGCGCACGGCACTGTCCTACCTGATGGTCGACACGCTCGGCGTTATCATCTTCAGCATAGTGTTCTATTCGCTGGACGCGGCGCTGGACTTCTCCTTCATGTCCATGACCATGACGGCGGTGAGCCTTGCGCTTATGAACACGGTCTTCCGCTTTATAATCGTTGTTGTCCTCGCACCGTTTATCTCCGTTATCGAGCGTATCTGCCGCTTCGTCATAAAGGACAAGCCGCAGGACGCCGAGATCCTGCACGACTTCGACAGGCTTGAGGAGCGCTTCCTTGACCACCCTGCCCTTGCAGTTGAGCAGAGCAGGCTGACGGTAAACGCCATGGCCGGCAAAGCGCGCGAAAACTTATTTGACGCATTTGACCTCGTGGGCAATTACTCCGACGAGGGCTTTGCCGCCGTCACCCGCCTTGAGGATATCGTGGATAAATATGAGGACAAGCTCGGCACCTACCTTATCCACATAACAAGCCGCGAGCTTCCGCCCGAGCTGTACGGAGCGGTCGGCGAATACCTGCACACAATAAACGACTTTGAGCGTATATCCGACCACGCGCTGAACGTCGCCGAGTGCGCACAGGAAATGCACGAAAAGAGCATCGTGTTCTCCGACGAGGGTGCGAGAGAAATGGGCGTCATGATATCGGCCGTAAGGGAAGTCGTCAGCATCGCAGTCGACGCCTTCATCACAAACGATCTGCAGCTTGCCTACCGCGTCGAGCCGCTCGAGGAGCTTATCGATAACCTCTGCGATGAAATGAAGACGCACCATATCGAGCGTCTGCAAAAGGGCACCTGCACGCTCAACCACGGCTTCGTGTTCAATGACCTGCTCACGAACCTTGAGCGTATATCCGACCACTGCTCGAACATCGCCGTTGCGATGATAGAGCTTGAATCGGATAACTTCGACGCGCACGAGTACATAAACAGCCTCATCCAGGTGCGCTCGCACTATTTCGACGAATACTATTCCGAATACAGCAAGAAGTTTTCGCTTTAATACACTAAGCAAAGCCTGCCGGGCAGACGCTCAGCAGGCTTTAAATATTTTTGATTTCAGGAGCATTTTGCATATGAGCAGGACGAAAAATCTCATATTTCTTATCGCGGCAATGGTCATCTTCGGAACAAACGGGCTGCTTGTTGCAAACATATCCCTCGCGAGCGCGGAGATAGTGCTCATGCGCACGATGCTGGGCTTTTTGTTCCTGCTGGCGGTCGTCATCGTTAAGCGCGGCTTTTCCTTTGCCGACCTGCGCGCGGACTTCATCCCCGCGACCATCGGCGGCGCGGCGCTGGGGCTTAACTGGGTGCTGCTGTTCGGCGCTTACAGGACGGCGGGCGTGAGCATCTCAACGCTTGTTTACTACTGCGGCCCAATGCTTGCTATTGCGCTCAGTCCGCTTATTTTCAAGGAAAAGCTCACATGGAACAAGCTCATCGCCATCGCCGCTGTTGCGCTCGGAATGCTGTGCACAACCGGAAACCTCTCCGGCGGCACGGATATGCGCACAGGGCTTATGCTCGGCGCGGGTGCTGCGCTATTGTACGCGCTTATCATCATCGTCACAAAGCGCGTGACGCACATGTCGGGCCTTGCCTGCTCGACATACGAGCTGTTCGTGTCCTTTGTCGTTATTGTTATATACCTGCTCGTTGGCGGCACGGAGTTTCCCGTCATTCCGGCAAAAGGCGATATCGTGTACGTCCTCATCATCGGCTTTGTGAACACCGGCCTTGCGTATTTCCTCTACTTTTCCGCGCTGCAAAAGCTTCCCGCGCAGACCTCGGCGCTTGTAAGCTACATTGACCCGCTCACGGCGCTCATCTTCTCGGCGCTGTTTCTCGATGAAAAGCTTGCGTTTATCCAAATCGTCGGCGCAATTCTGATCCTCGGCGGCGCCTGTTTGGGCGAGCTTAAAATAAAACGAAAGTAAAATTAAACTGCGTACCTATTTCGGTACGCAGTATTTTTTTGTGTTTTGTAAAACAAATATTCAGCATTGACTTTAATATTGTTCAAATGTATAATGAATATTATTAAAGGAGGGATGCGTTATGGCGCTTCAGGTCATTCCGGAATGGATATCCGATCTTGACGACGAGGATGTGTCGTTTATAAAAAAATTTCTTCTTGCGTCCGGGTCATTAAAGGAAATGGCACGGCAGTACGGCGTGACGTATCCGACGGTCAGGCTGAGGCTTGATAAGCTCATTCAGAAGATAAAAATAAGCGACGACACGGAAAACGAGCCGTACATTGCGCTTATTAAGCGCCTTGCCATCAATGATAAGCTGGATTTTGACACGGCGAAGATATTGATAGGCGAGTACAAGAAAATGCATGGGAGGGTGTGAGCTATGAGAAATTTAGCAGCTATACTTTTTGTTATCGGCATTATCGCGCTGCAAATATTCCTGTCAAAACGGGAGGGGCGCTGGCCGGGGCTTATTATGCCGATCATCACGTTTATTAACGCGTGCCTGTGTCCGTTTATGATGGTAGTCCCGCCCGAGGGCATGAGCTCCGGCTTTGTTTGGCAGATGATCTTGGTCTGGCTGCTCAGCAACATTCCTACCGCCGTGCTGCTTGTCATCTATTTCGCCTGCCGCGAAAAGCAGCGCCGCAAAAAGCAGCTTGAAAAAATGAATATCCGGGACCTCAACTGAGGCATAAATTTTCCCGCCGCACATTCCGTGCAGCGGGAGCTTTTTTTATTTCGATGTATAAGGCAGCATACCCATTATCCTGCCGTACAGCTCGGCACGCGTCTCGGGGCTGTCGGCTGCCGCAAACTCCTGTGCAAGTGCTGTTATCTCGGCATTTTTCGCCTCGTTTTCGTATATATCAAAAAACGAAGACAGAGTACGCGCACTCATGCTGTCGTCCATAGCTTTGGCGGGGAGGATAGACCATTTTTTAAGCAGATACAATGCCGTTGAGCATTTTTCCCTGACCGCGCTTTCGGCCTTTTGCGGTTCATCAAAGGTCATGAACAGGTCGTACTGCTCACCGTCTATCATAAGGCATTGCTTTACCGACACCTCGCCGATATCGTCAAGAAGCTGCGAGGCTTCGGCCGCCTTGCTTATCTTTTCTACGCTTATCGTTTTCGGGACGTTTTCTGTATCAGTAGCTACGGTATCCGGCATTTTACCGGCTTCATTAGCATTTATGCACACAACGCACAAAACCAGCACCGCTATTATAAGCACTACAGGCAGAGCTTTTTTCACAATACGCGCCTCCCTTCTGCCAGCATGTTAACATCTGCGCTTTTTATTGTCAATTAACCGGCTGTAAATTTTCCCGCCGCACATTCCGTGCAGCGGGAGCATTTTTTATTCCTTTATAACCTCAAGGCCCTGGAGGTAGCGGCGCATCATGTCGAAAACATAGTTGCCGGAGACGCGGCGGATAAAGCTGCGTGTGCGGCGGTCGCCGACGTGAAGCTCGCGCACATAGGTGCCGTCCTTTGTCGCAAGGGACACGAACACCGTTCCGACCTCGTGAACGCCGTCGCCGTCGGGCCCTGCAAGACCCGTGACGCCGATGCCCATGTCAGCGCCGATAAGCGCGCGCACGCGCTCGGCCATTTCCTTTGCGACCTCGTAGCTCACGGCGGTCTTTTCCTCGATGAGCTTGGGGTCAATGCCCAGAAGCTTTGACTTTGCGCCGTTTGTGTAGGTCGTGACGCCGCCGAGGAAGAACTCGCTCGCGCCGGGGATATCGGTAAAGCGCTTTGCAAGCTCGCCGCCCGTGCAGCTTTCGGCCGAGGCGAAGGTCATATGCTTTTCGCGCAGGAGATTCATGACGCTCTCCTCCACGGTATCAACATCCACGCCGAAAACAACGTCGCCCAAAACGTCCTTGACATGCTCGATGACGGGCTTCATCATTTCCTCGGCCTTCTCGACGCTCTCGGCCTTGGCGGTTATCTGCAGCAGGCAGTCGCCCTCTTTGGCGTAGGGGGCCATGGTGGGGTTGGTCATGGCGTTCATCTCGTCGCGGAACACCTGATCCATCGCGCTCTCGGACATGCCGAACACATGCACCGCGTGCGAGACTATCTGCTCATCCGACAGCGAGCGCAGATACGGCATCGCGCAGGCGCGGAACATTGCGTTGCACTCCTTGGGAGGGCCGGGCAGCATGAGGACGATGGTGCCATCGACTTCAAACGCGCAGCCGGGCGCCGTGCCCCAGTCGTTGTGGAACACCGTGCAGCCGACGGGGAGCATCGCCTGCTTGAGGTTATTTTCCGTCATCTCGCGGCTGTAGCCCTTGTTTGTGAGATAGTCGTAAAGACACAGCTTTTCAGCCTCGTCCATTTTAAGCTCAAGCCCGAACGACGACGCGAGGATCTGCTTTGTCAGGTCGTCGCAGGTGGGGCCAAGGCCGCCGGTGGATATGATGATGTCCGCGCGCGAACGGGCGATATCGATGCACTCGCGCAGGCGCTGCGGGTTATCGCCGACGACGGTGTGGTACTTTACGTTTATGCCGATTTCCGACAGCATGAGGGATATATCCCGCGCGTCGGTGTTGGTTGTGTGGCCGAGGAGTATCTCCGTTCCGACGGAAAGTATCTCAGCATTATATACCTTTTTCATCTCACTGCCCTACCTTTATTCTCTCGATGCCGGCGTAGGCCTCCTCGACGAGGGCGTCGATATCCAGCGCCGACTCTATCTGCTCAACATCACGGAGCTTGGGCTTGGTCTTAGGGTGCTTGGGCGTGAAGACGGTGCAGCAGTCCTCATACGGGAGGATGGACGTTTCAAACGTGCCAATTTTGCGCGCAAGGCGGACTATCTCCTCCTTGTCCATACCGATGAGCGGCTGCAGAACGGGAAGCTCCGTCACCGCCTGGGTCGAGGCCATGGCCTCCATCGTCTGGCTTGCGACCTGGCCGAGATTTTCGCCCGTCACGATGGCCTTTGCGCCGTTTGCGTCGGCGATCTTCTGCGCGATGCGCATCATGAAGCGGCGCATGATGAGCGTGAAGTAATCCTCATCGCACTTTGCGCGTATCTCCTCCTGAATGTGCGTAAACGGCACGACCTCGATGGTCATGCGGCCGCAGTAATCGGTGAGCAGTCTTGCAAGCTCGATGACCTTCTCCTTTGCCTGCTCGGAGGTGTACGGGAACGAGAAAAAGTGCACGGGGATAAGGCGCACGCCGCGCTTTGCTATCATATAGGTCGACACGGGACTGTCGATACCGCCGGACAGCAGCGTGACTGCAACGCCGTTTGCGCCGACCGGCATACCGCCCGCGCCGGGCGTGGGTGCTGCATGGACATAGGCGGCAAGGTCGCGCACCTCAACATGCACGGTAAGCTCCGGCGAATGGACATCGACCTCGCACTCTGGATACGCCTCGGCAAGCTCGCCGCCGACAAACTGCGCAAGCTCGATGCTCGTCATGGGAAAGCTCTTATCACTGCGCTTAGCCTCGCACTTGAAGCTTTTTGCCGCGAGCATATCGTCTTTTAGATACTCTATGGCAAGCTCGGCTATTTTCTTCGCGTCCTTTTCGCAGCCTGCCGCGCGGTTAACAGACGCAAGGCCAAACACCTTGGTCATCGCCTCGAACGCCGCGTCCATGTCGCTTGTTTCGTCAACAGGCTCGATATACACCGTCGACTGCATGCAATAGGACTTGAAATTGCCTATCGCGTCAAGGCGGCGCTTAATATTGCTCATGAGCTTTTGCTCAAACGAGCGGCGGTTGAGACCCTTTAAAACTATCTCTCCCTGCTTCAAAAGAATAATATCGTTTATCATATTTCTGCTCCTGTTTTGTTTTAACAAGATATTATATCATTTTGTGCGCCAAAGCGCAACAAAAGCTCCGCAAAGCCTTTTGCGGAGCGCACACAACACTAAAATTATATGATATATTGTGCATTGTGTCAATATATCCGCAAAAATTTGAAGTATTTTCAGCATGATGCACAAATTTGAGGTCAAATATTCATGCAGTATTGCTCTTGAAATCGGCGCGGGAATTTGCTATGCTTTAATCACAGAAAGGGTGATACCAATGTACAGGTAAATGACCCTCGAAATCCGGCAAGGCCGGCAGCGAGGGGCACGGTGCCGAAGTCAAAATATTTAAGAGAACGAAAACACAAGCAGCACCCCGCTTAGGGAATTGACGATCTTCAGATAGTATTTTTAGTGTTTGCATTTACGTTCCGTTGACAGGCGGCATCCATTCCGTAGAAAGAGAGGTAACCAATGATGTTAGATACTAAGAGTACACAGAAATGACCCTTGACTGCTTTAGAGACGGTGTAAAGAAACCGTGCAGTCAAGGGTCATTTCGCGTTTATGGAGATATTGCGTGGGAGTGGTGAGGCCACTCCGTTTTTTTTATGCTCAGATGCTCTCGCGGAAGTCGTAGGTGCGGTACTGGATGGCCTCGGCGATGTGCATGGGGCCAATTTCCGCCTCGCCCTCGAGGTCGGCTATCGTGCGCGCGACGCGCAGTATGCGGTCGTAGCTTCTTGCGGTAAGACCCATGCGGTCAAAGGCTGAGTGCATGAGCTCTTCACATTCGGGCGTCAGTGCGCAGTAGGTGTTCAGCGCCTTTGTGCCCATTCCGGCGTTTGAGAGTATGCCCGTACCCTCGTATCTCTTGCGCTGGATGAGGCGGGCAGCGTCAACGCGGCGCTTGATATCCGCGCTTTTTTCCGACGGTGTGCGGGTCTTGAGCTCCTCATACTCAAGCGCCGGCGCCTCGACGATGATATCGATTCGGTCAAGCAGCGGGCCGGATATGCGGCTGTGATACGCGCGTACTTCGTTTGCCGAGCAGCGGCAGCGCCCGGAAGGGTGGCCGTACCAGCCGCATTTGCACGGGTTCATCGCGCAAACGAGCATGAAGTTTGCCGGGAAGGTCTCAGTTCCGGCAACGCGCGAAACTGTCACCTCGCCGTCCTCGAGCGGCTGGCGCAGCACCTCGAGCACGTCCTTGCGGAACTCAGGCAGCTCGTCCAAAAACAGCACGCCATTGTGCGCAAGGCTAATTTCGCCCGGCTTAGGTATAGTGCCGCCGCCGGAAATGGCTGTGCTCGACACGGTGTGGTGCGGCGAGCGGAACGGGCGTGCGGATATGATGGGATTGTGCTTCCCCGTGAGCCCCGCGACGGAGTAAATCTCTGTGGATTTGAGCATTTCCTCGCGCGTCATGTCCGGTAAAATTCCGGGCAGACGCTTGCTCATCATGCTTTTGCCCGCTCCGGGAGGGCCGACCATGAGGATATTGTGGCCTCCGGCGGCGGCGATCTCCATCGCGCGCTTAACATTCTCCTGACCCTTTACGTCGGCAAAGTCGGGATAGCGCACAGCGTCGGGGTCAAGCTTCGGAGCTTCGGCGGGCTTAATGAGAAATTCGCCCCTGAGGTGTGCCACAAGCTCGGACACGTTTTCCACCGGGTAGACCGTCACGCCCTCGGCATAGGCTGCCTCCTGCGCGTTATCGGCCGGAACGAAAAGCTCCTTTATCCCATCCCGCGCGGCGGCGACCGCCATGGGGAGCGCACCGGACACAGGACGCAGCGTTCCGTCCAGCGACAATTCGCCGAAAAAGGCGCAGGTCGGCTGCGGCTGACGTATCGCGCGCGTGGCAGCGAGGATACCGAGAAGTATCGGCAGGTCGTATACTGTGCCGCCCTTCTTGGTGTCGGCCGGGGCGAGGTTCACGGTTACGCGGCTGACGGGGAATTTGAAACCGTTTGACTTTATCGCGGCGCGCACACGCTCACGCGCTTCCTTGACCGCCGCATCCGGCAGTCCGACGATATCGAAATTCACAAGTCCGTTCGAGACGAACACCTCAACGGACACAGCGTAGCCCCCGATGCCCTTGACGCCGAGGGATCTTATCGTTGCAAGCATAATTTTACCACCAACATTTTTCAAAAAATAGGGACACTCATAAGCGTGAGAGTCCCTATTTTGATTATTATTCTTCCACGGGGCAGATCGCGATGTGCAGCTCATCAAGCTGCTTCTGCTCGACGACAGAGGGGGCGCCCATCATGACGTCCTGCGCGTTCTTGTTCATCGGGAACGGGATTATCTCGCGTATCGAGTCCTCGCCTGCCAGCAGCATGACCATACGGTCAACGCCCGGGGCGATGCCCGCGTGAGGGGGTGCACCATAGCAGAAGGCATTGTACATTGCCGGGAACTTGGCCTTGACGTCATCCTCGCCGAGGCGAACCATCTCGAAGGCCTTTATCATTATCTCGGGGTCGTGGTTACGCACAGCGCCGGAGGAGAGCTCAACGCCGTTGCAGACAAGGTCGTACTGGAACGCGGTTATAGACAGGGGATCTACCTCGCCCTTTTCGGCCTTTTCGAGTATCTCAAGGCCGCCGTTGGGCATGGAGAACGGATTGTGGCAGAACTCAAGCTCGCCGGACTCCTCGCCGATCTCGTACATCGGGAAATCGACTATCCAGCAGAACTCGTACCGCTCCTTATCCATATGGCCGGGCACTGCCGCGCCGAGCATCTTGCGCATGACGCCTGCGGTCTTCTGAGCCGCGCCCTTCTTGCCCGCCGTCACGCCGACAAGGCAGCCTGCCTTCAGGCCGAGAGCTTCGGTGAGCGCATCCTTCTTATCCTGCAGGAATTTTGCCACGCCGCCGGCTATCTCGCCCTTTTCGTCGACCTTGAACCAGTACGGCTTCATGCCGGCCTGAACCTCGACATCGGCGCAGAGCTTATCTATCTGCTTGCGGGTGAGGTCGCAATCGGTGACGACGATGGCCTTGACGGTGTTGCCCTCGGCAAAGGGCGGGAATTCCGTGCCCTGAACGAGTGCGGTTATGTCGTTTACGACAAGGTCAATGCGCAGGTCGGGCTTATCCGAGCCATAGGTCTCCATCGCTTCGTTGAAGCCGATGCGGCGGAAGGGTGCTTTATTTGAAATATTGTAGGTTCCGAACTTTTCAAATATCGGGGGCAGAACGTCCTCGATGACGGCAAATACGTCCTCCTGACCGGCAAAGGCCATCTCCATGTCCAGCTGATAGAATTCGCCGGGCGAACGGTCGCCTCGTGCGTCCTCATCGCGGAAGCAGGGGGCTATCTGGAAATAGCGGTCAAAGCCCGAGGTCATGAGAAGCTGCTTAAACTGCTGGGGTGCCTGCGGCAGAGCGTAGAACTTGCCGGGGTGCTTTCTTGCAGGGACAAGATAGTCGCGCGCGCCCTCGGGGGAGGATGCGGTGAGTATAGGCGTCGTTATCTCGAGGAAATCATGCTCCATCATCGCCTTGCGCAGTGCGGCAACGACGTTGCAGCGCAGGATTATGTTCTGCTTGACAGCGGGGTTGCGCAGGTCAAGGTAGCGGTACTTCAGGCGCTGGGTCTCGTCTGCCTCGCGGCTGCGGTTTATTTCAAACGGAAGCTCGTTATAGCGGCAGCGGCCGAGGATCTCGATCTTCTCGGGCACGACTTCGATATCGCCGGTGGGGAGCTTGGGGTTTTTGCTCGCGCGCTCGCGCACGGTGCCCTCGACGGCGATGGTGCTTTCCTTATTGATGCCCTTTACGAGCTTCATCATGTCCTCAGTTTCTATGACGACCTGCGTCGTACCGTAAAAATCGCGAACGATGACAAAGGCAAAATTCTGGCCGACCTCGCGGACGTTCTCCATCCATCCGACTATTCTGACCTTTTCGCCCGCGTTTTCAATGCGGAGCTGATTGCAATTATGCGTTCTGGACTGTGTCATTTTCTCATTCCTCCGGTTCTTTAATAACTGCTGTATGTGCTCTCTTATCCATATCGTTTTTAATAAGCGCCGCGGCGGAGGCGAAGCTGAGCTTTTCCTGCTGCCCTGTCGCCATATTCTTGACGGCGACGACGTTTTCGTTTATCTCATCCTCGCCGATGAGGATGACATAGGGGATGCCGAGCTTATCGGCATAGCTCATCTTGGCCTTGAACTTCTTCTGCTCGCAGTAAAGCTGGGTGCGCACGCCCGCGTCGCGCAGAGCAGTTGCCGCGCTTATGGCGTAGCCAAGCTCGTCCGTCATCGGGATGACCAGCGCGTCGGCCGGAGCGGACACCGTCTCGTCCGAGAGAAGGTTCTGCTCGTTGAGGACATAAAACAGTCTCGTAAGGCCGATGGAAATGCCGACGCCCGGGAGCTTTTTATCGGTGTAATATCCGGCGAGGTCATCGTATCTGCCGCCGGAGCAGATAGAGCCTATCTCGGGGTGGGACAGCATTTCTGTTTCATACACCGTGCCGGTGTAATAGTCAAGGCCGCGGGCAATTGAGAGGTCGACGGCGAAGTTTTCCTCCGGGACGCCGAAGTCTGCAAGGTATTTCGTGACGGTTTTGAGTTCATCGAGGCCCTCGTCAAACAGCGGATCCATGCCGCAGTATCTTTCAAGGCCCTTTATGACCTCGGCATTCGTGCCGCTTATGGCCATGAAGTCCATGACATCGTCTGCCTTGTGCGAGAACATGTGCAGATCGTCCATGAGCATTTGGCGAACCTTTATAGCGCCGACCTTATCGAGCTTATCGACGATGCGCATTATATCGCCCGCCTTTTCGCTCATTCCGGCAAGGCTGTAAAAGCCGTTTAGGAGCTTGCGGTTATTGACCTTTATCTTAAAGCCCTTGAGGCCGAGCGCCGTGAAGGTGCGATAGATAATGGCCGGTATCTCCGCCTCGTTGATTATATCGAGCTTACCGTCGCCGATGATATCGATATCGGCCTGATAAAACTCGCGGAAGCGGCCGCGCTGAGCTCTTTCGCCTCTGTAGACCTTGCCTATCTGATAGCGGCGGAACGGGAAGGTGAGGCTTCCGTAGTTTGCCGCGACGAATTTTGCAAGAGGCACGGTGAGGTCAAAGCGCAGTGCAAGGTCACTGTCGCCCTTATTGAATCTGTATATCTGCTTTTCCGTTTCGCCGCCGCCCTTTGCAAGAAGTACCTCGGCCGACTCGATTATCGGCGTGTCCAGCGGGGCAAAGCCATAGACGGAGTAGCTCTTTCTGAGCGTTTCCATCATTTTCTCCATCTTTATCTGGTCTGCCGGAAGCAGCTCCATGAAGCCCGAAAGCGTGCGCGGTGCAACTTTTGCCATATGCTTAATTTCCTTTCAATCGCTAAATGCTGATACCACGAAAGGTGGTATCAGCATTTGAATTTAACATTCGCGGCCTTACCTGCGTTTTGGATTGACGATATTGCGCCAATCGAGGTCGCCGCGCCGCAGTCCCTGAATGAGCACCTCGGCCGTGGCGGCGTTGGTGGCAAAGGGTATCTGATACTGGTCGCAAAGCCTCTCGATCTTATTTATATCGTCAAAGCCGTTGGGGTTTTGCGGGTCGCAGAAGAACAAAACAAGGTCTATCTCGTTATAGGATATCCTCGCGCCAATCTGCTGTGCGCCGCCCTGGTCGGCATGCATAAACAGCGTCACGGGAAGGCCTGTAGCCTCGGCAACGAGCTTGCCGGTCGTGTTCGTTGCACAAACGGAATGCTCAGCAAGAATGCCGCAATATGCGATGCAGAACTGAACCATCAGTTCCTTCTTCCTGTCGTGTGCCATGAGTGCAATGTTCATGTACTTCCCTCGTTTCTTTTGCGAATTTCATCTAAATATTATATACAATCTCTCCGCGTCTTTCAACGCCTTTTTGACAAAAAGCGCAGTTTTTTATCAGTGCAGCAGCTCGCCCTCTACGTCGGTGATATCCGTTGCCGATTTCAGGCTGAAATAAGCCTCGAGGATGTCCTGCGCGATTATCTTGCCGTTTGAGCCGGCGCTGCCCTTCTGAACGACGACCGCGATGGCGATCTCCGGGTTTTCAAAGGGCGCATAGCAGATGAAAATACTGTCGTTTGCAAGGTATTCGCCCTTCTGCGCGGTGCCGGTCTTTGCGGCAACGGTGGTCATTGTGTAGCCTGACATGGTGGACTTACCGACAAGGCGCATGCCCTCCTGAACAGCGTCCCAGTTATACTGCTCTGTCTCCACCTTACTGAGCACCTCATCCTCACGCTCGTAGACGTTATCGCCGTAGCTGAAGCTGCGGACGGATTTGAGGATAGATGCGCTGTGCCTTTCGCCGCAGTTTGCAACAGCGGCGCAGTATTCGGCAAGCTGAAGCGGGGTAAACAGGCTGTCGGACTGGCCGATGGCCGCCTGCATGGTGTGGCCTATCGTCCAAACTTCGCCGGTGAGCTCCTCGTGGTTTGCGGCATTTGCCATGTTGCCCGTGCTCTCGGGAAGCTCGATGCCCGTGCTCTCACCAAGGCCGAAGAGGGATGCGTATTTATCCATCTTGTCGATGCCGAGGTCATGGCCGACGGAGTAGAAGAATATGTTGCAGGAGTTTTGCAGAGCACCCGTCACGTTTAGGTAGCCGTGCGTGAGCTTCTGATTGTTCTGCGTATATATCCAGCAGTACGGCGCGTAGCCGTAGCCCTCGTATCGCGTATACTGGCCGGTACACTCTATCGTCGTGCCGGTGTTAATTATTTTTTCGGTCAGCGATGCTATTGCCGCGCAGGGCTTGAAGGTCGAGCCCGGGGCATACGCGCCCATCAGCGCGCGGTTATACAGCGGGGCGCGCTCATCGGCAAGCAGCTCATCGTACTTTTCCAAAAGCTCGCTGGGGTCGTAGGTCGGCCAGCTCGCGATTGCAAGCGGCTCGCCGGTGTCGACCTTGACAACAACGGCGGCTGCGCCGTCGATCTGGTCATCCTTCTGTTCGTCTTTCTCGGTGTAGGTTCCGTTTGCGATCTTTTCGGCCTTGCTTGCGTCGACCTTGGCCTGGATAGCGTTAACGCCGTTTTCCAGCGCAAGCTCGGTGGCCTCCTGGAGCGCGATATCGATGGTCAGATACACATTGTTGCCCGGCTCCGGCTCCTTGACGTATTCCTTGCTTATGACCGTGCCGTCGGCAGCAGAGGTCGTGCGCACCGTGCCGTTTGTGCCGTGCAGGTATTTTTCGAAGGCGTATTCCGCGCCGTCCTTGCCGACATAGCTGTCGGCCGAGTAGCCCTGGTCGGCATACTTTGCATAGTCTGCGTCGCTCATCGCGCCCGTGTAGCCGAGGATGTGCGCCGCGGCAGTGGTCGCGTATTCGCGGACGTAGGATTCCTTGATGTTTATGCCGGAGACGTCGTTTTCGCGCAGGGTCGCAATGAGCTTCATGTCAGCGTCCTTAACGAAAACATAGTCGGAGGTGTTTATAAGATATCTCACGTTTATCGCGTAGCGCACGCCCGCAATTATCCTCGCCTCCTCGGCGGTGTAGTTGCTGTCGATATCATACCTTGTGCGCATGCTCGAGAGTATTTCGACGGCGCTGGCGTTTTCGGGGACCTTGTTCTGCTTCATATATGCGTCAAGGCGCGCCTGATCCTGCTCGCTGACGTTTTCAAACTCAAAGGGCGGGGTCTTGGTTATGGGCAGATCGTCAATGTAATCGTCGCCGTATTCGCGTATCATGTTGACAAGCTGAAGGATAGTTGCGTTGGAATCCACGCTGTCGTCATTGGGAAACAGCTCGTCTGTATTTATCGTCAGGTCATAGCAGGACTTATTGGTCGTCAGCAGTCTGCCGTAGCGGTCAAGAAGATTACCGCGCGCGGCCGTGACGGTGCTGGTCGTGACCATGTTGTTCTTGCTTTCCTCGTAGTATTTTTCGCCCTCTATTATCTGAAGCTTATACAGCGCGACAAAATACACCGCCAAAAGCACGGCAAAAAGTACGGCGAGTGCTATGAGTCTTTCTTTCTTGATAATGTTCATTGGGTATCCTCGTTAGCTGTGGACAATCTTTGTTTGAAAATGCGCCCTTATCTCATTGCGCTGTGGCGCAGGATGCCGTTTTCACAGAACGGGATGTACAGCAGCATCGCCGGAAGAATCGACAAAAGCGTCTGCAAAAGCACCATTATAAGCGCCGACACTATCTCCGTCCCGCCGCCGACGAGCGCGTGCAGCATCTGAGCCAGCGCACACACGAGCTCGGCGGCCGTGCTGAATATCATAAACGCGAAAAAGCTTTTGTTGATGTAAAACTCCGACGCAAAGCCCGCGCCGAAGCCGATTATCGGAAACAGCACCGTAAACAGCACCGTCGTTTCCGAAAACGACATATCCGTCAAAAGCCCGAGCACGATGCCGAACACCGCGCCGCGCACACCGCCGAGGTATATCCCCGCCGCGACAGCCGCCGCGGGAATGATAAAGCCCTTCGCGCCGAAAAAGCTCAGGCGCGAAAACAGCAGGCTTTGCAGCAGCAGCACGATAAGCATATAAACCGCGTATTCGAGAATAAGGCGGATCTTTTTCCATTCAAGAGCTTGTAAAATCCTGTTGAGCAATTACTCCACCACTTCAAAATCCTTTACTACGAACACCTGAACAAGTGCGCTCAGGTCACAGCCGGGCTCGACCTCGCCGTATTCGATCTGGCCGCCGGCCTCGGTCTTGACAGAGCTTATCGTGCCTATGATAAGCCCCTGCGGGAACGCGCCGCCAGAGCCCGAGGTCATTACCGTATCGCCGGAGAAGACCTGCGCACCGTCGGCAAGATAGGCAAGCTTCACGCAGCCGTCCTGCATCATCGCAAAGTCGCCGACGAGAAGCCCCGACGCACCGTTTTCGGACACGAGCGCGCCGATATTGGTGTTAAGGTCAATTACCGTTGCGACCGTTGCCCACGTTGCGCCGACCTCGGTTACATGGCCGACCATTACGCCGTACTCGGTTATGACACAGTCGCCGACCTCGATATCGGCGTTCGTGCCCTTACTTATCGTGAACGAATGAGCCCAGTTCGACGTCGTCCAGCCGACGACCTTGGCAGACTCAAGCGTCATATCGCTGTGCTTTTCCTTAAAATCGAGCAGCTCGCGAAATCTCTCATTTTCCTCTATCGCGGAAGCGCCGTTGCGCGCCTCCTCCTGCGCCTCGGCAAGCTCCGCGCGCAGTCGCTCGTTTTCGGCTCTGAGTGCGTCATATTCGTACAGGTAGCCGTATATGCCCTCAAGCCACTCGGCCATGGAGCTGACCATACGCTGCACCGGCGCCCTGACCGTTCCGGCCGTGTTCTGAATAAGTCCGGCGTTGCCCTTGAGCAGATACGAGGCCGCGCCCGCCACGAGCGCGATGACCAGCACGATAACGCCAAGCTTTATTCCGTTTTTCTTCAGATAATTCTTTACGTTCAAAAAAGCTGCACCTCTATCTCCCTGAGCATTTGGCCGAGCCTGCACAGCGGCAGACCCATGACATTGAAATAATCGCCCTCGATGCGCTGCACCATCATTGCCGCGCGGCCCTGGATGCCGTAAGCTCCGGCCTTATCCATAGGCTCGCCCGTGCGGACGTAGGCGGCGATCTCTTCCTCCGAAAGGCGGCGGAAGAACACCTTTGTACACTCGCTTTGACAAATGGTCTTTTCGCCGAAAATTATCGCGACGCCGGTGTACACCTCGTGGCTGTTATCCGACAGGAGGCTGAGCATGGACACAGCCTCGGATTCATCGTGGGGCTTTCCGAGTATCCTGTCATCTGCCCACACTATCGTGTCGGCCGCGATGACAAGCGACTGCGGATGCAGTTTTGCGACCTCTTCGGCCTTTGCAAGGGCAAGCGCCTGCACCGTTTCGGCAGGGCCTGCGCCCTCGGGCGCGTGCTCCTCGCCCTTTGCCGGGCATATCTCAAAGCTCAGCCCCAGCCCCTCAAGCAGCTCCCGTCTGCGCGGCGAGCCGGAGGCAAGCACGATATCCATATCAGTCAACTCCTCTGTAATACAGGCCGCGGGTCAGATCGTTCGGCTGATAATCTCCCTCGCCCTTATATCTCTTTGCCACCTGCACGCACTCGCGCGCGCCCTCGGTGGTGAACATGAGCCTTACGCCCCAAAGTCCCGCTCCGCACAGCTCATCGGTCTTGTCGGCCATGAACAGCTTGCGGGAATTGTAAATAACATTTCTGTGGTCATACTCGCGCACGACCGGGAACACCGAGCCCATACGGTCGGAAAGCTGGGCCGGACTCTGGCAATTGCACTTGCCGAGGCTGTGGCTTATCACGCACTGATCCGACACCATGAGCGGCAGTCGGCCATAGGCGACAAGCTCCGTCGGCACGCACTTTGCCATGTCGCGCACCTGCGCAAGGCGCATCTCAAACGACGCCGTTGCCGACAAAAAGCCCATCTTCTGTATCATATCCAGCGTAAATGAATTAAACACGTTCATGCCGAAGTCGGCGCGCGTTTTCATCCCCGCCTTGCGGGCAAGCTTAATGTGGCCTATATTGCCGACGAGGGCTTCGTTTACACCCCTGTCGAACAGGGCCCGCAGCATTTTGAATATCTCCTGCGTCTGGTCATCGGTCACGACGCGCGGGACAACGGCCACGGGGGTCGCGCCCTGCTGTATAAACATGCGCACAAGGTCAAAGTCATCGTACATGACCTTGACGGGAATGTAGATATAGTCGGGCTTTGTGTCGGCAAGCTCCTGCGTGAGCTGCTCTGCCGTGCGCACCTGATAGATCATGACGGGGTCAGTCACGGGATTAACGCCCTTGGGCATCTGCGGCAGGGGCAGACTGCGCCGCTCGGGCGGCATGGCGCGCTTATCGTTTAGCGCCGTTACGAGCTTGCGGCGAAGCTCGTTGATTTCCGCTGCCGACAGATACAGGCCGTTCTGCACGCGGCTTTGCACGTCCGTGCAGTAATACGGCGTACCGCCGGTTTTGCCAAGTCTCTCGCTGAGCATGTCCGCATTTATGGCCTGGCGGATGGCCTTCTGCGGCTCGGCGCCGAAAGCGACGACCTTGTTGCCGTGGTTATCTATCGCCGCTGCCTTTACAGCCTCGCCGGAATTGACTATCGCATAGAACTTGACGGGAACGCGGTTATCCTCGCGCCCGATATACTCCCTGCGCGCATCGGCGAACATTTTTTCGCCCGTTTTATCCGTTTCGGCGCGCACACCGAACATGTCGGCCTTGCTTCCGTTAAAGTAGCCCTGCGTGAAGCCCTGGCGCGAGAAAGCATCCGTAAGGGTCTGCATTTCCTCGCTTGTCGGCTCGCGGTGCTCTTTAATTATCTTCGAATATATGCCCGTCACGATGCCCGTGTACTCCGGGCGCTTCATGCGGCCTTCTATCTTCACGCAGGCAACTCCCGCGTCCTCAATTTCCTTTAGTCTGTCGACAAGGCAGTTATCCTTCAGCGACAGCGGGTGACTGTCCTCCAGTCTGCCGCCCATGGAATATTCCATGCGGCAGGGCTGGGCGCACATGCCGCGGTTTCCACTGCGGCGGCCTATGAGCGAGGACATGTAGCACTGGCCGGAATGACAGAAGCACAATGCGCCGTGAACGAAAATTTCTGTTTCGATCGGCGCGTTTTTTGTGATAAACTTTATCTGCTCAAGGCTCAATTCACGCGCAAGGACAGCGCGGGTAAGACCCATTTCGGCCGCGGCCTCGACGCCGGCAAGATTGTGTATGCTCATCTGAGTGCTGGCATGCAGAGGAATATCGGGCACGGCTCTTTTTAGTACGCTGAGCATGCCGAGATCCTGCACGAGTATCGCATCCGCGCCAAGGTCGGACACGCGGCGGGCAAGCTCGATGGCGGGCTCTATCTCCCTGTCGCCGACAAGGGTGTTCATCGTGACATACACCTTGCAGTCGCGCACGCGGCAGTATCTTACCGCCTTTTCAAATTCCTCGTCGCTGAAGTTTTTTGCGCCTCGGCGGGCATTAAAATTGCCAAGCCCCATGTACACCGCGTCGGCCCCGTTCTGCACGGCGGCAACGACCGCCTCGGGTGATCCTGCGGGTGAAAGTAATTCAAGCATAACCATACCTCTGCCATTTTACTTTGATTATAAGAGGAATTATACCACACACAAGGCTATTGCTACAAGCTAATTTTAATGATATAATCGCTGTTGTTAAAGTTCTTTGTGTAAACATTGGGTAAACAAATGATAGATATGACTCAGACAGCACAAAATCAAATATCGCCCCAGGTGGCCGACAGGCTCATCGCCGCGCACGACGGGGACGTTGCGCTTTTGTACATATGGCTTTCGCGAAACGGCAAGCTCAACGTAGACCGTGCCGCGCGCGAGCTGTGCAGAACGGCCTCGGAGATAGAAAGCGCGAGCGAAAAGCTGCGCAGGCTTTTGGATGACGCGCCGAAGGGCACGCAAAGCGCCCCTGTAAAGCTTGCCCCGGCAGAGGAGCTTCCGGAGTACACCGCCGAGGATATCGTGCGCCGCTCGAAGGAGGACAGCGGATTTCAGGCCGTTGTCGACCAGGCACAGCGCAAGCTCGGCCGCGGCCTTTCAACAGCCGATCTCAAGACTCTGTTCGGAATATACGACTACCTCGCCCTGCCGGCTGACGTCATATTCATGCTCATAAGCTACTGCATCGATGTTTTCGCGGAAAAATACGGCCCGGGCAGGCTGCCCTCAATGCGCAACATTGAAAAGGAAGCCTACGCATGGGCAAACAAGGAGATAATCACCATCGAGCAGGCCGATGAGCACATACGCACCCTTGCCGAAAAGCGGAGCCGCGCGGGTGAGCTCAAAACGGCGATGGGCATTGGCTCACGCGTCCTCACGCCGACAGAGCGCAAGTACATGGCCTCGTGGTTCGACCTCGGCTTTGATAACGACGCGATACTCATAGCCTACGACCGCACGGTGACGAACACCGGTGCGCTCAAATGGGGATACATGAATAAAATAATCCTCTCCTGGCACGAAAAAGGCATACACACAGCCCGCGAGGTCGAGGAAAAGGACAGCCGCTCCCCCGCCGCAGTGAAGGCGGAAAACGAGCAGCGCAGCAGCGTTTCGGGCGATGAGCTCAAGCGCCTGCGTTCAATCTACGAAAAGGTTAAAAACGGTTAAGATATGGCACTGGACGGAAAGATACTTGCAAAGGCAAGACAGCAGATAGAGCACATACATTCGGACAATGTTGCCGAGCACTATCTGCGGCAGGAGCGGATATACACGCGCATACCCGAAATAAAGCGCATCGACGCGCGGCTGAGCGCGCAGATGTCGGAGCTTGTCGGGCTTACGATACGCCGCAGCGCAGATCTTGCAGACGCGCTGAAGGCGCTGGAGGAGGAAAGCCTCGCGCTTCAGGCAAAAAAGGCAGAGCTTTTAGTTTCAAACGGCTACCCGATAAACTATCTTGACGATATATACACCTGCCCGAAATGCCGCGACACGGGCTTTATCGAAAGTCAGATGTGCTCGTGCCTTAAAGCGGAGTATAACCGCCAGCTCACGGCCGAGGTGAGCACGCTTTTGAAAAACAGCGGCGAGAGGTTCGAGTGCTTTGACCTTTCGCTGTACGGTGATGCGCGCGAGGGCATGGAGATAGTTTTTGAGACCTGCCGCGAATACGCGCACAGCTTTTCCGAGCGCTCGATGAACCTGCTGTTTCAGGGCTCGACGGGTCTGGGCAAGACCTTTTTGTCGGCCTGCATAGCCCGCGTTGTCGCCGAAAACGGCCACTCGGTGTGCTACGATACGGCGGCCAGCGCGCTGGAAGCGTTTGAAATGAAGAAGTTTGCCCGCGACGCGGAGGCGGCGGAAAAGGCGGCCGTGCGGGTTGAGCGCATGCTCGAGTGCGAGCTTATGATACTCGACGATCTCGGCACGGAGATGCTCACGCAGATAAGCGTTTCCGCGCTCTACACGCTCATAAACACGCGCCTTACAAGCGGCAAAAAGACCATCATCAGCACAAATCTCACCGATGCCGAGATGGCCAAGAGATACACTCCGCAGATATGCTCGAGGATAGACGGCGAGTTTACAAAGCTCCCGTTTGCCGGAACGGATATAAGAAAGCTTAAAAAGGAGATGTAGGAATGGATCAGCATGAGATAACGCGCGAGATTCCCCTGCTTGACGCAAACGGCAATCTGACAGAGCCCGGCTACGCGAAAAAGCTCCTGCCGGTGTATCGCCGCGCGGACATAAAGGCCGGCGCCATGCGCATAAAGGAATGGGACTACTACCTCATCAATAACGGCCGCTTTGCCCTCGCGCTCACGGTCGACGACAACGGCTATATGGGGCTTGACTCGATAAGCCTGCTGAATTTCGAGGAGGGCTGGGAGATAACCACGAGCCCCATGTGCCTCATGCCGCTCGGCAAGCGCAAAATGCCCGAAACAAGCAAGACAGGCAACGCGTCCGGCGTCGGCAAAAACTACAGCATCCACTTTAAAAACGACGGCTCGGGCGTGCGCACACTCATTGCGCAGATGAAGAAGTTCGGCCCTGACGGCTCGCT
Organism: uncultured Oscillospiraceae bacterium; assembly: GCA_964634435.1. Classification (GTDB taxonomy): domain Bacteria; phylum Bacillota; class Clostridia; order Oscillospirales; family Oscillospiraceae; genus F23-B02. Next base: position 6,033 of record CAZWJM010000015.1, on the reverse strand, counting down.
GTATGCCAAGGTCGAGCTGTTTGACGAGCCGGAGGAGAGCATGGTCATCGCAACGCCCTTCGACAAGGCCGGGCATTTTTACTACAATCAGAAGATAAACTGCATGCGCGCACGCGGCGAGGTGACCTACGACGGGCGCACCTACGTCTTTGACCCCGAGGACAGCTTTGCCGTGCTCGACTGGGGCCGCGGCGTGTGGACATACAAAAACACATGGTACTGGGGCTCTGCCTCCGGCGCTGTTGACGGTGTCCCCTTCGGCTGGAACATCGGCTACGGCTTCGGCAACACCTCCGCCGCCAGCGAAAACATGCTGTTTTACGCGGGCAAGGCGCACAAGCTCAGCCAGGTGAAATTCAACATCCCCGGCGATGAGAAGGACTATATGAGCCCGTGGACCTTCACCTCCGATGACGGCCGGTTCGAGATGGACTTTGTCCCCGTGCTCGACCGCGCCTCCTGCACCGACGCCATCGTCCTCAAAAGCGACCAGCATCAGGTGTTCGGTCTGTTCACAGGCAAGGCCGTGCTCGACGACGGCAAGGTCATTGAGATAAAAGACTTCCCCGGCTTTGCCGAGAAGGTCGCAAATAAATGGTAACATAATAAGGAGTAACGTATGAAGTTTCTTACCGAGGAATGGAGCGAGGAATTCTTCGCCCTTGCAAAGGACACCTTTTCCCCTGCCAAAACGCCCTCCAAGCTCACGCTCACGCTCTGCGAGTGCTACAACAAAGTGCCCCAGTGCGGAGGCGACACCGTGTGGCTGATGTACACGTTCAAAGACGGTGTGCTCGTCAGCGCCGAGCGCGGCATGGGTCGTGCAAGCGCCCCGGCAGCAGACTATACCTCCGACGCAGACTATGACGTTTTCGTAAAGACGATGACGGGCGAAATGAGCACTGTCAAGGCCCTCACCGGCGGCAAGATAAAGCTCAAGGGCAATCTCATGAAGGCCATGAAAATGCTCGATACGCACAATGTGCTCACAAACTGCAAGCCCCTCGGCGGCAAAACCGAATGGTAAAAGCAAATCAGCGGCAGGCTCTCGCCTGCCGCTGATATTTTCATCTATTCTTCATCATCCAACAAATATGGTGTTGTGTCAATGTATATATCCTCTGCCTCCAAAAGCGCATTTCTAAGCCGGCGGGCTACCGGCAACGCAAGCGGTATCCTTTCAAGCGGGTCGATTGCATCATCCACTGCTTTACACAACACCATGTACATTTTTCTGTAGTCAGCCACTGTATCACTCCCGATTTTAGTCTATACATAGCCTAATAGTAGCACGCATAGCCTAAAAAGTCCAGTCAATTTGGTTATCCTTATAAAAAGATAACCACGGAGGCACGGTATGCGGACAGTTGATGCGGTGAAAAACAGGATATTGCAGCTATGCGGCGAGCGCGGCATGAGCATAAATAAGCTTGCTACCGTCTGCGCACTGCCGCCGTCGAGCATCAAGAACATCCTCTACGGCAAAAGTGCAAATCCAAAGCTTTTGACAATAAAGATGATATGCGACGGACTTGACATGACCCTCGCAGAATTTTTCTCAACGCCCGAGTTTGACTCGCTTGAGCAGGAGATAAAGTAAAAACGCACCCTATGGGTGCGTTTTTTCATACAATCATTTATTTGAACACAACGCCGCCGCGCTCTGATGTGCGCAGGAGGATGACGGCCGCGACGAGGACGAGCGCCTCGTAGATTCCGAAGGTGTGCCAAATGATGCCCGCGCCGAAGAGCTGCGGCAGGATGGTTATGCACAGAAGGTTAAACACAAAGCTTCTGAGCAGGTTCATCACTATCGCCTGCGCCGAGCGCTTGGTCGAATACAGGTAGGCCGAAATTATGGTGTTGAGCGCCATGACCGAGAAGCCCCAGGCGTACAGCGGCATACTGTCGACCGTGAATTTCAGCGTCACGGCATCCGCGCCGAAGAGCTTGCACACAGGGCCGCCGGCAAACAGCAGCGCGATATAGATAAGCACACTGCCGACAAAGTTGATGATAAGTCCCGCGCGGAAGAAATACTTGAGGTCTGCCTCGTTTTTAGCGCCGTAGCAGCGGCCGAACATAGGCTGAAGGCCCGTTGCCGTGCCGAAGAATATGGCCACGGAGAACGAAGCGACATAGCCGATGATGGAAAACGCGTTGACGCCGACGTTGCCGACAAAGTCAAGCAGGACATAGTTCATCGCGATGATCGACGCCGGCGTTGCAAGCTGGGAGATAAACTCCGGCAGGCCGCGCACGAACACCTTTTTATACAGCGACACATCCGGCACGAATCTGCCGATCCGAAGCTGGCCGCGCTTGAAGATAAAGTGCGACAGGACGATAAGCATCGTTATCGTCTGCGAAACGCCCGTCGCGACAGCCGCGCCCATCAGCCCGAGCTTAAACGGGAAAATGAGCAGCCAGTCGCCGAAAATGTTGCACACCGTGCCGATGATGACCGCCGCCGACACGAGCACCGGCGAACCGTCATTGCGGCAAAAGCCCTGCAGCATGGTGGAAAGTCCGGACGGGACGACGAACACCGAGTACCAGAACAGATAGTCATAAACATACTGATAATAGCTGTCGTTTGACCCCAGCAGGCGGCACAGCAGCGGCGCTGCGAGAGTTCCGAGCAGGCACAGGATGACCGCCACCAACACAGTTGCCGACAGCGAGTGCATGAACGCCTTGTTCGCACCCTCGACGTCGCCGCGCCCGAGGCGTATCGCCGCCACGGTGACGCCGCCGATGGTCGTCAGCATGAACGCCGCGCACACGACCATGACAAACGGGAAGGCTATGTTAACAGCGCCCAGCGCGTCCGTTCCGACGCCGTGGCCGACGAAAATGCCGTCGACGATGGTGAACAGGAAGTAGCTCACGCTGCTGAGTATGGTCGGCGCAACGTATTTTACAAGATCTCTTTTTCTGTTTATCATTCCAGGTTACCGCTTTCGTACATAAGTGCCGTAAGGGCCACGAGCGGCGCCGTCTCGCACCGCAAAATGCGCGCACCCATTGAGCAGATACGCATCCCGAGCTTTCGCGCCATGTCGGCCTCGTACGGCTCAAAGCCGCCCTCGGGGCCTGTGATTATCGCCGCCGACTCGATGCCCTTTGCCGAGCTGAGCGCCGTGCGCAGGCTCTCTCGCTCGCCTGTTTCATACATGAAAAAGGCCGCATCGCGCCCCATGGCCGCGTCCAGCGCCTCGACATAGCTGCCAAGCCACCTGACCTCGGGTATGCATCCCCTGCCCGACTGCTTGGCCGCCTCCTCGCTTATGCGGTTCCAGCGCTCCAGCTTTTTCTCGATATTCTCGCTGCGCTGGATAACGCGCTCGGACTTAAAAAAGCATATCTCCGCAGCGCCGGCCTCGACGCACTTCTGGATGATGAAATCCGTCTTGTCGCCCTTGGGCAGACCGCACAGCACGAGCGTTTTGACAGTCGGCTCGGACACGCAGGGCACGACCTCATATATCTCCGCCTCGGCCTCGTCCCTGTCCGAGCGCACGAGCCGGCACTTATAGTCCAGTCCGCAGCCGTCGCATATCGTAAGCTCCTCGCCCGGACGAAGGCGCAGCACCTTTATGTGCTCGGCATCGCGGCCGCGGATTATTGCCCTGCCGCCGGTGAGATTTGTTCCAAACGCAAAGAATCTCGGCATAACACACCTCATAATAACAGATTTTATTATTATCTCACAATGTGACCGTTTTTTCAAGATACGCATATAATATTGCGGTGAGTTAAATGGAGCTTGAAAATTTTGAGGCCGTGTGGCAGCGCGTGACCGCCGCCGAGGACTTCCCGCCTCCCGAGGCGAACATAACGACCCCCTCTGCCCCCGCGAAAGCGATTTGCATAATAAAACGCGGCGAAAAAAGCCGCGCCACCCGCTTCCTCGCAGGCATGAGAGAATGAAAATCAAATCCCCGGGGTGCTCCTCGGGGATTTGTGACTATTTATCCGTTCTGCCTAAGATGTAATCCACGCTCACTTTGTAGAAGTCCGCGAGGGCGCACAAAACCTGCGGCGGAACCATGCGCTGGCCGCTTTCATAATAAGCATAGGTGCGCTGCGGGACGTTTATCGCCTCGCCGACCTGCTTCTGCGTCAGGTCTGCATCCTCTCTCAAATCACGAATTCGCTGATATTTTTGCATTTTTATCACCGAGTTCAGTATAGTTAGAACAAATTATTCTATTGTAATTTTGAACATTTTGTTCTAAACTATTCCCGGGAGGTGATATTATGCCGGATTTTGAGGAGATGTATTACAAGATGGTGCGCGCGAGCGAAAAGGCGATACGCATTATCATCGAAGCCCAGCGCGAGTGCGAGGAAATGTACATTTCAGCAGACGAAGAAACCGAAAGCGAAAAAAAGGAACGCTCCGTGGAGCGTTCCTTTAAAATTTGTGTTATTGCTTATGCGAGCTTTGCCTTTGCGCCGCGCTTCTTTGCGTACATAACGATACCTACGAGGTAGACAACTGCGCAGACAGTGCCGATGATGTATGCGGGAGTCCAAGCGAGGCCGAAGCCGATGGGCTGCTGCATGATGTAGGTGATGGTGATGAATGCATAGAAGGTGCCGGGGATGAGAGGCATCCAGGACCACTTTGCCTTGCCGTTCTCGAACATCCAAACAGTGATGCAGGCGAATGCGAACAGTGCGAGGGTCTGGTTTGCCCATGCGAAGTAACGCCACAGCATCATGAAGCCTTCGTTGCTGAACTTTGCCCATACGAGGATGGCTGCAACGAGTGCGAAGATGACAGCTGCAAGGCCGAGACGCTGGCCGTTGGTCTCCTGCTTGATGTGGAAGGAGTCGGACAGGGTCAGACGAAGTGCACGCAGTGCAGTGTCGCCGGAGGTGATGGGCAGAACGATAACGCCGAGCAGAGCGATGATGCCGCCGACAGTGCCGAGGCCGTCCTTGCAGACGATGCCGACAACGCCGGTTGCGCCGGTGGAAACTGCGCCCTCGATGGTGTTGAATACGCCCATTGCGCCTGCAGCCCATACCATTGCGATGAAGCCTTCGAGAACCATCATGTTGTAGAAGGTGTTGCGGCCCTGACGCTCGCTCTTCATGGTGCGGGAGATGATAGCGGTCTGGGTGGAGTGGAAGCCGGAAAGGATACCACATGCAACAGTTACGAAGAAGATGGGCAGGAAGTGGCCGCCTTCGAAGTAGTCACCGTATGCAACGGAGACGAGGCCGGTGTAGTTCCAGGTGCTGTCCCAGAGCTCAACCAGGGGGTAGCCCTTTGCAAAGATAGCAATGAAGATACCGACTGCGGAGAAGAGCAGGATAGCGCCGAAGATGGGGTAGATGCGGCCGATGATCTTGTCGATGGGGAATACGGTCGCGATCAGGTAGTAAACAAAGATAACGCCGTAGATGACCCAAGTAGAGGTCGAGGTTGCGAGGCCGTCAAAGCCGAAGACCTGAGTTGCAGCGATGTCGCCCGGGGTGTAGATGAAGACTGCGCCGACGAGGAGCAGCAGGACGCAAAGGAAGATGTTGTATACGCTGAATACGCCCTTGTTGGTGTACTTCTTGATCATGTCGGGCATCTGAGAGCCGCCGTCACGCAGGCAGATCATGCCGGAGAAGTAGTCGTGCATTGCACCGCCGATGATGTTGCCGATGGGGATGGTGATGAATGCGATGGGTCCGAACAGGATGCCCTGTATAGGTCCGAGGATGGGGCCGGTACCGGCGATGTTCAGAAGGTTGATGAGAGAGTTCTTCCAACCCTTCATGGGTACGTAGTCGACGCCGTCTTCCTTGGTGTATGCAGGAGTCTTACGGTCGTCGGGTCCGAAGACCTTTTCACAGAGCTTGCCGTACAGCGCAGCGCCGACGAAAAGAATCACGAGACCAATAATAAATGTTACCACAGTGTTTCCCTCCTTAATTGGATAACTGTATAATTAGGTTATGTAGATGTCGAATCTCTACCCTCCCTGTCGCTTGACATTTTAATATCAAGGTGCGTTAAGTATCTATATC
>CAZWJM010000014.1:0-34349 GCA_964634435.1 uncultured Oscillospiraceae bacterium | reverse complement strand
TCTGACGCAATAAAGGAAAAGACATGCAACAAATGCCATGTCGTATTCGGTCTTGCCGGAGAGGCTAACGTGACCATTACCGGCAATGGTACTATTGACAGTTTTGCTGGTACTGCTGGTGACGGTGGTATCGGCGTATGGCTGCGAAATGCTCCGAACGCCAAGCTGACCATTGAAAACGGCAACTTCTATGGCCAAATGCAGATCATTTATATTTTTAATGGCGGTAATGTTGTCATCAATGGCGGCCGTTTTGAGAATAACACCGGCCTCGGCGATGGTCACAAGCAGCTGTTTAATATGAACGGCAACTACAATTCCAACAAGAACAATGATGCTACTAAGCGTATCACTATGTACGGCGGCACTGTTGTTACCTGCGATCCCCGCTTCATGAATGACGGCAACATGGTCGCAGATGGTTATGTTGTCAGCAAGACTTCGGTTTACAGCGAAGCATTCAAAGGAAATGTAAACGAGTACACCGTTATCCCGAACGATTGCCGCGTTGTTGCAAGCGTAACCACCGCTCCTACGGATTACGACTACAACCATAATAACCACAGCAATTACCCCAACTTCCCCACAACCGTAACAAACTACTACACCTCCCTTGAAGCTGCACAGGCAATGGTGAATGCAGAAAAAGGCGACGTTCTTGACACTGTCTCGAATCCTCACGTTGAGGTCGTCGACGCAGCCGTTGCACCCACCTGCTGCAACACCGGCCTGACCGAGGGTTCGCACTGCTCCGTCTGCGACGCAGTTATTGTTGCACGGGAAGAGCTTCCCGCAACCGGCGAGCACAACTATGTCGCCGGCGAGACTGTTGAGCCCACCTGCACTGCGGATGGCTACACTGTGTACACCTGCCCTGACTGCGGCGATGTTGTCCACAAGGATATCGTCGAGGCCACCGGCCACGAATTTGTCGGCAGGTACTGCATCCACTGCTTCTACAAGATGCCCCTCTGGCAGTACATCCAGATCTGCATCGAAAACTTCTTCGATAGTATCTTCCATTGATATTTGACCTGACCTAAAACAAAGCACCCCGTGGGATTTCCCACGGGGTGCGCAGCCTGTCGAAAAACTATGCTATGCATTAAAAATGATTGAGCAGCAGGGGAGCTCGAGGGGGTAAGACCCGCCTCGAATTGGATAAACCGCCGCCGAAAAGCCATGAGAAGCAAGGTTTTTCGGGCGAAGCTGCATTTTGAAGTATTCAAAATGCTCGGCGGCTGAAGCTTGTAAAAAGAGTCCTGTAGGACTCTTTTTACAAGCTGAGCACCCCGTGGATTTTTCCACGGGGTGCGATTTTTGTTATCAGAAATCGAGGATCTTGACCCTCTTGCCCATTTTTTCGAGGTTTTTGGACAGCTGCTTCAGTATCTGCATCTTGACGTTGAAGTTAATGGGCATTTCGTCGTGCGCGGGGTTTGCCGCGTGGCCGATGAACATGTTTATGTCCGTCGCGTCCTCAAACAGGATGCGCGCGGCAAGCGAGGCGCCGTCCTTTTTATAGCACCAGTTCTCGAAGCTGCGGTTATCCTTGACATAGTCCTTGGCGTAGGCCAAAATGCGGTCGACGGTTATGATGCCCTCGGTGACAAGGTCGATGCCCTCGACGTGTGATATGGGCGGAATGTCGGGGTCGGTGGAGCTGAAATCCGTCTGCACGGGGCGGCGCAGATATTCTGCCGCGATCCTCGCCGTTGTTCCGCCGCAGACGATGTGCTTGCCCTCCTTGGCGAAAAACAGCGCCATCATGCGGTGGTTGTCGCTTATATTCTCCGGCGGGCCGACTGCGATGTTGACGGTCTGCCGCTGGCGTATCTTGACGATGCACGCTGTCGCGTCGTCAAAGGGCTTGCCGTCGTAGAGCCTGTTGGTCTCCTCCATGAGCATATTGACGAGCACTGTCGAGGTGAGCCCCGCGTCGCTTATCGGCTCGAGGAATTTTATTATCGCGTCCCTGTCCCAATCGGGATTGAGCACGCCGTCGGCGCTCGCGTACAAAACTCCGTCGCTGAGCGCGGCAAACATGTCGCCGTCGACAAGCTCAACAGACGAGGTGTATATCGTTTTTTCGCCGATCCTCATCGACGTGAGCGGGAACTCATAGTGAACGCCGTTTCGTATGAGGATGACGTTCGGATTTTCGTACTGGATGATGTCCGCGCGGGTGTTGTGTTCAAGCCTTATGATGGTGAAGGTCGAAAACGCGGTCTTGCGCTCGGAGCATATCGGCAGCGTGTCGGCAATTGTTTCAACAGCGTCGCGCAGATGCAGCCCCGCGGCCAGCATCGTCGAAATTATCGTCGAGGTCAGGGTCGAGAGTATGCTCGCCTTGACGCCGCTTCCCAGCCCGTCGGCCAGCACGACTATCGTTGAGTTGTCGTTTTCGACAATCTCAACATGGTCGCCGCAAAGCTGTTCGCCGTCGTGGTTGAGGCTCATGTGCGCTATCTCGCTGCAAAGATTATTCTTCTTCAAGGCTCAACGACTCCTTCAGTCTTGTCAGGGCTATCTTCGTCTCCGCCGTCGTTTCACCCAGCAGGGAGGCGATCTCCTGAACGATGCGCATCTGGTTTTCGATAACGTTGTTGGTTATCTCGGCCGTGTTCTGGCTTATCGCCTTGCGGCGCATCGACTCTTCCTCCTCCTCGGTAACGTCGGAGATGATGTCGATAAGTATCTTTGTCGAGCGGTCGTAAACTATGGTCTGCTCGAAATATTTTTCATAGTCGGCAAAGTAGCCGCGCAGCTTTTTGACGCTTTTTCCCGTCTCAAGGCAGGTGAAGAACGGACCTGTGTCAAGAATTCTTACAACGCTGTCGCCCAAAACGTCCGACTCGTGCCGGATGTTGAGCATGGTCATCGCCGTGCGGTTTAGCTGCTGCACCTCGAGGTCTTCGTTGACGACAACGACGCCGCTGGGCATGTTGTTGAGTATCTTGTTGCTGAATCGCTCGGCCTTGTCCATGATAAACGGCAGGCACATGCTGTAGTCGGCAGTGCCGCGGTAGATGGCGATGGCCTTGTCGCGGCAGGTGTCGTATCCGCAGGAGCCGCAGTTGAGCTCGTCGCCCTTGGTGTTCTTGCCGAGCTTTGCGAGGATGGCCTTAACCTCGGCCTCGTTGGGCACGCGCTTATTCAGCGGCGTTCCGATATACTGCTTGTACAGCTGCTCGCGCGGCGGCTGTGGAACGTCGAAGTCCTCCTTGCCGACGTTGCCGATGACAGAGCAAATGTGGCGAATGGGGGAGTTAATGTACTTTTCCATGATGGGGCCGTCGATGCAGCTTCCGTCGCACATGGCAAGCTCGATAAAGCACTTGTGTATGCCGCCGTTTTTGATGTCGTTAAGGGCATTCATGCAGTTTTTCGGGCCGTTAGTCGCGATGCAGTGATATCCCGTGTCGGGAATGTTCATGCTTTTAATTATGCCGCCCGTGACGGGGAAGGAGCGCGCCCTGCCGGGGAAGGATTCGCCAAACTCCGGCTCGATATCTATCTTTGCCGACAGGCGCATTTGGTCAAATTCCTCGAACGTGAGTACAGCGTCGACGCATGTACCCTCATACTCGTCCTTCTTCGCAACGCAGGGGCCGATGAACACGACCTTCGCCTCGGGTCTGCGGCGCTTTATGTCCATCGCGTGCGCTATCATGGGCGATACGACTGGGGCAAGGTACTGCCTCAGCTCCGGGAAATGCTTTTCGACAAGCAGGTTGAGGGATGCGCAGGATGAGGTTATGATGATATCCTGCTTTGCTTCCTGCAAAAGCCGCTCGTACTCGCGCTTGACTATCGTCGCGCCGATGGCCGTCTCCTCGGCGTCTGTAAAGCCGAGCTCGATAAGTGCCTTGCGCAGCGAATTCGGGCCGCAGTCAGCCCAGCAGGCGTAGAACGACGGGTCGAAGCTCGCGATGACGGGGGCCTTGCCCTGCAGCATCACGGTGACCTTCTCGCGATCGTCGATTATCTCCTTTGCCTCCTGCGGGCAGACGACAAAGCACTGGCCGCACAGGATGCATTCGTCGCTTATTATGCGCGCCTGATGCCCCGTGAAGCGTATCGCCTTCACCGGACACTTGCGTATGCATCTGTGGCAGTTTTTGCAGTTGGATTTTTTAAGGTTGAGCACGCTGGGCACAGCAGCCACCTCCTGTTTGTCTTTTAAAACCAGTATAGCATAAACACGCACTTGCTACAAGTGATATTAAGGTGTATAATGCAGAAAAAATCTATGTAATGGTGATGCAAAAATGCTTCAGGAAGCAATAGTAACAAAAGTACGAGAGGATGGACTGGCCGAGGTCGTGGTCGAGCGCTCGAGCATATGCGGCGGCGATTGCAGTGAGTGCAACGAGTGCCGGTATGATAACCTCATGAAGTCTGTCGTGCGCAACCCCATCGAGGCGCGCCGCGGTCAGCATGTTATGATAGAAACGCCGACGGCGGGTGTCGTGCGCGGTGCGTTTGCTATCTATGTCCTGCCGCTTGTGATGCTCATGGTCGGCTACGCTGTCGCCGCCGCGTTCTCGCTGACGGAGAATATGTGTATCCTCGCGGCCTTTGCCTCTGCCGCCCTCGGCATAGTCATAGCCGTCATAGTAAGCCGCCTGCGCTATAAGGCAGACCCCACCCCGACAAGGATAGTGAGCGTAATTGAAGAAGAATAAATTTAAAAAACACGACCCCACGGCAAATGCCGTGGGGTCAAGCTTTTATTTGGGCAGCTTTGCGTAATAGCAGCGCAGCGGGCGCTTTTCCGCACCCATGAGGCAGAAGTTGCAGCCGCAGCAGCGCGCTTCCTTCTGAGTGCCGTCGCGCAGCTTGTTAACTACATTCGCCTCGCAGATAAACGCACGCGACATTGAAACGAAGTCGGCCTTGCCGTTGCAGATAACGTCGCGTATTTCGTCATCGGCGCGTATGCCGCCGCAGACTATGACAGGGATGGAGACTGCATGCTTTATCATCTGCGCCGCCTCTACATTGTACGCTCTGAGCGGCTCGGGACTTTTAAACAGCATTTTCATGAACGGACGCAGCGCCGGCCATGAAAACTTCGGCAGTATGTCAAAGCGGAAGTTATCCCTGCACATGATGGGGTAGGCGAAGCCGCCGCGCGACATGTTGAAGCCCTCGCTGGCTCTGCCGCAGGAGACCTCGATGCCGTCAACACCCGCACGCTCCATGAGGCGTGAGATCTTCACTGCCTCCTCAGGATTTAAGCCATCGCGGTCACGCTCGGAGGAACTTATTTTCACGATGATGGGGAAGTCGCCGACAAGCGCCCTCGTGCGGCGCATTATCTCATCGACTATGCGGAAGCGGTTTTCTGTACTGCCGCCCCACTTGTCGCGCCGCTTATTGGTGTGCGGGGACAAAAAGCCGTGCAGCAGGTATCCGTGTGCGCAGTGAAGCTGCACGCCGTCAAAGCCGGCCTTTTTAGCTCTGAGCGCAGCCGTGGCAAAGTCGTCGGCGATTTTAAGTATCTCGCGGGAGGAAAGCCTGTGCGGAACGTTCTCCCAATACAAGAAATCGCGAATGGCTGACGGGGCGACCGTTTTCTCGCCGGTTATCTTTTTCCTCGTCTGACGGCCCGAGTGCGCTATCTGCGCGAATATCGGCGTACCGAGGGCATGCACGCTGTCTGTAACCTCGTGCCAGGCGGGTATGAGCTCGTCCGAGTCGAGCATCGTCATGCGGTACAGCGGGCACTTGCCCTGCTGGGAAATACCCATGTAGCCTGTGATTATAAGCCCCGCGCCGCCCTTGGCGTAGGCTTCGTAGGTTTTTATAAGCTGCTTTGTCGGCACGCCGCGCTCGTCGGCCATGCCCTCATGCGTCGCCGAGCGGATTATGCGCGTCGGCAGGCTCACGCCCTTTAAGCTTGCCTGTGAATACGGGTCAATGTTCGTCATATAAATGCTCTCCCTTTCCTTTTTTAACAGTATAACATCTATCTGTTCGATAAAAAAGAAAAATCTTTGCATTTGCAATATATTTATGATAGTATATTAATCCGTGTGAAAAATTATATGGAGAGAAGCATATATGGCTGATATAAGAAAGGAAATCGAGCGGCGCAGGACCTTTGCGATAATCTCGCACCCCGACGCCGGTAAAACAACGCTTACTGAAAAGCTCCTGCTTTACGGCGGAGCGATACAGCTTGCAGGCTCAGTCAAGGGCAAGGCAACGGCCCGCCACGCCGTGTCCGACTGGATGGAGCTTGAAAAGCAGCGCGGAATATCGATAAGCTCGTCTGTCATGCAGTTTGAGTATAATGGCTACTGCATCAATATCCTCGACACGCCCGGCCACCAGGACTTTTCCGAGGACACCTACCGCACCCTCATGGCTGCCGACAGCGCCGTCATGGTCATCGACGCGGCAAAGGGCATCGAGCCGCAGACGCGCAAGCTCTTCAAGATCTGCGCCATGCGCAATATACCCATCTTTACATTTATAAATAAGCTCGACCGCGAGGCGCGCAGCCCATACGATCTGATGGAGGAGCTTGAGCAGGAGTTCGGCATCGGCACTTACCCCATGAACTGGCCCATCGGCTGCGGCATCGACTTCAAGGGCGTGTACGACCGCGAAAAGCGCGAGATACTCGCGTTCAGCGAATTCCACCGCGGACAGGACAGGATAAAGGCCATCGAGTGCAGCCTGGAGGACACCGAAATGCTCGACAGTCTTATAGGCCCTAAGCTTCGCGGCACGCTGTGCGACGATGTTGAGCTTCTTGACGGCGCAGGCTATGAGTTTGACATCGAGCAGGTGCGCGAGGGCAAGCTCAGTCCCGTGTTCTTCGGCTCTGCGCTCAACAACTTCGGCATCGAGCCGTTTTTGGAGAGCTTTCTTGACATGACCATGCCGCCTCTGCCGCGCAGAGCGGGCGAGGAGACGGTAGACCCCTTCAGCGAAAAGTTCTCCGCCTTCGTATTTAAGATTCAGGCGAACATGAACAAGGCTCACCGCGACAGGATAGCGTTCATGCGCATCTGCTCCGGCAAATTCGAGCGCGATAAGGAATATTTCCACGTCCAGGGCGGCAAGGCGATACGCCTGGCACAGCCCCAGCAGCTCATGGCGCAGGAGAGGGCGATAATAAACGAGGCGTATGCCGGCGATATCATCGGCGTATTCGACCCCGGTATATTCTCCATCGGTGACACGATATGCGACAAGGCGATGAAGGTCGAGTTTGAGGGCATCCCGACCTTTGCACCGGAGATCTTTGCAGGCGTCGAGCGAATCGACACGATGAAGCGCAAGCAGTTTGAAAAGGGCATCATGCAGATAGCGCAGGAGGGCGCGATACAGATATTCCACGAGCCGTTTACAGGCGTTGAGGAGATCATCGTCGGCGTCGTCGGCATACTGCAGCTTGAGGTGCTCGAATACAGGCTCAAGAGCGAGTACGGCGTTGACGTGCGCCGCCGCAGCATGCCGTACGAGGTCGTGCGCTGGATCGATAACGAGGACGTTAACCCCAATGACTTAAACCTCACGAGTGACACCAAGTGGGTGCAGGATTTCCGAGGAAATAACCTGCTGCTGTTCACCTCCGAATGGTGCGTCAACTGGGCGCTGAGCAAAAACCCCGGCCTCGAGCTGAGGGAATTTAACAGAGACTAAAACAAACGGCTGAGGTTTACCTCAGCCGTTACAGCCTGTCGAAAAACTATGCTATGCATTAAAAACAATTGAGCAGCGGGGGAGCTCGAGGGGGTAAGACCCGCCTCGAATTGGATAAACCGCCGCCGAAAAGCCATGAGAAGCAAGGTTTTTCGGGCGAAGCTGCATTTTGAAGTATTCAAAATGCTCGGCGGCTGAAGCTTGTAAAAGAGTCCTACAGGACTTTTTTTACAAGCTGAAACGGCTGAGGTTTACCTCAGCCGTTAATTAATATATCGTCCTTTTTGACGTTTTCCCAGTCAAAGCGCCCTATTAGCTCCGCAGCGCCGATGGGTGAGCCATCCGATATGCCGAGAAGTCCGGCAAGAGTACCGATTATCTCCTCCGGCGAGTGCCGCTTTAACAGCTCCGCTGCACTCATATCGCCGTGCCGCTTTGAAAGCTTGCGCCCATCGCCGAGGGTCAGCAGGGGAGCGTGGCAATATTGCGGAACTGTGCCGCCGAGCTCGGATATGAGCCAAATCTGCCTCGCCGTCGATGACAGCAGGTCGCGCCCGCGCACAACGCGTGTAACGCCCATGTCCATATCGTCAAACGACGCGGCAAGCTGATATGCGTAAACGCCGTCCGAGCGCTTGATAATAAAATCCCCCGTGTCGGCGAGGTTTTCCGTAAAGCGGCCATAGTGCCCGTCGCAGAACTCTATCACCCTGTCCGGAACTTTTATCTTCCACGCCGGCCTGCGTCCCGCCGCTTCAAGCTCGCGCCGCTGCACAGCCGTAAGATGCCGGCACTTGCAGCCGAAGTCGCGGTGCTCCTCGCCCGGGTGCGGCGCTGCTGCCGCAAGGCGCTCTGCTCGGCTGCAATAGCAGGGGTAAACGAGGCCCTTGCCGCAAAGCAGGCTGAACACATCGTCGTAAAGATTGCTCCTTTGGCTCTGCGAATATCCCTCGTCCGGGTAACCGATATCCCAATCAAGCCCCAGCTGCGTCAGTGCCGAGGCTATCATGCGCGCGCTTTCATCCGAGCTCCTGTCCGGGTCAAGATCCTCCATGCGGAAAACAAGTGTTCCGCCCAAGCTTCTGATATCCAGCCACGCAAGCAGGCTCTGTGCCAGATTGCCCATGTGCAGATCCCCGCTTGGGCTCGGCGCGAAGCGCCCTGCGAGTGTATAAAACTGTGTTTTTGCAATATCCATAAATATATTTAAACACATTTCGCGAAAAAATTAAATATTAATCTATCTTTTTTCGAAAAACTATGTTATATTATTTACAACTAAACATTAAATATAGGTGGAGGTAGCTAAATGGCAAGCTCAACAAAAGAGGCTTTAGGCAATGCACTGAAGAAAATGCTGGCCGTGAAGCCGATCGATAAGATCACTATCAAGGACCTCGTCGAGGAGTGCGGCGTGAACCGCCAGACCTTCTATTACCACTTTGACGATGTGTATGATCTCTTGGAGTGGGTCTTCGAGGAGGACGCGAACAGGACGCTTCCGCGCGAGATCGAGTATGAAACATGGTCCGAGCATGTGGTCATTTATTTCACTTATCTTTGGGATAACAGGGACTTTGTCCTGAACATCTTCAATTCGCACAATCGCTCTTATATGCTGCGTTATTTCAAGGAGAAGCTGCACTATTGCGTCCACGGTTTTGCGGTCATCGTATCCGAGGGACTGAGCATTGAGTGGTCCGACCTTGAGTTTGTGTGCGAGTTTTACACCAATTGTGTCGTCGGCTGGATCTCTCAGTGGCTCGACGCGGGGATGCCGCCCATGACCGAGCACGATAAGGAGCGCTACCTCAGAATTTTGGATGACAGCGTTGAAAACCTGCTGGCAAGATTCAAAAAAGACTGATAATTTAAACACTGCACCCGCGGAGCATTGCTCCGCGGGTGTTTTTTGCGCTGCTTCCATCTAACTCGATTTAATATACAGTTGACATAAAAGTGTTGACTTTTCCAATTGGAAGCGTATAATTGTAAACGCTTTGTTTCCGTTTGGTTCAAAAACGGAACACGATTTTAACAAATGAGAGGATTTAAGTTATGAAAGCGAACTAAAAGCTCAGCAGACTGCTGGCATTGACCCTGGCAATTATCATGACCTTCTCCCTGATGGTTTTCCCCGTCTCGGCAGATAGCGAAGTGAAAGAGCTTGGACTGTGCAAGGGCGACAACGTAAACGCTAAGCTCAACGCACTGATGGAAACCGCCGCGGATACCCAGTGGGAGTATTACTCTGAGTATGAATATCCGTACGATAAGTATTTTACTAAAACAGCCAGTGTTTGGGCACCGGTTGACGGTGGTAATGTCGAAGCAATTATTAGTGGTGAAACTAGCTTTGATATTAAACATGGATTTTATGATAAAAACAAAACTGGAGTCCGGTACATAGACTCCATGACTTCCCTTATAGCAGGCGAACCCACCGTCACTGTCCGCGTAGTCGGCACTGACACTACTTATTCTGTCAAGGTCGTCGACGGCCGCATTCAGAGCGTTATCGCTGTCAACGAAAACGCCGCTGTCACCTATAACATGGATAAGTCCGTCATGCAGCAGGCGATACTTGCAAATGCCGTTGACCTTTCTGCAAGCACTCTGCCCGCCGATGCAGTTCTGACCGTTTCGGGTGCAGATGACCTCAACGCAAGCGAGGAGGCCCAGACCGTCACCATCAGCTTCGCAGGTGACGATTACTACAAGCCCTGTCAGGTGAACGCAAGCGTCATCGTCAACAAGGCTAATGTCACCGTCACGCTGAAGGGCAATGTAAACGACACCTCGTCCCTTGCTGTCATCACCGCCGGCGGCGAGCTGCCCGAGGGCTTTGTTACCACAAACCCCGCCGATAAGGAAATCGACATTTGGACTATCTTTGCAGGACAGACCAACGAGAATGAGACCATTGTCTATGTAAAGCTTCCTGCCAAGTTTGATAGCCTAATTAACGATTTTGTATTTAATACAGCATTCAAAGCGATGTTTGGCATGAGCTTTTCGGAGTATCTGAATCAGGGAATGACAGTCGGTGAATTTAAGGTGTTCCTGACCAAGCTCCTTGAGCTGAATGAATATGTTCCGATAATGACCGATACTGTCGAGACAATAGTTACGCAGATAACGAACCTCCCCGAAGTCGTTGACGATGTTCGCGTAGCGTTTGGCACTCCTTCTCACGCAGGCGTTTACGCAGTCCTTGTTGTTACCGACAGCGAAAACTATAATGCAGCCTATGGCTTTGGCGGCGTAGTCGTCGTTCCCAACATGAGAGGCAATGAGCTCGTGTGGAACTCCGAACTCCCCGAGTCTCTTACGGCTGATGAGCTTGCAAGCGCTGACCTCACCGCAACGCTCTATAACAATGGTCAGAAAGTCAAGGACGCAAAGATAAGCTATAAGTACACCGGCAGCTACAAGGTGTTCTTCGGCCTCATCAAGGTCAAGTACAACAGCAGCGACGTTCCCACCCGCGTCGGCAGCTACACTCAGGTCGCTACCTGCTACAGCGGCGATAACATCTCCATCCTGCCCGCCACCCGCAGCTTCAACATCGTCGAAGCGACCGACAGCAAGGCAGTCGTCTCCGAGCCTGTCGAGGATGCAGCAGCACCCGCAGAGGTCGAGGACGTAATTGAAAACGTTGTCGACAGCGCTGTTGCCGAAGTTGAGGACGCTGTGAACGTTCCCGAAAACGAGGAAGCAGCAGCTCCCGCCGAGCCCGCAGTCGAGGAGGAGGAGATTCCCGCTGCTCCCGCTGAGGACGAAGCTCCCGCCGGGGAAGAGGCAGAGGCAGACAAGGGCTTTTCCGTCATCGGAAGCATAACCGAGCCCGTGTTCGGCATCCTCAACAAGGGCCTCTCCGGTCTTGGCAAGCTCTTCTGATTTCTTTAATAATCACAAAAAGGACTTCTCACTGAGAAGTCCTTTTTCTATTGAAAGATAAAAAATATTGCGGTATAATAATCTATTATGCCACTATATGTAGGAGATGCGCCGTGAAGGAACAGAAAACGAATGTTATGCGTCTGCTTGAGCAGAAGAAGATAAAATATACGCCGCACGAATACCCCCACAGCGACGAGGCCGTCGACGGGCTGACCGTTGCGCGCATCTGCGGACAGGACCCCGCGCAGGTGTTCAAGACCCTCGTTGCACGCGGCGCAAGCAAGGGCATTTATGTTTTCGTTGTGCCGGTGGCAGGGGAGCTCGACCTCAAAAAGGCGGCAAAGGCCGCAGGGGAGAAGTCTGTTGCCATGATACATGTCAGCGAAATTAACGCCCTCACGGGCTATGTTCGCGGCGGCTGCTCGCCCGTCGGCATGAAAAAGCAGTACAAGACCTTTTTTGATATAAGCGCGCAGGATAAGCCGACCGTTATGGTCAGCGCGGGGAAGATAGGCTATCAGGTGGAGCTTGAGCCGAATGAGCTGTGCGCCCTCGTGCGCGGAAAATTTGCGGATCTGGTAAGTGAAAAATGAACGATTATATAAAGATAAAAGGCGCAAGGACAAATAACCTCAAAAATGTTGATATCGAGCTTCCGCGCAATAAGCTCATCGTCATGACGGGCGTGTCCGGAAGCGGCAAATCCAGCCTTGCGTTTGATACGATCTATGCCGAGGGGCAGAGAAGATACGTCGAAAGCCTCTCGTCCTACGCGCGGCAGTTCCTCGGTCAGATGGATAAGCCCGATGTTGACTATATCCAGGGCCTTTCGCCCGCGATATCCATAGACCAGAAGACCGGCTCGCGCAACCCGCGCTCCACCGTCGGCACGGTCACGGAGATATACGACTACATGCGCCTGCTGTGGGCGCGCATAGGCAAGCCCCATTGCCCCAAATGCGGCAAGGAGATACGCCAGCAGACAGTCGATCAGATAATCGACCAGCTCATGCTCCTGCCCGAGGGGACGAAGCTCATGCTGCTTGCGCCGGTCGTGCGTGCGCGCAAGGGCGAATATGTCAAGGTGTTCGAGGACGCGCGGCGCTCGGGCTATGTCCGCGTGCGCGTCGACGGCAGCATGTACGAGCTGACGGAGGATATTAAGCTTGACAAGAATAAAAAGCACACGATAGAGATAGTTGTCGACCGCGTTGTGATAAAAGACGGCATATCCCGCCGCCTTGCCGATTCAGTTGAAACGGCCGCCTCGCTTGCCGCGGGGCTTGTTGTTGCGGATATCGTCAGCGAAGGGCGGCAGATAATGTTCTCGCAAAACTACGCCTGCCCTGACTGCGGCATATCCATCGAGGAGCTCACGCCGCGCATGTTTTCCTTCAATACGCCCTATGGCGCGTGCCCGCGCTGCGACGGACTTGGAATGCAGCTTCTCATTGACCCGGAGCTCATAATCCCCGATGAGAGCCTGAGCATTGCAGACGGCGCTATAAAGGCCTCCGGCTGGGGCACGGGCGCGGATTCCATTGCGAGCATGTATTATAATGCGCTGGCCGAAAAATTCGGCTTTGACATGACAACGCCCATAAATCAGCTGCCCGCCGGCGCAAAGGATACACTGCTTTACGGAACTGGCAAGGAAAAGCTTGAGCTCAGCTACGAGCGCGAGCGCAAAAACAGCTCCTTTGCCGGCAAATTCTCGCGCCCGTTCGAGGGCATATGCAAAAACCTCGAGCGCCGCTATTACGAAACGCAGTCACCGGCCATGCGCGCCGATATCGAGGAGAGCATGTCCGAGGTCATGTGCCCCGATTGTAAGGGACAGCGACTGCGCCGCGAGGCGCTTGCCGTCACGGTCGGCGGGATAAACATCGCCGCGATGGGCGATATGTCGGTGACGGAGGCGATAAGCTTTGTCGATTCGCTTGAAATGAGCGAAACGGAGCATATCATTGCCGACAGGATAATTAAAGAAATCAAGGCGCGCCTCGGCTTTCTCAAAAATGTCGGATTGCAGTACCTCAGCCTTTCGCGCGGCGCTGCAACCCTCTCCGGCGGCGAGAGCCAGCGTATCCGCCTTGCAACGCAGATAGGTGCGTCGCTCACGGGTGTGTTATACATCCTCGATGAGCCGAGCATCGGCCTGCATCAGCGCGATAACGAAAAGCTTCTCAAAACGCTCAAGGAGCTGCGCGACCTCGGCAACACGCTCATCGTCGTCGAGCACGATGAGGACACCATGCGCGAGTCCGACTTTCTCGTCGATATCGGCCCCGGAGCGGGCGTACACGGCGGCGAGATTGTCTGCGCCGGAAGCGTTGAGGACGTCTGCGCCTGCGAAAGATCGCTGACAGGGCAGTTTTTGAGTGGCAGGCGTGCTATACCCGTCCCCGCGCAAAGACGAAGCGCCGACAAGGGCTTCATAACAGTCCTGGGCGCCGCGGAGCATAACCTTAAAAACATTGACGTCAGCATACCCAAGGGCGTTATAACCTGCGTGACGGGCGTATCCGGCAGCGGCAAGTCGAGCCTTGTAAATGAGATCGTGTATAAGACCCTAGCCCTCAAGAAAAACCGCGCGAAAACAAAGCCCGGCAAATGCCTGAGGATAGAGGGGCTTGAGGATATCGACAAGGTCATAGACATTGACCAGAGCCCCATCGGACGTACGCCGCGCTCAAACCCCGCGACCTACACCGGATTGTTTAACGATATCCGCGAGCTTTTCGCACAAACCGAGGATGCGCGCCTGCGCGGATATAACTCCGGCCGCTTTTCCTTCAACGTCAAGGGCGGCAGGTGCGAAGCCTGCAAGGGCGACGGTGTTCAGAAGATAGAAATGCACTTTTTGCCCGATGTCTACGTCCCCTGCGACGTGTGCAAGGGCAAGAGATATAACCGCGAGACGCTCGAGGTCAGATACAAGGGCAAGAGCATCAGCGATGTGCTCGATATGACGGTCGAGGAGGGCTGCACGTTTTTTGAAAACCTGCCGAAGCTCAAGGCAAAGCTCGATACGCTCTATGATGTCGGCCTTGGCTATGTTAAGCTCGGCCAGTCGAGCACGACGCTCTCAGGCGGCGAGGCTCAGCGCGTTAAGCTTGCAACCGAGCTTTCGCGCCGCGGCACGGGCTCAACGGTGTATATCTTAGACGAGCCCACCACGGGGCTTCACATGTCCGATGTGCAGAAGCTTTTGCAGATTATCGACCGCCTTGCCGACGCGGGCAACACAGTGCTTATCATCGAGCACAACCTCGATGTCATAAAAACCGCCGACTATATCATCGACCTCGGCCCCGAGGGCGGCGACGGCGGCGGCTCGCTCGTGTTTGCCGGAACTCCGGAGGAGTGCGCGGCATGCGAGACAAGCTACACCGGGCAGTTTCTTAAAAAGATGCTATAACAAATCACCGTCCCGCGCCGTAGAATATTACGGGAGGGGACGGTATGACGGAATATTTCATCGTCGGCTTTTTCGCCGCGGGGCTTTTGTGGCTCATTATTTGGTCTGTTAAGGGGCTTATGCTCACGCCCGTGAGGCTTGGAAAAAGCACGAAGGCGCGGCTTACGCTTAACGTTTGCGGCAGTGAGCCCATGCTCGAATACACCTTGCGCAGCCTCGTATGGCTCAGGGAAAACGGAACACTGCGCGCGGATATCACCGTCGCGGCGTCAATGCCGGATGACGAAACGCGCAGCATCGCCGAGCGGTTTTGCTCGCAGTACAGATTTGTAAACTACACAGAGGAACTAACAGAAGATGCAGGAACTTAGCGAGATAAACGGAAGCGTTGCTTCGGTCATATTCAGAAACGACGAAAACGGCTATGCCGTCGTGCGCCTTGAGCTTGACAGCGGCGAGATAACAACGGCCGTCGGCTGTCTGCCGTATGTTGCCCCGGGCGAGCTCATATCGGCCGAGGGCTCGTGGATGACCCACGCCCAGCACGGGCGGCAGTTTAAGATCGAGCAGTGCAGCCGTATGCTGCCGACCTCGGCAGAAGCCATATATGATTACCTCGCCGGCGGCACGGTGCGCGGCGTCGGCCCTGCAACGGCGGCGCTCATTGTCGATAAATTCGGCGACAAGGCGCTCGATGTTCTCGAAATGCAGCCGGAAAAGCTTGCGGAGATAAAGGGCATAAGCAGCTCCAAGGCAAAGGACATAAGCGCCGGCTTTAAAAAGCAGGCGGGAGTGCGCCGCCTGACGGAGTTTTTGTGCTCATACGGCATCCAGCCGGTGTTCGCGCTGAGGATGTTCAAGTTCTACGGTAATTCAGCAATCGAGATCGTGCATGAAAACCCATACATACTCGCCTCGGCGCACATTGGCGCAAACTTTGCCGAGGCTGACAGCCTTGCTCTTTCACTCGGACTGGACGGAGACAGCCTCAACCGAGTGTGTGCGGCGGTAGTTTTCGAGCTTGCGCACAATTCCGGAAACGGCCACTGCTTCATCCCGCGCGGAAAGCTCACGGCGGCAACGGCGCAGCTTATCGGCGTGACGGCGGAGCTTGCCGAGGAAGCGGTCGATGAGCTGTGCAAAGCGGGCGATGTGGTGTGCAGCCCTGTTGCGGGGCTCGATGCCTGCTACCTTGCCTCGCTTTATGAGGCCGAGACCTATACGGCAGAGCGCATAAAGTCAATGTGCGCCGCAAACGTCGGAAAGCCCGTGAATGTCGACAAATTAATTGCCCGCCTCGAGGCGGCAAACGAGATCGAGTACGCGCCCATGCAGCGCAAGGCCATAAGCCTTGCCGCACAGAACCGTATGCTGGTCATAACAGGCGGCCCCGGCACGGGCAAAACCACCATCTTGCGCGCAGTGCTCGCTTTGTATGACGAGCTTGAGCTTGAAACCTATCTTGCAGCCCCGACAGGCCGCGCCGCAAAGCGCATGAGCGAGCTGTGCGGCATGGAGGCCAGCACCATCCACCGTATGCTCGGCGCGAAAATGGCCGAGGACGGGCAGAGCGTTGTCTTCGGCAAGGACGAGGAGGATAAGCTCGCCTGCGACGCGCTTATAATAGACGAGTGCTCGATGGTTGACATAACGCTTATGAACGCCATACTCAAGGCGCTCAAGCCCGACTGCCGCATCCTGCTTGTCGGCGACGCGGATCAGCTTCCCTCGGTGGGGCCTGGCAATGTCTTTTCCGATATCATCCGCAGCGGCATCGTTCCGACCGTGCGCCTGACGGAGATTTTCCGCCAAAAAGCCGGCAGCCGCATCGTGCGCAACGCGCATATGATAAACCGCGGCGAGCACCCGGACTTTAACGAAAACGCGGGCGATTACTTCAGGCTTCGCAGACTTCAGGGAGGCTCGTGCGTCGAAACGATAGTGCAGCTCTGCCGCCAGCGCCTGCCGGAGAATATGAAGATACCCACAAATCAGATCCAGGTGCTCTCGCCCAGCCGCAAGGGTGAAACGGGCACAGTCAACCTCAACAAATGCCTCCAGGCGGCGCTAAACCCGCCCGATGAGAAGAAAAAAGAAAAAAGCTTCGGCGAAACGGTCTTTCGCGTCGGCGACAGGGTCATTCAGACGAAGAATAACTACGATATCATTTGGAAGGATAAGCGCGGCCGCGCGGGAATGGGCATATATAACGGCGATATCGGTGTCATAACCGAAATTGACACGGCCTCGGAGCTCATGACGATAGATTATGAGGACAAGCTTGCGACCTATGGCTTTGAGATGCTAAACGAGCTTGAACATGCATGGGCGCTGACAGTGCATAAATCGCAGGGCAGCGAGTATCGCGCGGTGATACTTTCCCTTAACCCCACGGCGCCGATGCTGCTTACGCGCGGCGTGCTGTACACGGCGGTCACGCGCGCAAAGGAGCTCATGATAATGGTCGGCGACGATTCCGTTGCCCACAGGATGATAGATAACCACAAGCAGTCGCGCCGATACAGTGCGCTGAGGATACGCCTTGCCGATGAATCTGCTAAATAAGCTTATTGGACTTATATATCCCTGCAAATGCGTGTTCTGTGACCGCGTTTTGAAAAGCGGGGATATCTGCCTTGACTGTGAGAGAAAGCTCCCCTATACCAGGGGCGACAGCGTTGTTCAGAAGCTCCCGTTTGTCGATAAATGCGTCTCGCCGCTATATTACAAGGACGATGTCCGCCTTTCCGTTCACAGATACAAATTTCGCGGCTGCGCGGCCTACAGCCGACGCTATGGCGAGCTGATGTCGACATGCGTCGAAAATAATCTTGATTGCGGCAGTATTGATGTGATATCATGGATACCGCTGAGCAGGCAGCGTCTGCGCACACGCGGCTACGATCAGGCACGCCTGATAGCGGAGGAAATGTCCCGACGCATGGGGATAGCCTGCATCCCAACGCTAAAAAAGATACGCAATAATAAGGCGCAGTCACTAAGCCGTGACGCAAAGCAGCGGCGTGAGAATGTTTCGGGCGTGTACGCTGTTGCAGACGGTGTGCAGCTTGAGGGTAAGCGGGTGCTGCTTGTCGACGATGTTGTGACGACGGGCTCAACGCTCAGCGAAGGTGCGCGTATGCTTCGCCGTGCCGGAGCAAAAGCAGTGTCTGCCGCCACTCTTGCGCGGCATGAGGATTAGCAAAACAGCCGATTGGATAGAATAAAGAAAAATGTGGCCGCTAACACAGCGGCGGATCGGAGCAAGATATGGTCATATACGAAAGAGATATAGCAGTTGACATGGGTACGTCCAACACCCTCGTTTTCTCGCAGGGCAAAGGACTTGTGCTGCGCGAGCCCACGGTCGTCGCAGTCGATAAGGTCAAGGACAAGATGCTCAAAATAGGCGAGGACGCGAAGAAGACCCTCGGCCGAACTCCGGCCAATGTCGTCGCCATCCACCCGATACGCTCGGGCGTTATTTCCGATTACGATATGTCGGCGCTGATGCTGCGCGAGCTTGTGAGCCGCATAACCTCTTTCAGCCTCTTTAAGCCGAGGATGCTAATGTGCGTGCCCAGCAGCATAACAGGCGTTGAGGAGCGCGCAGTGCTCGACGCGGCTATTGAGGCCGGCGCAAGGCGCGTGTACCTTGTCGAAACCGCAGTTGCAACGGCAATAGGTGCGGGCGTTGATATCAAAAAGCCCGACGGACACATGGTCGTCGATATCGGCGGCGGAACGACGGAGATAGCAGTTGTCTCCATGGGCGGCGTTGCCGAGTGCGAGTCGATAAAAACGGCCGGCAGCAGCTTTGATGAGGCGATAATCAGATATATTAAGAAAAAGCACAACATGCTTATCGGCGCCATGACCGCCGAGGATGTCAAGATCCAGATCGGCGGCCTGTACCCGCGCTCTGACGCGCCCGACAACATGGAGGTCAAGGGCCGCGACCTTATAAAGGGCCTGCCCAAGACCGTCACGGTGACG
Organism: uncultured Oscillospiraceae bacterium; assembly: GCA_964634435.1. Lineage (GTDB taxonomy): Bacteria > Bacillota > Clostridia > Oscillospirales > Oscillospiraceae > F23-B02. Next base: position 15,367 of record CAZWJM010000014.1, on the reverse strand, counting down.
GCTGAGGAGCTTTTGGATGTCCTGCGCGAGCCTGCGCGGCTCATTCTCGAGAATGTCCATGCCGTGCTTGAGCGCACCCCGCCCGAGCTCATAGGCGACCTTGGCGAAAACGGCATGATCCTCTCCGGCGGCGGCAGCCTGCTGTACGGCGTTGACCGCATGATAGAGGACAGCACGCATATCCGCACGATGATAGTCGATGATCCCATCGCCTGTGCAGCGCACGGAGCGGGCAAGCTTCTTGCACGCCTGGATAACATGCAGGACGGCATGATGAACTTCCTGCGCAACCGCGAAATGCGAAATTGAGAGTAAAAAAACAGCCATCCGGATGGATGGCTGTTTTTATGTTCAAATCATATCTTCTTGTTTATCCAGTTGAGCACGTCGGCGTAGACCTCGGCGCGGTTGAGCTCGTTGAGCATTTCGTGACGTCCGTCCTTGTAAAGCTTAATGGAAACGTCCTTCATGCCGGCCTTCTTGAAGTTTTCATATGCAAGCATTACGCCCTTGCCGAAATCGCCGACAGGGTCTTTGTCGCCGGACATGAAATACACGGGGATATCCTTGTCCATTTTAGAGAGATTATCTACATTCGTTATGAATTTTACGCCCGTCATCATATCTCTGAACAGGCTGCAGGTCGGGATAAAGCCGCACAGAGGATCGGCAATGTACTTATCGACAACGTCGTTATCGCGCGTGAGCCAGTCATAATCCGTGCGCTGGGGGTCATAAGCCTTGTTGTAGCTTCCGAAGGCGAGGTTATTGATGAAATTGCTGTAGTGATGCGCACCCTTGAGCGCTGTCACAATATTGCCGACCGCAAGGCCGCCGCCGACAAGCGCTGCGCCCTGGTTGCCCGTGCCGCTTATTATCGCCGCGTCAAAGCCTCCGGGGTAGCGGATAAGGTGCGTGCGGGCCATGAAGCTGCCCATGCTGTGGCCGAAAACTATTTGAACAGCATCGGGATATTCCTTCGCCATCGCGCGGCGGAGTATTTCCTCATCCTTTATGACATAGTCCCAGCCGTCCTTATCGGCGAAGAAGCCCTTCTGCTCGGGCTTTTCGATGGTCTTGCCGTGGCCGAGATGGTCGGTGCCGACGGCGACAAGGCCGTTTGATGCGAGGAAAGCCATGAAATCATCGTATCTCTCGATATACTCGGCGATGCCGTGCATTATCTGAACAACGCCGCGCACCTCACCGTCGGGAACACAGCGGTGAACATGGATATTGTTTTTGCCTGTACTGGATTTAAAATAAAAATCATTAAAAGTAGGCATGGAAAAACCCCTTCCTATGTGTTATGATATAAATTATAACAGTGATTTCAGCAAAATGCAACAAATATGGAGGTCAAAACATGAACGGATTCGTAGTCGCACTTGATCAGGGAACGACGAGCTCGAGAGCTATAATCTTCGATGCTAAGGGCGTGCCCGTTACGATAGCGCAGTACCCTTTCCCGCAGATATACCCCAAGCCCGGCTGGGTCGAGCATGATCCCATGGTCATATTGGAAACTCAGTTTCGCGCACTTGCCGAGGCTTTTGAAAAAAGCGAGCTTTCGCCGACCGACATTGCCGGCATCGGCATAACAAACCAGCGCGAGACGACGATAGTTTGGGATAAGGCCACCGGCGAGCCTGTTTATAACGCCATCGTCTGGCAGTGCAGAAGAACGGCGGAGATATGCGATGACCTCATAGCCGACGGCATTGGTGACTATGTCCGCGATAAGACCGGCCTTCTCATAGATGCGTATTTCTCGGGTACGAAGATAAAGTGGATACTCGATAATGTCGAGGGTGCACGCGAGAGGGCAGAGAAGGGCGAGCTGCTGTTTGGCAATGTTGATTCCTGGCTCATTTGGAACCTCACAGGCGGCGCGGCGCATGTTTCCGACTATTCAAACTGCTCACGCACGATGCTTTTTGATATAAACGAGCTTAAATGGGATGAAAAGCTGTGCGAAAAGCTCGGCATACCCATGTCCATGCTCCCGACGCCCGTGCCCTCGTCACAGATCTACGGCAAGGTCGCGCCGGGCATAACGGGGCTTGAGATGCTCGCGGGCATTCCCGTGTGCGGCTCGGCAGGCGACCAGGCCGCCGCGCTCATCGGCCAGGGCTGTGTGGAAAAGAGTCAGGCCAAGAACACCTACGGCACAGGCTGCTTTACGCTGCTCAACACCGGCGAGCAGTCCGTGCGCAGCGAAAACGGCCTTGTAACAAGCGTCGCATGGTCTGTCGGCGGCAAGACTACATATGCACTGGAGGGCAGCGTGTTTAACGCGGGAAGCTCCATTCAGTGGCTTCGCGACGAGGTCGGACTTCTGAGCACGAGCTCCGAGTGCGAGTCTCTTGCAGCGTCCGTTCCCGATAACGGCGGCGTGTACCTCGTTTCGGCGTTCACGGGGCTTGGCGCACCAAGATGGGACATGTATGCCCGCGGCGCCATCGTCGGCCTTACGCGCGGCTCAACAAGGGCGCACATCGTCCGCGCAGCGCTCGAGGGCATAGCGTATCAGGTAAAGGACCTGCTTGACGCCATGGAGCAGGACGCGCACGAGCCGCTTTCTGTTCTGCGTGTTGACGGCGGCGCGTCGGTCAATAACTTCATGATGCAGTTCCAGTCGGATATCCTGCGCAAGCCCATCGACCGCCCCAAGATGGTCGAGACTACGGCCTTCGGCGCGGCATTCCTTGCCGGCCTTGCAGTCGGCGTGTGGAAGGATATTTCGGATATTAAGGACATACGCGAATCCGACCGCGTGTTCACGCCGCAGATGGATGCTGATGAGGCTAAGAAGCTTCACGGCAAATGGCTCAAGGCGGTCGAGCGCTCGGCAAAATGGGAGGACTAATGGAACAGGTATTGGTTGTAAAGCGTGAGAAAATCGCGCGGTATATAGACGGCAAAAACGGCCTTATCAGCACTCAGCCGCAGGAGATATTCGATGAAATAATGGCTCATCATGAGTTCATGCCGCGTGCCGAGGCCGAGCAGCGGCCGGACTTTAAGCAGATAATCCCCTACGTCATTTTGCGGCGCGGGGAAGAGGTGTTCGTCACCCGCAGGCTCAATAAGGGCGGCGAGGCGCGGCTTCACGGCAAGATATCCATCGGCATCGGCGGGCACATTAACCCCGTCGACGAGCAGGGAGATCTTCTCATGCGCGGGCTTTGGCGCGAGATACATGAGGAGGTCGAGCTTGGCGAGCACGGTGAGCTCACGCCCTGCGGATATATTAATGACGACTTGAACGAGGTCGGAAGCGTTCACCTCGGCGCATGCTTCATCCTGCCCGTCGAGGGCGAGGTGTCCGTGCGCGAGACGGAAAAGCTCGAGGGCCTGTGGATGACGCCGCAGGAGCTCAGAGAAAGTTACGATAACATGGAGTCCTGGACTCAGATAGCCCTGGAGGTGCTTTGAAATGCACATATTTAAGCCCGCTGACATACTCTTGCCGTGCACAGATATGCATAAATGGAGCGTCGTAGCCTGCGACCAGTTCACGTCAGAGCCGGAATACTGGCAGGCAGTGCGCTCTCTCGTTGGCGATGCGCCGAGCACGCTGCACATGATCCTGCCCGAGGCCGAGCTCGGCCAAAAGGACCCCGAGGCCGAAAGCGTGAAGCTCAACGCCGCAATGCAGCGCTATCTTGACGAGGGCGTGTTCAAAAAATATGCCGACAGCTTCATTTATCTTGAACGCACACTGGATAGTGGCGCTGTCCGCCGCGGCATCATGGGCATGTTCGACCTCGAAGCCTACGATTGGGCCGAGGGTACGCACAGCCCCATCCGCGCAACCGAGCACACCGTTGAGGACAGATTGCCCCCGCGCGTGAAAATTCGCCGCGCCGCACCTATTGAAATGCCGCACATCATGATATTCATGGATGACCCGGATAATACCGTGTTCTCGGCCGCAGCAAAGGGTGAGCAGGTGTACGATTTTGAGCTCATGCAAAACGGCGGCAGCATAGCCGGCTGGCTCGTTTCGGACAATGCAGCGCTCATGCGTGCTGTCGATGCGCTCGGCGATAAGGCAGAGCTTGAGAAAAAATACGGCAGCGCTGACAATGCGATAATTTTTGCAATGGGCGACGGAAACCACAGCCTTGCCGCTGCAAAGCGCCATTGGCAGGAGGTCAAAAAGACCATCCCCGCCACTGAGTATGAGACGCACCCGGCGCGCTACGCGCTTGCAGAGCTTGTGAATATCCACGACGAGGCCATAACCTTCGAGCCCATCCACAAGGTCGTGTTTGGCACAGAGCCCGAGACGTTTTTCGCTGAGGCAAAGGCGTTTTTCGCGGATAATCTCGGCGAGGGCAGGGAAGTGGAGCTCATGACCGGCGCCGGACGCGAAACGCTCAGCATAGCAGAGCTCACCATCGGCGAGCTTATCGGAAAGTGCGAGGACTTCTGCAAGGCATTCACCGAGCGTCACGGCGGCTATATTGACTATATCCACGGCGACGAGCAGTGCATCGAAATGTCCTCCCGCGCGGGCTGTGCCGGCATACTTCTGCCGCGCATGGAAAAGTCGGAGCTTTTCACCTCCGTCATGCAGACAGGCCCGTTCCCGAAGAAAAGCTTTTCCATCGGCCACGGCAATGACAAGCGCTATTATCTCGAGTGCCGTGAAATACGCTGATTTCCCTCTTGTCATGACCGTTGTAATGTGATAAAATAATTGCCGTTAATTCGCAAATAAACTATTAGAGGAGCTGTTTTAATATGTCCGGACATTCCAAATGGCATAATATACAGAAGACGAAGGGCGCGGCTGACGCAAAGCGCGCGCAGGCCTTCACGAAGATCGCCCGTGAGATGATCGTCGCCGTCAAGGAAGGCGGCAGCGGCGACCCGAATAACAATTCCCGTCTGGCTGCTGTCATAACCAAGGCCAAGGCTGCGAACATGCCCAATGATAACATCAAGCGCACCATCGATAAGGCGCTCGGCGCGGGCAACACCGATAACTACGAAAAGATCGTTTACGAAGGCTATGGCCCGTCCGGCGTCGCCGTTATCGTCGAGACCATGACCGATAACCGCAACCGCACCGCCGGCGAAATTCGCCACTACTTCGATAAGTACGGCGGCAACATGGGCGCAGCCAACTGCGTTTCCTGGTCGTTCGATAAGAAGGGCGTCATCGTCATCGATAATGAGGATGAAGAGCTCGATGAGGACGAAGTGATGATGGAAGTTCTCGATGCAGGCGCCGATGATTTCGAGCCCGACGGCGAGACCTTTGTTGTGTACACAACGCCCGACGATGTATCCCCCGTTGCAGAGAAGATAACTGCCGCTGGCTACAAGCTCCTGTCCGCTCAGGTCGAGATGCTCCCGCAGAACGGCTACATAAAGCTCACAAACGAGGACGATATCAAGAACATGCAGAAGATGCTCGACATGTTCGAGGATAATGACGACGTTCAGAACGTCTGGCACAACTGGGAAGAGTAATTTTAATAATGCAAAAGCTCAGGTCATTTGACCTGAGCTTTTTTATGTTTTACATATCGAGCGAGTAAATGGCCTTTTCGAGGCGCTCAAGCTGACCCTTGGCGTTTTGAACAGACTGGAGGTCAGCGGCAATGTATTTGAATATCTCCTTTAAGTCCGCCTTTGCCTGCAAAGTCAGCAAAACTTCAAAAATTACAACTATACAAAAATCGCATAAACATATAGATACAAAATATAATGATAGAGTGACAAAGCATATTCATACAAACGAAGTAGGAATGTGTAAATGAACACGATGTTCGGCAACTGACAAAATTAGTTACAAAAGGGTTGAGAAAATGAACAAACCGTATAGACTCTGTTGTTATTTTACACAAAAATTCGGCTCAATAATAGACAATATGGAGAAATTGAATAAATACATTGAATTATTTGGGCACAAATGATAAGATATTAACATGCTATGCCCGTGTGGGCTGCATCGGATTAAAAAATGAAATGGGGGAGTTTTACAATGAGAGACCTGAAGCATCTGAACTACTTTGAGAACCTCTTGCAGGAGGCGAACAATGAGCTCATCACTCAGGCAAAGAAGGACGGCAAAATATGTGTCGCCTATGTTTGCGAGAATACGCCCGAGCCTCTTATGAACCTGGGGGACTGCATCGGCATCCGCCTGTTCGCACCGCACACCGGCTCGATGGATATCGCAACTTATTACATGACCAGCCTTCTGTGCGAGTCATCGAGAGCTCTGCTTGAGCGTGCTATCGAGGGCGGCTTCAATTTTGCCGACTGCCTGATAGCGCCCGACGGCTGCACGATGATTAACCGCGCTGCCGAAAACATGGAGCTGCTGCACACGATGGACGAGGGGAAGCCCAACTTCTTCTATCAGAACATGGAGATACCTCTCAAGGCCGACGACAACGGCGTTGACCTTCTCGTTCTGCAGTGCAAGAACCACATCCTCACGCCGCTGAAGGAAAACTACGGCGTGGACACCTCCGACGCCGCAATAAGAAAAGCGGTCGAGGAGCACAACCGCGTTTGCCGCGTCATAACCGCACTGGGTGAGTTCCGCAAGGAAGCAAAGCCCCGCATCACGGGCTATGAGTTCCATGTCCTGACCCTTGCTACATATGTTATGCCGCAGTATCTTATCATCGATAAGCTCGAGGAGACCCTTGAAGAGGTCAGAAACCGCGAGCCCGAGGATAAGGAATACCGTGCCCGCCTGGCAGTCGTCGGCTCCGAGGTCGATGACAGCGGCCTCATTAAGCTTATCGAAGAGACCGGCGCATATGTCTGCGTCGACCGTTTCTGCTTCGGCTCTCTGCCCGGCAGAATGCCCATCGAGATGAATGACGATGAGGACGCGCTGACCCAGGTCTGCCGCCACTATGTTTACAACACACACTGCCCGCGTCAGTTCAACATGGAAAAGGTCTATGGCCGCAAGGCGTATGTTGCCGAACTTGCCAAGGAGTATAATGCCGACGGCATCATCTACGAGCAGGTCAAGTTCTGCGATCCTTGGGCGTATGAGAGACTTATGGGCTCGACGATGCTGCGCGACGACTACGGCTATCCCGTCCTGAGCGTTGACAGACCGTACAATATCGCTTCCTCCGTCGGCCAGATGCGTACCCGTGTCCAGGCGTTTGTTGAAAGCATTGAGATCAAGAAGCTTCAGGGAGGTGCGAAATAATGAAGACTGTAGATGTTGTATATAATACTAAAAAGAAAAAGGGCGAAACTCAGTATGGCGTGCTGTTTAACAACGGCAAGGTCAGAAAACGTCGTGAGTGGCGTGGCCTGAAGGACACCCTTTATGATTTCAGCCGCTGGCTGTACCTGTGGGGCATCGTTATCGATGTTACCCTGGGCAGAGGTGCTATAAAGGGCCTGTTCCGTTATCGCTGGATGGAGAACTATCTTGCGGTTCCGCACATGATGGATAAGTTCACGATGGGCATGCGCGGCGAGACTCTGCGTATCGCTCACACCGCAATGAACTTCGTCGTAAAGGACGTCGCCATGGGCATCAAGAATGCTCTGCGCGGTGACCGTCGCTGCGGCAACGATAAGGCATTCTCCGACAAGTGCGTCCTGTGGGACGAAAACGCAATGACCGCGCTGATGATGGGCTTCCCCGATCTCAAGTGCATCCTGCGTGAGGTTCCGACGATGTTCTCGGCAAACCTCTTCAACCAGTATTCCAGCACCCACTACCTCGATGTTGCACAGGAATTCGGCATCCCTGGCGACGTCTGCCCCATGCCCGAGGCAGAAGCCGGCTGCTCGATAGACGATGACTTCCCCGTGCTCGGCAAGTGCGCTGTTCAGATTAACACCACCTGCGACGGCTCCCTCATGGGCAACGGCATCATCGCAAAGCGCCTTGAGCGCGAGTACGGCATCCCCACCTTCCAGCTTGCAGCTCCCATGCGTCATACTCAGGCCGACGTTCTTGATTATGCCGCAAACGACATGAAGAAGGCCATCGCCTTCGTCGAGGAGCAGACGGGCGCAAAGTGGAATTGGGATAATTACTATGAGTGCATAAAGCGCGTAAACCAGACCACCCGCCATCGTCTTGAGTGGCTCGAGGTCAACAGCACCCCGTATCCGCAGTTCTACGGCGCAATATTCTCCCTGTTTAACGACACTAACTACATGGGCAACTGCGGCCGCCAGGCTGAGTTCGTCGCTGTCGAAAATAAGGTGCATGAGCTCGTCATGCAGGGCTATAAGAACAAGACCATGCAGGCATCCGAGTATCGCCACCGCTGCATAGTTTGGGGCGTTCAGCCGCAGTATGTCATCGACATGCTCTACTGGATGGTCAACTGCTGGGGCGTCGTGCCTCTGACCGATATGCTGTCGATGGTCATCGAGCATGAGTTCTGCGAAGAGAACAAGCCCGAAAACTACGAGCAGGCATACAAGGATATGGCCACCCTGACGATGAACATGATCATGCGCAACAAGACCCACGGCGGCTACGAGGTCCTCGTCGACGATCTGTGGAAGTACTGCGAGAAGATGAACGCAGACATGGTCATGATGTGGGAGCATATGTCCTGCAAGGCCCTCAACGGCATGCACGGCCAGTTCGAGGAGCAGGCGAGAGAGCGCGGCATCCACCTCGTTTGGGTCAGCCACGACCTGTGCGACCCGCGCGTATTCACCCGCCAGGCTATCCGCGACCAGTTCAGCCAGTATATGCGCACCGTCATGCGCGAAGAGCCGCTCGATCCCACTATCGAATTCCTGCCGGATGAGCACGCATGGTAAGAAAGGAGAAATGAAGATGAATAAATTAGTTAAGATTCCTCTTATGGCACTCGGCGGCGCAGGCGGAATATTTGCCGTCCTGTTTACAGTGTATTTCTTCAATCTTGATTTGAAGTTCATGACCTATTGCGTCGCACCCATCCTTGAATGGAACTACGACCGCATCCCCCGCAAGCAGTACGTCTGATAAGCATAAAAGAAGCTCCCCGTCCTCGGACGGGGAGTTTTTTGTGTTAAATTTCCTTCGTTTCGCCCTCGAATACGACGCAGGTAGGGCCTGTGAGGTAAACGTCTCGGACGATCCCGCCGGAGCAGGTGAGCGTGACGGATAGCTTACCGCCCGGCATGGATATCAAAACTCCGTCGCCGCCAACGCGCCCCATGAGCGTCAGGGCCGTTACGATGCTGCCGCAGCCCGTTCCGCAGGCGAGGGTGAAGTCCTCAACGCCGCGCTCGTAGGTTATGGCCTTGACGCGCTCCTCGCCCGTGAGCTTTACAAAGCTTACGTTTGCGCCCTTGGGAAAGGCAGGGGAGCAGCGGAGCTTTTCGCCGAGCGAGCGAAGCTCGGCCTCGTCCCATGTGTCCCAATCGTCAAGGCAGAGCACCGCGTGCGGTATGCCGGGGTCGCCGAGCTCGACATATGCGCAGTCATAGCCCTCGGCCTGACGGTGCAGGTCGACGATGGACGGGTCATTGAGCCGTATGCGGTAGTGGGTTTGGCTTATCCTCTCGCCGGTGACGAGCCCGGCCGTCGTTTCTATGCGCTGAACAGTACCGGCAAGGCCGTGCTCATAGCCGTATCGGGCTATGCACCGCGCGCCGTTTCCGCACATTTCGCCGAGGCTTCCGTCGGAATTATAAAACAGCAGGCGGAAGTCTGCGCCATTAACAGCCGGAGCTGCTATCATAAGTCCGTCCGCGCCTATGCCTGTCCTGCGCGAGCACAGCGTGCGCGCAATATCGGGAACGCGGGCAAGGTCAATATCCTCGCAAAACGCGTTAATGATAACAAAGTCATTTCCCGCGCCGTGCATCTTTGTAAACTTCATTTTAACCCTCCGAAATCGTTATTAATTTAATTATAACCATTTGGCCCAAACAGGGCAAGCGGCTATTGAATTTCAAACTGTGTTAATATATAATATAACTATCTTAAACACAAAAATTGTTTCAGGAGTGTTAAAAATGACCGATAATAAAGCATTATACGCGCAAAAACTCATTAGTGCCGAAGCGCTTGCCAAGCAGGTGCAGTCCGGCTGGGTCCTCGGAATGGACACGGCCCCCTCGCAGGCACCGGCAATCATGGACGCCATCGCCGCAAGAGTCAAGGCCGATGGCCTCACCGATATCCGCGTTCAGACCCTGCTTGACGCTTACCCCTATGAGTTTTACACCGATCCCGATCTGTTCGGCAAGATGACGGGCTATTCCTGGTTCAGCTCCGGCTATGCACGCAAGGCCATAAACGCGGGCTATGCCGATCTCTACCCCAGCTACTACCGCGATATTCCCCGTCACATCCGCGCAATGCAGGAGTACGATGCATTCTGCGTCGAGGTCTCGCCCATGGACAGCCACGGCTACTTCAGCCTCGCCCTCAATGGTTCGTATGCCGACGCGATGATCGACAAGGCAAAGAGAATATATGTCGAGGTAAACGCTCATCAGCCGCGCGCACTGTGCGCAACGCAGATCCATGTCTCCCAGGTCGACGCAATAGTTGAGTATGACCATGAGCTGCCCGTTCTGCCGCCCGTCGTAATTGACGAGACAAGTCAGATAATCGGCAACCTCATCGCCGAGCAGATACCTGACGGCGCATGCATCCAGCTCGGCATCGGCGCTATCCCCGATGCTACCGGCATGGCGCTCAAAACCAAGAAGGACCTCGGCATCCACACCGAGATGTTCACTGACTCCATGGTAGAGCTTCTCGAGTGCGGCGCTGTCAACAACTCCAAAAAGCAGATCCACCGCAATAAGACCGTCACGACCTTTGCTTATGGCTCCAAGCGCATATATGATTTCGTCGACGATAACCCCGCGATGGAGATCCTGCCCGTTGAGTATGTAAACGACCCCAACGTCATCTGCCAGAATGACAATATGATATCCATTAACGCGGCCATAGAGGTCGACTTCTTCGGTCAGGTCTGCGCCGAATCCGTCGGCACGAAGCACATGTCCGGCTCCGGCGGCCAGATAGACTTTGTCCGCGGCGCATGCCAGTCCAAGGGCGGCAAGAGCTTTATTGCCTTCACCTCCACGGCCAAGGGCGGCACGATAAGCAAAATCAAGCCCATCCTCACCCCGGGCGCAGTGTGCACCACCTCGAAAAACGATGTTGACTACATCGTAACCGAGTTCGGCATCGCCCACCTGCGCGGCCACAGCCTTGGCGAGCGCACCCGCCAGCTCATCGCAATCGCACACCCCGACTTCCGCGACGAGCTGACCTTCGAAGCAAAGAAGCGCGGCATCCTCGTCTGATATGAACCTAAAAAGTCCGTCCCGATGGGACGGACTTTTTATTCACCCTTGTATTTTCTGCGTGTTGCCATGCCGCCGCGTATATGCCGCTCGGCCTTGTTGATATCCAATAGCTCGCGCACCTCGTGAAACAGTGCGGGGCTTACTGTTTTCAGTCTCTCGGTCAGATCCTTGTGTACGGTGCTTTTTGAAATGCCGAACTGCTTCGCGGCGGCCCTGACCGTTGCCCTGTTTTCGATGATATACTCAGCAAGGTCGCAGGCGCGCTCTTCTATATTCGTGTACACATGCACCACTCCCAAAACTCACATGATTAATTCTATGAGCCTCGGCGGGCGGGTATGTATGGCAATCTGCACTAAAACGGAGGTCGGAAACTGTGAAATATCACGAAACGGCGGCTCTTGCGAAAATCCTGTCAAAATAGTATAATTGCTATACTCCAATACTATCAATTAGGGAGGAACAGTATGAAAAAACGTATCATAAGCCTTGTCATGGTCGTCATGATGCTCCTTTCGCTCGTCCCCATGGGCGCACTGGCGCTTGACATTGACCTTGGCGGAATAACCGGCGGCTCAAGTGATATCACTGTCACGTTTACAAAGCAGCCTGCCGATGTCACGGTAAATGTCGGCGGCAATGCCACCTTTACGGCCGAGGCTCAGACGGATTCTGTCCTTAATAAGGGCGTCAAATATGTCTGGGTCGAAGCGTCCAAAGTGAGCAGTGATAATCTTTCAGTCAGCGATATTATATCGCTCCTTTCGAGCGCAAGCAGCTCGGAGAGCGGCAGCTATACCATCGAAAATGTTGCAGCCTCCGATAACGGCAAGCAGTTTAAGTGCCTTGCCTATTGCGGCGCGCTCACCTCCGGCGGCAAGGGACTGGGCTATGCCATAAGCAATGCAGCAACGCTCAACGTCATAGGCGTAGGCGGCGACCCCGTTGTTGACCCCACCGAGCCCACAACGCCCTCGACCCCCTCAACGCCGAGCATTTCCGATAAGGACTGCACGCACCCCAACGTAAAGCACGTTTCAGCAACTGCAGCGACCTGCTCGGAAAAGGCGCTCAAGGAGCACTATTACTGCGTCGACTGTAATACGTATTTCAGCGACGCGGGCGTAACCAAGGTCACAAAGTCGTCCTTAAAGTACGGAGATAAGGACCCGACGAACCACACCGATCTCAAGGAGGTCCCGGCCAAGGACGCGACCTGCGATGAAAAGGGCAACACCCGTCATTGGTACTGCTCCGGCTGCAGGGACTATTTCTCCGATGCAAGCGGCACGACCGAGATTAAAAAGAGCGATACCGAGATAAAGAAGTTCGACCATCGCTATGTCTGGAAGTCCGACGCGAATGATTCCCACCATCAGGAGTGCGAGTTCTGCGGCAAGACCAAGGACGAGGGCAAGTGCTCCGGCGGCACGGCAACGTGCATTGCCAAGGCAAAGTGCTCGACCTGCGGCGCGGAATACGGCGCGATAAACCCCGGCAATCATGTCAATATCGAAATCCAGGTGACCACCCCCGCAACGCCCGATAAGGACGGCGTCGGCAATAAATACTGCACCGACTGCAAGACCGTTATCGAGTATAACGTCACCGTAAGCTATAAGGACACCTGCACCCATCAGCTCACCAAGGTCGAAGCGGTCGAGGCCGGCTGCGAGGTAACGGGAACGCATGGCACGCAGGAGTATTACCGCTGCGAAAAGTGCGGCACGCTCTACACCGATGAGACTGCCAAGACCGAGACGACGAAGGCAGAACTCGACATTGCTCCGCTTGATCACTATAAGCTTGACAGCCTGCCCAACGTCTCCGTTTATGCCGATAAGTACGGCTACGACGAAAGCGGCCACTATCACACCTGCAAATACTGCGAGTTTAAGTTTGAATCGAGCGCACACACCATGCGCGACGGTACTGCCACCTGCGTCGCCGGCAGCAGCAAATGCGCCCTGTGCGACTACAGCGTCGGCGATAAGGACCCCAATAACCACACCGGCGGCACGGAAGTGCGCGGCGATTACGAGCCCTCTGCCGGCAAGGATGGCTACACGGGCGATACATATTGCCTCGGCTGCGGCGAGCTTATCGAAAAGGGCAGTGCCTACTCCACCCAGTGCTCCGGCGGCTGCAAGGATCTTGAGCTTGTAAAGGGCACGCCCCGCACCTGCACGGCCGACGGCACCAAGGACTATTACCGCTGCAAAAAGTGCAATAACCGCTACCTTGACGAAAAGGGCACGGTGCTTGTAAACTCTGAAAACATCGTCGATAAGTGCGATGGCCACGACCTGCACCCGACCATCGACATAGTCGGCACCCTCAATCCCACGGCTCTCAAGGAGTTTGCGCTCAAGGCCGGTATAAGTGCGCCCACCATCATTCAGATGATAAAGGACAACACCTTTGACATTGACCATATCCTCGATATGGTCTCCCTCAAGGATATCGACCACTGCTCCGACTCCACGCATCACTGGCTCGGCTGCCAGCGCTGCGGCAAGACCCTCGAGGATCTGCGCGACGAGCTGGAGGGCGCGGGCTTTGATATAAACGAGAAGTTCTATGAGCTCAGCCGCAAGACCGCGCACACCGGCGGCACGGCCGACTGCAAGAATATGGCCGTGTGCGATGAGTGCGGCGACCCCTACGGCGAGTATGGCGAGCATAAGTACGAAACGGTCGTCACCTATCCCACCTGCCTCAAGGATGGCTACACAAAGCATACCTGCCCCGTCTGCGGCGACAGCTACACCGAGAACGAAACGATGCGCACCGGCCATATCATCGACTACGGCACCTGCAAGAGCTGCGGCGGCCGCTTCGCAAATCCCTTCTACGATGTAAGCGGCAGCGACTGGTTCTACAGCCCCATCATGTGGGCATATTATAACAACCCGCCGATAACCACCGGCACCTCCGAGGCGTATTTCTCCCCGAACTTGTCCTGCACCCGCGCGCAGGTCGTCGCGTTCCTGTGGCGTGCAGCCGGCAGACCCGAGCCTGCGGGCACGGTGCAGCAGTTTGCCGATGTACCGTACACCGATGCAACGGCTTATTACTACAAGGCCGTCCTGTGGGCGGTAGAGCAGGGGATAACAAACGGCACGAATAAGGAGGGAACTCTGTTTTCGCCGGATGCCATAGTTACGCGCGCACAGTTTGTCACCTTCCTGTGGCGCTACATCGACTCGCCCGCGCCGAAGAGCATGTACACGAGCTTTACTGACCTCGATGCAAATGAGTATTACTACAAAGCTGTCATCTGGGCCGCCGAAAACGGCGTCACCAAGGGACGCGATACCGCGCACTTTGCACCCAATGACGCCTGCTCGCGCAGCGAAGTCGTCACTTTCCTGTATAACACCTTCAGCCGCGGCGTGAAGTACTGAATAATCAAAGGCTCAGGTCATCCTGAGCCTTTTTCATATTTCAAAAAGATTTGTGTTGAAATTTGAACATCGGAATGTTATTATATGATTACATTTTGTAACTAAGGAGCGGAGCTATGAGAAACGAACCGATGAATCTTTCCAAAAACGAAATGATGATGGTCATGCACGACCAGGAGCAGGAGATCGAAAATCTCAAGGCTCAGGTCGCCGAGCTTCAGGCAAAGCTTGACGGATATGAGATAAAGGTCAGCGAAAGCGGCAATCTTGCCGACGCGGCAGCAAAGGTCAGCGGCCTGTTTGAGGCGGCTCAGCTTACGGTCGAAACATATCTTGAGAATATGAAGAAGCGCGATGAGCAGTCGGAAGCGGCGTTTGCCGATGTTCAGAAGCAGGCAGAGCAGATCCTCGCCGAAGCCGAGGACGTCGCCCAAAAGCGCCTTGTCGCCGCCGATGCCGAGATCGAGGAAAAGTGGGCAGTCATCGAAAGCCGCCTGCTGGTCATGTACGAATCCCACAAGGGCCTCAAGGAACTCGTCGAATCCGGCATCTTCACCATCCCGGGAAAAGAATAAATCGCTCAATGCCGGCTTCCGTTTGGAAGCCGGTTTTTTATTCAATTTTCCCATTCCACCCCTTGACAAAGCGGATGTATCTGTTATAATCTTATGCGAAAA
>CAZWJM010000013.1:0-36111 GCA_964634435.1 uncultured Oscillospiraceae bacterium | reverse complement strand
CGACCGCCTTTAACCTCGTAGCCTGTGCCGCCGATAAGGGTCTTGTGCTTCTTGCCGGTTGTAAGTGTGCCTGTTCCTGCGTTGGTGTAGAACGTGCTGTTCACATCGTCCCACAGGCCGATAACACCGCTTGCGTTCATGGCGGGGATGAAGTCTCGTACAAGCGTATTGTTGTTATAAACTTTAGCGCCGTACAGTTTGCCCGATGGTCTGCGGCCATCAACTGTACCGTTCGAGTTCAGCGCCAACAGTGTCAAGGACTGACCGGCTGAAAACGTCAAGTTGGTAAACGATACAGACGAACCGTCGACCGTTGCAACGCCTTTATTCAGATCGTATGTATGCCGGACAGTGTTTGTTGTCGTTATTGGCTTGGTATCGTAAACTACATTTCCGTACTGCGGCAACGCCTGATTACCCTCAAGCCACATAGCGAATACATTCTCAGTCATCCCGGTACGCGCACCGAATAGCGCAACCACGCTTGGCACAGCAGCGCCCTCGAAATCCACCGTAACACGGGTATTTCCGTTAGGCACAAACCCCGTGTCAAAATACTCCGTCCCGTGGCTCTCGATGTAGTCAAGCTTGGTGTAAGTGCTTGGTAAGCTCATCCCACCGCCTCCTCTAAAGACACAACACCGCGTAGTATTCCGGCAAGCACGACAGCATAGTATCGCAGTGTACCCTTGCGCAGCTCCACAGTCTTGCCGTCCATGTGCCGATACACGGCTTTGACTTCGCGCTGTGTGCCGTTAATATAAAGCTTCATACGCCGCCTCCTTAACCGTACACCCAGCATATTTGGCCGTCGACTGTCGGTGTGGATCCCGTCGGCGAGAAATACTGGTTTCTAAGTCCCGGCGAGGTCGTCGCTACATTATCCGTCGCAAGCTTGGCCTTGTTGACGGTCTGACTGCCGATGTTAGACGTTGTAATCGCTGTCGATGCGTTCTGCTTCGTCGCAAGGCCGCTGTTGAGCTGCGATTCCGTGACCCATGTTTTGAGCTTCCATGTGTACGTTGACCCCGATACCGCCGTGCAAGCGTATATGCTGCCGTCCGTCGTGTTGACATACATCTGCCCCACTACACCTACTGTAGATGTGGTCGGCGCCCCGCTGCCCGTGAGGGCGTGAGGTGCGGCGTAGTCTTTAACCTCGGCCAGCGTCGCAAGGTCGTCAAGGCTTATGAAGGTGAAGGTCTCGCCCGTCTCCGTCATGGTCGCCACTTGGAGGTTGCTGTTGTAGTAGCCGAAAAACAGCGCCGTTGTTGCGTCTATCTCCGCGAGGGGCAAAACAAAGTGCTTTGTCTCGGAAAGATAAATATCCAGTATGACTACCTTGCCGGTACTGTGTGCGTCGTACATCGCCGTGTAAGCGTTGCTGTAGCCCTCGGGAAGCTCGTCAAAGGTGAGCGTTTCGTCGTCCGTGTAGTCCTCCATCGTCGCGTAGAACATCGCAACTTCGGGCGTGCCCGTGCCGCCGCCTCCACCGCCGCCGCCACCTTCGGGTATCTCTATCGACAGCGCCGCCGAGCCGTCGTATCGGCCTGTAGCAGCGCCTGTGAAGATAAGCGCGTAGGGGTTGGGGAGCTTGAGCTGTTTCGTTTCTTCCTTGGTGTAGTAGTCGTTTGTGGACACAGAATCAAGCTCTGTGAGCGCGACACCGCCCGCCCATGTGAATTTAAAGGCCGAGACGATGAAGTTTATCCTTTCGGGGCTTGTTTTGACATAGCCCTGAGTGTTACGGAACGTGATGCCCTTTGTGGCCTTTTCCGCGTCGCTCGTCGGCTCTGCCTCCACGTCGTCAAGGGTATAGTAGCTGTCGCCGTATTTGCAGGAGACATCCCAGCCGTCGCCTATAAGCTCGTATATCTCGGATATCGTATGGTCTGCCGTGAATGTGTCGCTTGTGCTCTCGGTGATGTTCACGACCCTTGTTTTGGTGCGTGAATCAAGGTCTGCCTGCAGCTGTGCCCAAACGGGAAGCGTCGGGTCTGTCGTGTCGTCCTCGTCCGGCTCGACGGCCTCATGCACAAGGCCGAGGCTTGCCCATATCGTCGGCGTTATCGTGACCTTGTCGGCTTTCACGCCGTATACGCCGACCTTCAAGACCTCGCCCGACTTTCCCAGCACTTCATGCGGGATGTAGCACTCGCCGTCGTCCCACTGATTTTCTATAATGACCTTGGTCACATCGTCGGCCTGGAACACTGCCGACTTGCTGTAGCCCGTCCAGTCGCTTGAGAACGTGAACTTAACCTTTGCGCCGACCATGCCCGCCGTGAGCGTTTCGCTGTTTGATACCGTTGCAAGGGCTTTGCCCACCATTATTGTCATCAAAGGCTTTTACCTCCTTGTATCGTTCTGTTTTCAGCATAACAGCAAAGGGCAGGGCTATGACACCCCACCCCTCGCATGTTTTTTTTATTTTTCTTTCAGCCACCCGCGGCATTTTTCAAGAACTTCATCCACACTGTCATACAGACCTGTTGCATACAGTCCCTTGCGTATCTCCGCGCGTTCGGCCTCCGTACCTTTTATGTACTTTTCCTTGTAGTGGTTTGCGACGGTACTTTTGACGCGCCAATCCTCTTTGCCATGGTCAAGCAGCTCATCAACGGCTTCTTTCACATTCCCGCCATCGTCGATAGCATCGTAGACCTTAAAGTATGCCGAAGATTCGTTTGCTTTCCACTGCTCAAGTTTGAGATACGCCTCGTCCTCGCTTATCGCGTCGTCTCCCATTGCCTCATCGTTCTGCAGCCATTCCATAGCTTCCTCGTCGCTGAGGTATCCGTCGTTCCACGCGTATTTTATGGCGTTCTCCGGCGACGGCTCGTAACTGCGTATCTTGTTTTCGGCAAAGTTGTTGTAGGCCGTCACAGCCTCACGCACGACGTTGGAAACAGGTATACCCGCAAGCTGGCTGAGTATTTGAGCTATCTTGTAATAGCCGCCGTACTTCGTGTAACGTGCGTCGTCGCCCTTTTCCTCTATCTCCTTGAATATCTCCATTGCCTTGTTCAGGTTATCCACCATATCTGCCCATGGGATATTGGTCTCATTGCCATAAACGTCAAGGCCGAAGTATTTCTTGTCCGCTTTATCGAGCCATATCTTATATGTATTCCATACAAGGCTGCCGAAAGGCGTATAGGATAGAGGCATCATCTCATCAGCAAGCTTTGTTTTGAAAGCGCGTTCCCACTTCTGCCCGAATGTCGCATACTCGTCATCGTCGCGCCATGCGTCGGCCAGTGAAGCAAGCGCGGAGTTTACAACGGCCGCTATAGCAACCACCGCGCACACCTTGCCGAGCTGCTTGTAGTCACTGCCCGTCAGCTTCTCGCCTGCCGCCCGCTGCACCTGCATTTTGAACACCTGATTTGTAACAAAGCTTGCAGTGGTCATAGGTTCGGACATGAACGAGCTGAGAAGCCTTGTTCCAAAGCTCTTGTCTCGGCTAAATGCGCTCTTGGTCATTACGGTATCAACGACCTGAGTGTTGTATATCGTATCCTCGAACAGCTCCACTACCTTGGGGAAGAATTCTGTGTCCTGTTCGGTCAGCCCCGTTTCGCGCTTTACCTTGGCCTTGGATGCATCCCACATAGCCGCCCATGTGAGCTTATCCGCCCATTCAGCGCCCTTCATGCCGATATTGTTTATCTTGCTCACAACATTCTGCGAGTTTTTGATAAGCTCCTGAACGCCGCGACTGACGTTGACGTCATAGAAACCGAGGTCTTTCCATACAGCGATGCCCGAATACTTGTGCATTTCCTCAATGCTTTCCTTTGCCGCAACGACGGTGTAGTTTTTAAGTCCCGCCGCAAGGTCTTTCACATCGAGGTACAGCGCCGCCCTTGCTATTGCCGACGGCTGCTGAATCATAACACGCGTGTTGAACGCCACCGCCTGACGATTCATCCTGTTGAGCATCCGCGCATTTAGGCTGTTGTCGCCGCGCGCCTCTGCACCGTTGTAGGCTTGCAGAACGCCCTTTACAAAGTCCTCAGCGAAGCTTTTGCCGCTTTGGTCAGTGCCGAATGCTCTGCCCATTTCCTCGCGCAGTGAGACTTTAACAGTGCCGTTAGCATTACGTTCCTTGTAGTTTAACCACTTCATGCTATCCAGTACAGGCAGTGCAAAGCTTCGGTATTGTGCCATCTCTGCCATATGGTTTGCGAACACATCGAAGATATCGTAAACGACTATCGCCTGATTTGCTTTCGGGCTAAGCTCCTTCATGAAACTCATGTTCAGCAGCTTGTAAAGGCTTGCGTTTTCAACTTTTTCTACTTCTCTGCTATCTGTTTCCGTTGTGTCAACCTTGATGGGATAATAATGCTTGTCCTTGAGTATCTCCACATCAAAGCGCTTGACCGAAACATAGTTGCCCCATTCGCCGCCCCTGTCTGCCATAAAGCGCTGCATTTCATCCGCGACTTTCTTCTGCGCATCCGTGAGTTCTTTAAACATCTCGTTAAGCTGCTGCTCCGTGAGCACATGCCCCTTCGATGCTTTGTCGCTTTGTATCTTTAGCCCGTCCTTGAAATTAGCCACCTTGAAACCGCCGGCATCAAGGTGCTGCTTTGCCTGTGGGCGCTTGTTAAGCTCGTAAAGCCCCATAAGCTGCGGAGTTGTAAGTGTTATTTTGTCCCCGTCGAAATCAAAGGTGTGTTTCTGCTTTTCCCATGCCTTTACATCAACTTTATTGTCTTTGTAAAGCTTATCGGTAAAGTCTATTATCTCCTTTGTCAGGAACGCCATAGTGCTCTGACCCTCGGTGAATTCACGGTAAATGCTCTCGCCGCCCTTGCCAAAGCGCTGAAACGCATGAGCCGGGCGCGCCTCTGTCCACATGAGTCTGCGGTCGAGCTTGCTTGTAACGACATTGCTTGTGAACGCCTTGGCCTTTGCTATCTTTTGCAGGTTTTCCACGTCTGCCGCGCCCGCTTCATAAGCATGCTGGAACGTCGCGTTCTGATACATCTTGTTCATGTCGGTTATCGTCTTTTTTATTGTCTTGACGATGTCCGAAAGCTGCTTTAGCTGTGCCGAATCCATGTTGTTTACGGTGTATACGCCGGAATTGGCGCGGGCTAAAGCGTTGACCTTGTTTATAAATTTAGATAGGTCTGCTTCAAACGTCGGCGGCAGGTCAAAATACCCGCTGTATCTTTCCTCGCCTGTGTTTTGGTCAGTGATGTAGTTGTGCAGCCGTTCAAGGTTTTCAAGGTACTTCATGTCCTTTTGCACTGCACCTTTGCCCTTTAGCTTGCTTGCGCTTGTGAAGTCTATAGAGGCTATGAAGTCGCGCACCGTGCTTTGCAGAGGCCCGGGGATATGCTTCAAGGCGTTTTTATGGTCGGGCTTGAGCAGCCAGTCATTAAGTGTTTTCAGGTTCTTGCTTATCTGTGCCTTGTATTTGTTCCTCTCGGCGGTCTCGCGGCGGTTTGCATCGCGCTGGCGCACATCTTCCTTGAATTGTTTAAGCTCCTGCTGCGCGTGTTTTTTCTCTTGCCTGATAGCCTCCTTCACGCGCTTTTCGTTCTGCTCGCGCAATTGCACCAATTCTTTTCCCCGTGCTTTGACCTCGGCAGCAAGTTGAGCTTTGTCCGCGGTAGTCTTTGCAAGCTTTTCAGCCATTTTATCTGCTTTTTTCTCTTGCCTGTTGGCCGCTTTCGCGTTCTTTTCGCTCTGCTTACGCAACTGTGTCATTGCTTTTCCTCTTGCCCTGACCTCCGCGGCAAGCTGGGCTTTGTCCGCGTTGGCCTTTGCAAGCTTTGCATCCGCTCTGTCTGCATAAGTCGGCGCTGTCTGCCGTATTTGGTCACTGAGGATGCTGTCAACGATATAGTTGCGCAGGTAAGTCACCGCGTCGTTAAAATATACATCGTTCGGGTTAACATATCTCGGCGCAGTGTTGTCAAGCACCTGTGCGATGCGTTCCAACTGGTCAGCGGGGTTAACATTGTTTTCGGGGAAATATGCCTCGCCGAACATGCCGCGCAATTCCTCATATGCGGTATCAACATCAAGGCCTTTTTTTGCAAACATGATACGCCTTTTGTATCTGTCGCGGATAGCGTCAAATTCTGCCGAGCCGTCATATTTGAACTTGTGCTGCTTGAGGTAGCTTTTCAGCGCATCATGCACCTGCACGTCTTCCGTGTTCTCGATAGCCGTAGCGTTTTCTATGACATTCACAGCAATGCGCCTTGCCATGGTCGAAACGTCCGTGAACCGCAGCTCATTTTCGTTGAGAATGTAGTTTCCGAGCGCCGTAAGCTCAGGCGCAATGTCCTTTGCCTTTAGGCCGGTTTCCGACATGTTGATTATCTCATTGGCAAGACGGTTTATGTCGCCATTGCGTACAGATTTGGCTGTCGTGCGCTGTGTCTGACCGCGCCAAAACTCCACGCGCTCCTTTAGCTCCCTGTTCTCCCGCCGCAGCTCGGTAAGCTGTTTTGATTCGAGGGAGAAATGCACATCTTCAACCGAGTTAGCAAGCTTCATGCGCTGTGCATCGTTGCCATGTTCGTACTCCATTACATTGCTCACGCCCACCGTTTTAAGCTCTGAACGCAGTTCATTTGATGCCGTATCGGGAATTATAACCGCTCTTATCTCGTCAAAACCGACAGCTCTTTCGGGTTTCGCTTCGTAGATATTGACAGGCATCTGATTGATATCAAACAGCAGTTCAACAACATCCTGCGCCTGTTCATCGCTGAGCGTATTGCCGTATTTCTTAAACAGTGCCTTTATATTTGCGGGACTTTTGTATTTAAGCTGTGCCGCCTCCACCAATACCTCGCCGAGCGCGTTAAGGCCGATAAGCTCATTATCATAACTGCTGTGCTGGGCATTGTTATATATCTCACGCATAAGCGTCGAAAGTCTGTTGTCGAGTGCGTCGGCTATCTCGTCCGCTTCTTCTTGCGTCAGGTGCTTTAGCCGTCCTTCAAGCTTGTGCATATCTTCAATGCTCTTGAACCTCTCGGCAGTACCAGCTCTCAAGCTTTTCACGCCGTGAAAACCCATAACATTACGGCTGTTGCCGTCGCCCTGTGCCGCCATTGCTTTTACAATGCCTTCTAATGTCGCGGGGAAATGCGTTTGTTTAAAGCTCCGACGGTTACCGCTGGCTGTGTAAAACTCTTTCTGATTGTAAACACCGCTGCTTTTTTCAACGCCGCCGTACAGTTCTTTCAGCCACGCTCTATACTTCTGCATGTCAACAGCGTTTCTTATCGCGTCTTTTGTAGCAGAAATATCCACTTCTTCTCGCCGCGTCTCTGCGCCGTTTTTCAGGTAGTTGCGTGCGCCGATAACCTTGGGCATCAGTGAACCGACGTTCATGTCTTTTATGACATCATCGGCTGTTTCTTCGCTCAATCCGGCTTTTATAAGATACTGCCTGTACGCCGCTTTAAGTTCGCCGCCGTGCTTATCGAGCCATGCGCGCCGAGCAGCCATAGGCGATTGCCCCGCCTTTGCAATAAGCTCCTTGATAACATCCTCGCCAAGGTTGTCAATAAGTGCATCGTATTCTTCTCTCTGATTATCGCTCAGCCTTGTGACATGCTCAGTTTTGATGTTATCCACGGTTTTGCCGGTAGTGTCTGCAAGAAACACCTGCATCATGCCGGTATCGTCCACGAAATGCTCTATCACACCTTGTTCGCCGCCGTAATTGTTCAGAACATCGTCAACATAATTTGCCGAAGAATACATAGGCTTCATAAGCTCATAACCGTATTTGCCCGCAAGTTTGTAATACTTATCGCGTATCCGCGCCTCAGCATCGGGATTGGCTTCGTATTCTATTCTCGGGAACAGCGGTGTCCACGCATCGGCAGAATATACGGTGTTGCGCTTGTCAAATTTAGGGTCAACTGTTTCTTTGCCGAACACGACAGTTATATCTCCGAAATTGGTGTGCGGGATATCGCTTTTCGTTATGGCGATTGACGGCATGGGAAAACCGCCGAGCTTTAGTGTTTTTAAGAGCTTTGTCTCGTCAAGATTGTGCAGTGCGATTAAGTTTTTCTTCTTCTCTATGGGCTTTTCCATAGAGAATTTTTCTTTTACTCTCGGCTTGCTATCTCGTACGCTTTCGCTAGCAGTTGTTCTTCCGTTGCGTTGAGATGTTCGGTCATATAATCCACCATCTCTTCCGTCCCGTGCTCTGCGAACATCATTGCCGTTATTATCGCTTTGTTCCTCGGACTTACGCCAAATGCGTTCAACCCACTCAGAAGGTTTTTCTCCATTGTATTGAGCAAAATTTTCGCCCTCCCTATCAAATGCTATTATCGCTTCACTTGCTCTTTCGCCGCCCACAGCATACAACACAGTTGCGTCCGTGCCGTCGCCTATGCCGTATATGGCGAAAACTTTTGTGCCTTTGCTATTTTTGTACAGCCATTTTGTTTCGTTGTCGATATAATTATCCGACGTTGCAAGCTCATTGTCAAGAGCACGGTTTAGCAATGACCACTCGTTTTTGTTTAATTGCGGTCGCCAGTATTTATCCCTGCTATACTTCACGTCCTTACTCTTCGGCGGTGCGCGGCCTTGGTTGGCCTGACGCTCTGCCGATTTTTTTGCGGAGGTAAGCAGCTGACTGTAACGCGCGTCGTCCACTCTGCCCGTTCCGGCAAAGACGTTCATGTCGCCGAGCGCGTCGCAGCATATTTCCTCGAACGCTTCTTCGATGGTCATGTTTGCGCCCTCGTAAGCGTCGGCGTATGCCTGTGCTATTTCGTCAAGCTCCGCGTCGGTGAAGCGCTCGTGCAGATCTTCACGCACCTTGTCAAGGCTTATCTTGCCCTCGGCAATGTCCGCGTGTCCCATCTCGTGCCGCATGATTTGATTTGCCGTAAAATCGGGATGGTCAGTGCGCACATAAACGGTCTTGGCCTCGGGGTCTATGATGCCTCGTGCCTCGCCGCCGTCGACCTGGATGTTGCCGCCCTCGAAGAACACTGTGGAATACCCGTGCGATTTTGCCGTCTTCTCGGCCTTGCGCATGCTCTCGGTCTTTTTGCCGGTCGTGTACCTGACGCCCTTTTGCTTTGCGCCCTTGTAGACTACTTCTTGTCCATCATTTCTCGCAGCTTGCGCACCGTTTCGGGACTGGCCTTGCGCTTGCCCGCTCGTATTTCGTCCTGTGCTTTCTGCCAGTTCTGATACCTGTCCCGCGGTATTCTGACCGTCAAGCCGTTGGCCGCTTCCGCGTAGATGTACTCCATTTTCGTTTACCTCCTGTGTGTTTGCCGCTGCAGCGGCTTTTTCCATACCTATGTTGTATGCAATGCTTGCCTGTTGCGGGCTGAGTGCCTTAATATTGCTCAGTGCAGTTTCTTTTGCGCCCTGCTCACCCATCGCGTATGCGGTCTCAAACGCGGCCTTGAACACCTCCGGGGATGTGTCGGCCTTGAGGTTATACACCTGCTGCACGACCGCCGGAGCTACGTTTATGTCCGAGGCTATGCTCTCCGTGACATTCTGCACCGCCGCCACCCGCTGCACTGTAGCCTGTTCAGCCGCGCTCCGTGCTGCTGCAACTGCGTTTACGCCCTGTGCGCTTGCTGTAGGATTAAATGTCGCAGCACCCGCAACGGCTCTTTGCCTACGCGCCGTGTCAAGCGCCTGTTGTGCAGTTTCTGCACTAATGCCTGTGCTCTGCGGAGTATACGCCGCGCCGCTCACCCTGTCGGCATACCAGCCGTTAGAGGTCGCGCCCTCGGTGTCGGTCATCTCGTTTACGACTCTCTGCGAATACGGATTTGCTTTGAACGCTTGCTGCTCTTTTCTGCTGAGCTTTTCACCGTTGACGGCCTTGACTATCGCGTTGACCGTCTCGGTGTCCGCAGACTGGCCAAGGCTCTGCAAACGTGCGCTGACGTCGGGCGCATCCTGCTCGATGTGCAGCAGATTCAGCATGTTCTCTGTTTCTTTGTCGCTCAGGTTTCTGTTGCCCCATTGCTTGCTTTGGTCGAGTATCTTCTGGTATTCTGCGGCTGTTACCTGCGCGTTAGAGCCTTGTTCGGCTGCAAGCCCAGCATTGACAAGCGCTTTCTGATAATCCTCATACGCGCGCTGCTGTGCGTTCTCGGCTTTGTACTCGCCACTAACGACGTTTGCGCCCGCACCAAATGCGCCAAGCGCCGCGCCGATTATGTAGTCCTCAAGCATCTGCTCAGCATCCCACGAACTGAGGTAATTGCCCTCGCTGTCTTGCAGGCTCAGTATTCTGTCGGCAACAGGGTTAAGAACATCCGAAAGAACTTCTTCCAAGCCTTCTTCATTGGCCGCGGTCAGCACCTTTAGCGCCGTGCGGCCTTTGTCGGTCTTGGCCATGCTGTTTACAAGACCGTTAACAAAGTTTTGGTTTTTAATAATTCCAGAGCCGTATGCGATTTTAGAGCCAGCGCCGAACAGTTTATTTGTTATTACCTCTATAGCGGAACTCTTGGCAGCCGCCGAAAGCTGCTTGTCAAGGTCAAGACCGGCCTGCCGTGCCTCGTAAGCGCCGCCGCCCGCTGCTCTTGCGCCCATTGCCACAGTGCCCAAGCCCGGTAAGATAGCATTTGCCGCAATGTCTCCGGCAAACTGCGCACCGGCTATGCCGAAATCTACAAGCCCCTGACCGAACTTGCCCAAGCCCTGTTTAGCTTCCTCCTGTTCTTCGGCTGAGCGCTGCATGAGCGTATCTGCTGCATCAATATACTTTTGCCCTGCCCCTGCGAGGGCTGCATAACGCTTTGCGTAGTCTTTTTGGCTGTCCTCGCTCTGCTTTTTGATACCGCCGGGGCGAGTGCTTATATCCTCGCCCTTTAGCATCGCGTCATAACCGGCCTTGAGTCTTGCGCTGTCGGCCTCGTCTCTTGCCTTGGTCTGTGCGTCCTTTTCGCTCAAAAGCCCCCACAGGTTGGCCAGTGTACCGGCAGTGTTGTACACGGCGGCATTGAGTGTGCTGTCGACCTTTGTTTTGTTGTACGTTCCCGCGCCCAAGGCGTTTATCTGCCCCGGCTTGCGGTCGGTGCTCTGCTTGCTTGTACCCTTTACGGCCTTGTTTGCCGCCGCTCCGGTCTTGCCGTCGCCGTACTTTTGCGCCGCAACATATGCGGGGTTGTTGGCTGCAAGGGCGTTGGAGGTCGAAGTGCTGTTGCCGCTGATTGTGAGGTCTTTTTGCTTGCTGGTAGGTGTTTCAGAAGCGCCATAGCCATATCGGTTTGTGTTTGCAACGTTTTTTACAATTTCGTCTGTGATACCGGCCTTTTTACGCCATTTATTAACATCAAACGCCATATTTCACCTCAGTGTGCAGTTAGTCTGCCGTTTTTAGCTTCTAACTCGGAAAGATATTGACCGTATTGCGTTGGCGTAATCTCCTTGTTTAATAGCGCCGTCAGCAATTCTGCTTCGTTTTTACCCGGTTGCTGTGTTACTTGGCCGGTTTTCTTGTTAACGACTGTACTGCCGCTCTGCTTATACTGGGTAGTACCACCGCCGCCGCTGCCGCTGCTGCGCGTTGTCGTGTTACCCGCGTAAGCGTTGCGCAGTGCGTCTATGTACTCGGCACTTACGCCGGAAGCTGAAATAAGTGCGCTTGACGGCATGCCGCCGGCCTTGAGTATTGCATCGACTTCGCTCCTTGCATCGCTCTTTGATGCCTGTTGCTTGTTGTATGCATCCTGTGAGAGCTGATAATTCCAGTTTTTCTTGTCCTGTTCGGCCTGATAATTCGCACTCCACTCGTTCATATAACGGTTGTATGCCGTGTCATCAGCGCCGGAAACAAGGCCGTACAGATTGCCGAGGTTGCTGATGTTGTTCTGCTCTGCCGCCGCCGCAGCCGAAGCCGCTGCTGCCGCCGCCTGATACTCGGCCTGTGCGTTTGCAACCTCCTGCTGATAGCGCTGGAAGTCGACCTGGTCACGGTCAATGTACATGCCGTAGAGGTCTTTCATGTTCGTGCCCTCGTCCTGATACTTGCCGTATGCGCGGTCATAGAATTCAGGCATCAGCTCTGTGAGCTTCTGCAAATATGCGTTGTACTGCTGCTGGGCTACCGCCTCCGAATAGCTCGAAGAGTAGCCGCCTGTAAGCCCTGCGGCAACGCCCATGGTGTCCTCCATGGCAAGCTGACCTTGCTTGGTGTACAGTTCCTTATACTGCTGATAGAGCGGGTCTTCCTCGCTGTTATAGGCAAATTCCTCGCGGTTGAGAAGCTTGTTTAAAAGCTCGTCTATCTGCTCATCGTACTGCGGGTCATAGTCCGGCAGTGAAAGCCCCGGCATGGATATACCGCCGGAGTTGTTTATTGCATCCTCGTATCGACTCAGTAAGTCATTAAGTTTATCCGTGTACTGCGAATTGTACGACGGGGAATTTGTTTTCTCGGTTATGTTGTATTTGTACGGGCTTGTAGTGCTTGACGAAACCTTGTAGGTAAGGCCATTGCCCGCCGTGTAGTCTTTCGATGCGGAACTGTTAGTTTTTTTAAGGCTTGAAGTAAACGCCTTTGCTGTTGAAGCCGAAGTCCTGTTTTTGTTTAGCTCCGCGTCCTCCTTGGCAAGCAGTTTGGATATCTCGGAATTTGAAAGTGCCATATAAATACCTCCTTTTTATTGCGCTTTGCCGATCGCGGCATACATGACCGTGCAGCTTCCCGCCGTCTCCATAGGCGGCAGTGTCGCGGAAAAGCCGGTCAAGGTGACGTTATCGGGGTTTGTGCTCACGTTGCGGTCGCCGAACGGCTGAGACAAGATAACGACGGGCTTTTCCTTGAACTTTGCCGAGCTTGGGAATGTGACGGTCGTTGTAGTCGACGTTGCGTCCGTCTCCGTTGACTCTGCGTAGGTGATAGTAAATGTGCCGTAGGTTATCACTACCTCAGAATCGAGCGTTGCCGCCGCGCCCGAAGCGGTCTCGGTGCTCTGTGTCGCAGCGGCGGTCGTGCCGCCGTCCACGTTGAGCCACACCGAAAGCGTTTCGGAAAGTCTGTTCATATAGCGTTTCAGTTGCTTCACCTGTTCCTCCGTCGTGCCGCTCAACATTGGCGGCTGGGGAATGATTATCATTTAAGCGTCTGAGCCTCCCTCGAAGTATTTACTAAGGCTGTACAGTCTCACATCGCCTGTGCCTTTGAGCTTTACACGGAAATGGTCACACCTGCGCGGCCTTACCGGGGCGAGGAACGAGCCTGTACCCTTGCCGCGTATATGCCCCTGCTGCTCCCACTTGCCGCTGGAATCGTATTCGATATACACATCCATCTCCGAGCCTTTCGGGAGCATCATGCGCAGGCTGAATCGGCTTATATACTTCTTGCCCGCGTAGGTGTAGCCCTGCAAGCCCGTCACGGCCTCCCAGCTCGGCGGGGTCTCCGTAACATCAGTCTGCGTGTAGTCGGAAATAAGGTTTATCGCATACTCGCTGCTGTCCTCGGTCACGAAAAATGTTTCGTTGTTTATCGAGTAAAAGGCCAGCGCATGCTTGTCATCCTCCTTGTGCCACAGACCTTTTTTTGTGTCGTAGACGAACACCGACCATCTGCCCTTGTCGTCCTTGAGGGACAGATAGTATTTTGCGTTTGCACTGCCGCCCTCTGCCGCCGCGTAGCTGACATCTCCGAGCGCCGCGCCTATGTCGTACACGTCCGTGCCGTCAAACGCCACGACGCCGCCGCGGGATTTGTAGTAGCAGATATCGTTTATCACCGTCACAGAGCCGCCGCACCCGCTCTGCACTCCCGCGACGCTCTTGTCGACTATCTGATGTGCGCCGGAAGCGGAGACATAGACCTTGTGATAACAATTTTCTTTGAAGAACACAGGATAGCCGCCTATGCTTGCGGCGCCCGTCCATGCGCCCTGAGTGCCTATAGATGCCGTGTAAGAGTCTGTACTCACGCCTCTAAAGGTCGACCAGCGGGTCTCGTCGCCGAGCTTGCAGGCGTATATCTCGTTTATGTTGGTGTCCTCGGCTGCTGCTGTGGCCTCATAGCTATATTTGCAGCCCCATATACGGTTTTGCGCCTGAACAACATAGTCGAGCTTGGGCGCATCCCGCAGAAATGTTATACTGCCGCCCGTCTGCTCAAAGCCCGCCGTCACGATGTTGGTAAACACAAGGATGTACTCGACCGTGTAGGTCTTTGTGCCATCCGTGCCGGTCTGCTCGTTAGTCTTGTGTATGACTTTGGCCGACGGTGTGCGCTTGCCCTTGAATACATCCTCCGTGCCGTCCTCGGTGAACACAGGGTTTGTAAACGACACATCGACTGTGTCGCCGACCTCAACAAAACACTTCTGCTCTATCTGTTCCTCGGTGAGCGTACCCATGTTAAGCACGATTCGTGCGCAGATATCGCTTGTTTTAGTCCAAGTTTTGGAGAGGTACTTCTTCCATTGCGGTCCCGTCTCCGTGCTCGATGTATCAAGCCACAGGTCGTTTTGTTCAGGGTCTTCGGGGGCTGTTGCGCCCTCCGTGAATTCCGTCACAGCCTCGCCGTCGCCCTTGCAGGGCGTGAACTTAACGGTCGAGGTCGAGCTTGCTGTCACGGTGAGGGACTTGTAAAGGCGCTGGAACTCGTGCTTTTCCGTCGTTGTGGTCGCCTCGTAGCTCTCGCCTCGTATGCTTATGCGGTCAGGGTAGATAACAAGGCGGTTTGAAAAGAACATCATCTGCTTTGCGTCAGCCGTCAGGGTGTCGTCCTGCCCTGTCTGCTTGCCGTAAGTCAGAATGACTTCCTTAATCGTCTCGTACTTGCCGTCTATGCCGCGATAGATCTTGTAAAGCGTCGCCGTTGTCGCGGTGCTTGAAGTCTTGGCAACGACAAACAGATTGCCCGCCGCGTCAGCTATCATGCCGTAGATAGCCGCGAACTTGCCGAGCGCTATAATGCTGCGGTTGGCTCTGTTGCCGAGCAGCGGGAAGTAATCGCTCGTAAGGTTACGCATATCGTAGAATTCGCCGTCGCCGATTTTGAGATTGTGGTTATAGCCGCCGAAAGCGTCGATAAGCTGTTCGGTCACAACGCCCTCGGGAATTGTCGTGTAAGTTGGCATCCTGCACCCCTCCTAAAACCTGAAAAAGGTCTTTAGCGGGAGCGGCATGTGCCTCTCGTTGTAGGCTTTGGCATATCGCGTAAAGCCGTCGTTGTAGTGCATGATTGATTTGTTATACTTTGCGTCCTCGCTGTTTTGCTGTGCTATCTTAGCCTGTAGGTAATTGACGTATACGTCCTCTGCGTAAGGTTCGGGGACTATGAGTACACTTGCCATGTCCTCCGGGGAATACATCGGCCTGACGACATCCTCGCCGCCGGTATGCGTCTGTATCGTCTCGGCATAGATGAGCAAATCAAGCTCCAGCAGCCACCGCACCTTGTCCGCGTCGTCGTAGGCGTTTGGCGTCAGCCGGTCGGTTATCTCGATAACCTCGGATATCGTCATCGTTTGTCCTCCTATCAAAACAGCCGCCAAAAGCGGCGGCTGATGTGTAAATGGCGTTGCCGCCTTATATCTTTTTGCTGTTTGCCGCAAGGTCATCCATCTTGCGGTCAAGTCTGCGCTTTGCGTGCTCCGAGCGCTCAAGCTCGTCAGCTACAAACTTAGGTACTTTGGATGTTTTGCCCTTGGGAATATAAAAGTTCCTGCCGTTAATGGACACAAACTCGGTCGCTTCGTCGTTTCTGTTGCCGCGCGGGACGAATACTTCAACCTCTTCTACGGTCGCTGTGGTTTCCTCTGCGGCGGTTTTTTCTTTTGCCATTAGTCAATTCTCCTTTCGGTCGAGGGCGAGTTTCCCCGCCCTCTTGCGTGTGAAAATCAGGTCTCCTCGTCGATAGCGGAGTAGGAGCTGACGCTCATTACTCGCAGCATACGCTCGGGGTACAGGATAGTCGCGCCGTTGGTCTCAAACTTGTAGCCGACGGTGCTGAACTGGTTGAGAGGGCCGCCAATCTCATCCTTGTCGTGGATTATCATCTCAAGGCCGCCGCCCTCGGGGTCGATGATGCCGAATGCATCCTTGCCGAAGAAGTAAGTCGCATAAGTGACACCTTCGGACTTGTTCTTGTAGGTGGTAGAACCGCTGTAGATGTAGCTGCCGCCCATGACAGGTGCAGCGCTATCCTCTATGAAGCGGCAGCCGTGCAGCTCGCCGATTTCGCCGTTGAAAATCTCGGTGGTAGCAGCGTACTTGTGTGCCTCAATCCAGCCCTCGGAGTTGCGCAGGTCTTCTGCGACGGAGGGGTGGATAACGGCGTAGTACTTGCCGTTAATCTTGGGCGCATGGTCCTTTTTAAGCTTTGTAACGGCCTTGTTGACCATCTTGGGAGTGAGCATTGCCCAGCCGTCAGTGTCGCTTGCGCCCATGGTTGCGGGGCTGGTAGGAGTAGAGCTGACAGCGCCGGTAGTCTTGTTGATGTTATCGCAGTACAGGACGTTAGTACCGACAAGCAGTGCGTCACGGGTCAGCACCTCCATAGACTCGCCGGCAGACGCGCCCATCTCAACAGTTGCCTGAGTGACGACAGGGTCATATGCGTGAGTCTCTAGCTTGTCGGAAATAGCAGTGTAAGTACCGTACTGGGCGATAACGCCGGTCTTGGTCGATACACCAAACTGCTGACCGGCAGGGATTACACCTTCTTTAAGCTCAGACGCGCGGTCAAAGGTGTTGAACTTGCGCCATTCAACAGTAGTGCCGCCGTTTTTGGGAAGCCTCTGCTTGCGGCCGAACTGCGTGTAGTACATCTCCATACGCGCGTTCTCAAGAAGCTCGGTGTCGTAGAAGGTCTTGAGTTCCGGCGCGAGGGTGTTGGTAGAGGGGGATGCGGCGACGGCCTCGCCGGTGTAAGCGTTGGTGTAGTTAGAAGTGCCGTTGTTAGCCAGTACGTTTACGACGCTGCCGGCATCGGCAAAAAGCTGCAGATAATTAAAATTAGTCATAATATCGTTTCCTTTCATGTGTGCCGCGAAAGGAAACCGATGTGCTCAGAACTGGCCGGGATAGATTTTTTCGCCCGCCATTATTCTTGCTTTGAGCGCTTCGCGTTGTTCTTTCGAGGCGTTTTTGTAGTCGAAATGTTGAACGGAAGCGTTATTAGTCCGCGTTGCGCCGCCCTCATTAGGCCGTGAACGGTTAGACTGGTAAGCCTTGCTAACCTGCTCGCGCGAAGCCTGTGCAGCCGCCTGTTTGATGCGCTCTTTTATCTCGTCCCTGTGGACAAGCTCGTATGCATCCTCAAGCGTGAACATGGAGTCGGGCATGGTCATGCGCTGAAACGTAGGGTTTTCAAGCTCTTTGCGCAGGTCAAAGTCGGGGTATCTCTCTTTGAGCGCAACTGCCTGCTGCTGCAGCTTGGCAACATGCTCGTGCAGCTTTTGCTCGTTGATAAAATACTGCCGCTGCTGCTCTGCTTGCTCTGCAATGCGGTTAGCGCTGTCGATCTGCTTGACTACGTCTGCGCTTACTCCCATCTCGAGTGCTCTCTGCTCATAGAACTCATCGTCGTCAACGACTGCTTTGCTGAGTGAGTCATAGTCGTTGGCATCGATGCCGTATTTGTTTGCAAGCACGTTAAGAGCGGGGGCAAGCTTTTCAAGCCCTTCGGCGGCGGGTTTGAGCTTAGACAGGCGCGAGGCCACAACCTTGCTCATTTCTGCCTTGTATTCGGGGTCTGCCATGATTTCTGCCCATGTCAGGCGCGGTGCTGCGGGTTGTTCCGCTTCCTCAGCAGCGGCGGCCTGCTGTTCTGCCCTCGGCTGCTGTGCAACCTTGGTGTTGTTGTATTTCGCCCGATTGAGCTTTTCCCTCGGCACTCCAAGCTCAGTGAGCTTGTCTGCCATGGTGATAGCTCCCGTCTGCTCGGCGGCAGCAGACACATTAACGCCCGCATCCTGACCGGCGGCATCAGGTGTAACGCCCGTTGCGGCTGCTCCGTCTCCACCGGCGGTACCATCGGCAAAGAGCTGCAGCCAATTAAATTTGTAGTGCATGGGATGCCTCCTTATAATCTGCCCGTATGGTGGGCGAGACCTTAGTGCCGCTTACAGGATTTGAACCTGTATCCGCGCCTCTTGCGCACTCTACCGTTGAGCTAAAGCGACTTATCAGGCGAGGCTGGGGGATAACCTCGCCCTTTAGGAGAAAGCAGCAGACTATTGTTGCGCCGTCTGCCGGGGCGCTCAAGAAGGAAGAGGAGAAAATGAAACCCGTAGATGAACTCTACATCCTCAGTGTAATAAAAGAGGGTGGAGTATCGTCACCCCACCCCTCGGCACTTTTTTTAATTATTTTTAAAAAAATTTTACGAACTGCGGATACTGCTTTGCCAATAGCTCAAATCCGTTGTCTATGACATCGAAATACGCCATGTTTTCCGCTGTCGGCTCACAGCGAAGCACAAACTCGCCGTCTTGTATTCTCAGATACTTGTCACCCTTGACCGTCTCACCCAGCGCACGGGCAAGGATAGTAGCCGCTGCACAAATCAAATCCTCGCCCTTTGGTGCTGCTCCGGCATGACCGCGCACCGTAAACACAAGTTGGCCGCTGTCAAAGCTGTCATGTACCTCTATCATGCTGTACCTCCGTCAGGCGCGGCGGCCTGTCTCGTCTGCTCTCTTGCCTTTGCTGTGGTGCTGTGCTCAGCCTTGACCGGGTTTTCGGGCGGCATCCCGACAATGCCCGGAGTCTTCGGCATAGGTGCATTGCTCTGCGCCGCAAGCGCCTGTATCTGCACAAGGGAGTTAGCATCACCGTACTTTTGAGCCAGCAGCATAGCCACCTGCAGCAGCATGTTGAAGCGCTCGGCCATCGTGCCGTGCTGCTTGATTATTTTGCGTACATCGTCTATGTTGTCAAAATCCATCATTGCGAGACATGCAAGCGCCTGGTCTGTCCTCTGCGGGTCGAAGAATCCCGCGCCGTAAAACTGCAGCGCAAGCTCGTTGTTTGACATCTTGGTATATGCAGACCTCTTTTGCGGTACAACACGGATATCAAACTCGGGCACTCTCGGCTCTGCGAACATCTGCGGCTTGGGCTGCAAGCCCTCATTGGAGTAGCTGAAAAACATCTCCTCACCGCCGTCGCCGAGTATGCGGAACTGCCTCGGCGCATTGTAAAACTGGCGTATAAGCTCGATAACAAGGTATGTCACCTCGCTGTATGCCCTGTAACTACCTTTGATGCTGTCACGGCTTCCCTTGCCGCTGGCCTCCTGCAAGGCGGCTATTGCGGACGCTGCTGTGACACCGTTTGATGTAGTGCCGGTTGCCGTCTCGGTGTTGCCGCTCGTCTCTCGCAGCTCGTTTATTGATAGCTGCAGCATGTCGATGTAGTTGCCGTCAAGACCGTTATGCACAATGGGTTTAAGGTTATCCTCGTTAAGTGTGCCCTCTACATCAATGACAGTCTGATTAAGGTCTAAAAACTGTTCGGTGTTTATGCCGCAATTGGCCTTACGAAAATACCTCGGCTTCGCTCCGACCATAGCGTTCTCAACATAGGCCGTTTTGAGCAGGTCAATCTCCGTCTGCGGAGCTTTGCACAAATCAACATAGCCATAGCCGCACGGTGACCCCTCAATTGGAAACAGCACGTCAAACACATAAGGATATTGCCCATGGTCATACCATCCATCCCGCGCCCGCTCCGGGTCATTTTCGGAGGCATACAGGACCGTGCCGGGGACGAATAATATATAATGTAGAGCGCCGCGCTTGTGATAGTACGCATTGATGACGGGTACTTTGTTGGTAGTGTCAACATGGTCATCATATCGGAACTTGCTCGTTATAAAGTCTTTGGGTATATTCTTGCCCTCCGGCAGCTTGTCCGGGAACATCTCCCTGAGGTCGTCCTCGTCCTGAAAATCGACCTCGAAGAAGTATTTGGATTGCTGTATGTCCTCAACTCCCGGCTCCCAAAACAGGTTAAGTATGTTGCACTTAGTAACCGAGATATCACCGAGGCCGTTTAGCTTATCCTTGTCCCATATGACCTTGTAAACGCCTGTGCCGGTCTTGCCCTTTGACCACGTCACCTTGTTGTAAGTGGCCTCAAACTGGTTTTTTTCGAGCACCACAGGGATTATCTTACTAAGCATTGCCGCCTCGAGCTTGTCGCCCTCCTCACGCGGGAGTATGTTAGGCTCAGGATAAGCATCCATCATGTCAGCGTGCTTGTTAGTAATAACATTGTGCAGCCATCCGCTTTTGGCGCGGAAGCCCTCCTTGCCGTGTCCGTCCTTGCCCTCCTCAACATCGTTGCGCAGCTTCCACCAATTTTCGGCAGCAATGATGCGCGAATCGACAGAGTTTTTGCCGGCGCGATACTTGGTCAATATCTGCATTATCTCATGTATCTGCTGCTCTCCGATTGGCTGCACTATAGGTATCTGCATAGCAGTACCGGCAAGCGCCGCCTCCGGCACGTTGTTGCCCTGTGCGCCGACAGGGTTATCATTATTGGTATTAGTAATAGCCATTTGCCTTATATCCTCCTGATTTAAACTGATTGAGCGGGTCTGACAGTACGACACGCGGTTTAACGTGTATTATCGGCGCGATAGGCCGTGCCATGCACATATAGCGCCACTCGTCTGCGATATGATCCTCGAGCGCCGTGTCCAAATCCTCCGGCCGGTGCTCGTCATACATCAGCAGCGGCACAGTGCGTATAAAATCCTTGCAGGTATCAAATATGTAGCATCGGGCATAGCCGTTAGCGTCAAACTGTAGACGATAGTGGCATTGCATCCACCCTGCAAGGCGTTTGTTGTCGCCGGGGTCAAAGTATACTCCGTACTTTTCAGCAGTCTCGGCTACGCTCACGCCGCGCGACACGTCCCATATGCTTGGATCTGCTACGCCTTGTATCTTGCGCCCCTTTAACCACGGGTGTGTCTGCTCAGTCTCGGCAATGCGCTTAAACTGCTCGTCAGGCGTCCACTTAACGCCCTCGTTTGGCGTGTCCGTGCAGCCGTACAGCTCTAATATGCGATACATCACGCCGTCATAGTCGATAGCCCACCAAGCGCAGCTAAAGGGCTTATTGTAGCCAAAGTCATAAGACCTGTATATAGTCCAGCCACGCGCCGCGCCCTCGTTAATGTCGAACGCGGGGATGACATGGGTAAACCTGTGCTGCTCCAATGCAGCCGCGGTCGTTATCCCTGCGGCCTCGCACAGCTCTTTGTCAGGTTCGAGGCGCAGCTCCTCAAAGAACGCGCCCTCGAATATGTCCCAGTCGCCATCAAGCCATGCCCGGCGCAGCTTTGGCGGCAATGCCTCGAGCTGCTTTTTGTAATTTGGGTCTGCATCCATCAGGGGTTTATTGTCCGTCACCTTGCTTTGTATAAACTCATAGTCCGCGGCATCCTCGCCCGCTCTGTATTTGCGGTCTATAAACAGTCTCTTGACCCACTCATGTCCCACTCCACCGGGGTTACAGGTAACATAGACGCGTTTGGGGTAGTCATTGACACCACGCACACAGGCCGTAAGTTTTTTAAAACGCTCCTCAGACTGGTGCGTCCCCTCGTCCACGAATAAGATATCGCACTGAGTACCCTGAAACCTCTCTGCGTCCTTGTCAGTGTCACAGTATCTAAAAAGTATCCTGCTCCCGCTCGGAAACGTGATGACCTTTTGAGAGTCGTTGTACCGCGCCAACCTCTCCCGCCTGTCCGCGTGATAGCATTGCAATTGTCTCGTGAGCGGGACTATGTGGTTTTCGCGCAGCTCCGGGTACGTTTTTCGCACAATCATGCAGACGATGCCGGAATATTTAAAGCAGTACAGCACCGCCGCCACATCTACGACAAAGCTCTTGCCGCCGCCACGAGCGCCGCCGAAGCCTACATAGCGCGTAGTTGCTTTTAAAAACCGCTCCTGCGTCGGGCTTAAATAATCCACTCTATACTCTGCCATGCATTACCTCTCGCAAAAGCCGTCAGCGCCGTTTATGATAACGCTTATGCTCTCAGGCTGCTGCACCTCGCCCTGCCGCTCGAGATTGCGTATACGCGCCTCCTGCTCGCGCCTGTCGGTCTCTGTTTTAAAGCCCTGGACATCGGCGAGGTCTTTGATCGCGCCCGTGAGACTGCGCAAGCCGCGTTTGTCCTTTAAAATATCCTCCGCGCTCATAAGCTCCACCGCCTCATAGATCTTGTCACTGAGCAGACCGGCAGCCATAAGCAGCCCTTTGTACTCCTCGTACTTTATCTCACGTGCCACGTCTCGCACCGCTTGCGCCCTTCCCGCGACCGCCTCTGCGTCCAGCTGCGCCCGTTCTTGCGCCCACTTTCCACGTTCTGCGCGCTTTCTGAGCGTCCCATATGGGACAGAATACTTTGCAGCAAGCTCGCGCCCGCCTATTTTGGTGGTAGTATATTCTGTTTTGATTTTGTCCCAATTAGTTTCCATACCACCATAATAAAAGAGCGGAGCATCACAATGACACCCCACCCCTCGGCACTTTTTTATTATTTTTTCACGTCTTTTGTGCAAAGCGCTGTATTTTGCCCTCAATATTTGTGCAATTTGCCTCTTGACTTGTACGCACAAATGGCGTACAATGTAACCACAATAAAGCTCCGGCTCACAACTGGAAGCAAGAGCGCAACAACTGAAACCGCGGAATCGCGGAGGTCCTGAAACGCGTAAGCCCGTAACCAACCGGCAGCGCCCTAAAAGGCCCACGAGCCAGACCCAGCGTCAGCGCGTACAGCTCCACCAGCTAACAGCCAGCAATAAAAAAGCGCCCCGGCCGAGCTACCACACCAGACCAGGGCACACCACCACACAGGAGGCGGTTATATTGTACCGCCTCCACCGGATAAAATCAAGGAGGAGTACAATGAAAAACTGTAAGAGCACCGGCAACGCATCATTCAGCGTAATTCGGCCTGCCGGGAAAAACTTCACACCGGCGTCGCTGATTTACCAGTGGGCCAAGGCTCACAATCTACCCACTGAAAACACGCTTGACGGCATCCGTATAAAGCTCGAAGGCATAGGCATTTTTAAATATATGGCTTATCACATCCAGCCAATGAGCGACGGGAACGAGAAAATCACGGTTTTTCTCGAGGAAGCATTGAACTAAATTATTGACATTTAACCAAAAATATTATTTAATCAGATTAAAAGGAGAAAACGAAAATGGTTTATCGTGACGCACTCGGACGACCTGATGCAAAAGCCACCATATCTATGTTTGGTGGAGTTTGCTCCCCTGCTTATTACAGCCTTGCTCACGTCAATGACTGCCCCGACCACATTTGGAGCGGTGACACGCCCGTCGAAACTATTGTCGCCGAAATGGTAAATGACGGCTGGCACTGCAATATTCGCCGCGACGGTTTTAACAAGCCTGTTATCGAGTGCGTCCACGTCGACACCCAAAACGTGATTGACGCAGTCAAAGCGGCAGACAGTGCTAAATTCGCAAACGCAGAACGCTGCTATATTCGTTTTGGCACCCCGCCAAAGGGTGGGCACAGCTACAACCACCGCGACAACTGCTTAGAGGCTGGCATCTCGTGTTTTGACGCGGAAATCACGGCAGACGGAGCTTTCCGGCTCCTTCTTACTCCCGTGTTAGAGGTCAGCTATTTGACCGTCGCAGACCGTCCCGCTTACCGTCTTTATGGCGAGCGCATCGGCACTGGCGCAGACGGTGAGCCGGTGCTGTGTGTTGAACGCGCCATCAAATTATAATATAATTAGTAGGAAAAGAAAAATGTATAATACAATCATTTTGCTGCACGGCTGTTGCGAGATTACCGACAAAGGCGATGCTATTTTTGGCGTCGATTCCAACGCGCGGGAAGTGGCCCGGTGGCCGATCGCGCAGAAGGAAGCCGCGCTTGCTGAACTGTCCAAACATCGCTGCTCTTATAGCAGCTCTAAAACATTCATCGGCGCAACCGTTACGGAAGCGGATGAATGGGCGCTTGAGTTTTGTGAATGCGACGAAGATGGCGAGTATATCACCGGCGCAGATTACGAGCTTGCAGCCGAGGACT
Source organism: uncultured Oscillospiraceae bacterium (assembly GCA_964634435.1). Lineage (GTDB taxonomy): Bacteria > Bacillota > Clostridia > Oscillospirales > Oscillospiraceae > F23-B02. The sequence goes on along the minus strand of CAZWJM010000013.1, from coordinate 12,044 downwards.
AAACGCATACAGCCCCGTCATTTTGGCATGGATTAAATAATATTGATAACGAGGTTTAAGCATGACTAATAAGACACAGGATTCATCCAAGACCGAGCGCTTGGCCCTGAGATTAACGCCGGAATTTAAGGCCAAACTGCAAGCAGCGGCAGAAGCGGAAAACCGGTCAATGTCAAACTACATAATTTATGTTTTAAAAAAAGCGATAGACGGAGGAAGCAATTAAGCTTCCCCCGTTTTTTCGTCGTACTGCTCCATTACCATCTTATACACAGGGCACATAGCATAGTGCATGCAGCAGTATTTAGCGATATACGTCCTGAGTTTTTGCTTATCACCTTTAAACCACACCTGCAGACGCGTATCGTCGTTTATGCCCTCGCAGATTATCTTACTTTGTCCTACCATTGCTTTGTGCCAAAACGGGCACAAGGCTTTTGCCGAGTAGTAGTCAGTAGCCATATGGCTTCACCTCAAACTGTACCGCGCATAATATGTAGTAACGCCATACCTGTTGCGCCCAGCCTCCATCACGGTATTTATGCCATACCCAAGCTTTTTTAGATCGGATATGCGCGAGGCAAGACGCATGATACCATACTCATCTGACGCGTCCTTTTGAGTAATACTACCTTTGGCCGCCATATGGTTTAATACTTGCTCTTTTTGATTCACCCTTTTGCGCCTCCTCCAAAAACCTTATATTTCATGCCTCTGACATTCGCGCGGCGCTGACGCGTGATATACCCTACACTGAGCATTGCCCGCGCCTCATAGTCGCCGCTGCCATACTGTTTTTCGGCCTCTCGCCGCTTTTTAAAGTCCGCGTATCTGCTGCACTCGGCATGACAGCCAACGTGCCTCGCCGTGCATCCTCGACACTCGCAATCGTTCATACATCTTCTTCCTGCAACCTCGGAATTGGCGTGAAGCCCCTGCACCAGCCCTTACCGCTGCAAAAAAGCGGGTGCTCTGCAGCCGTGTGGCACTCGCTGCAGCACCAGTTATAAAAAGAGTGGTCACTCCTGCGGCATATCTCGCGCACCGCGATACGATAGTTTTTAATCTCCGCGTTTAGCCATTTATTCTTTTCGCATAGATAGACGTTGCGCAGCATCTCGCGGTCGATGAGGTCATTGTGCAGCTCCAAAGTCACGCCGCCCAAACGGCAGATAAGCCACTTGCGTATTTTATCAATAAGCTTTTTCATTATTTGCCTCCAATCGTTTCCTCAAGCGGTCGAGCTTGATTTTAATATACTCATCCACCAAGACCGCGCAATCGTGCAGCATGGTCATCTGAGCCAGCATAATTTGTACGTCGGCAATTTCCTCCGCGATGGCCTCGCGGTTATCTCGGCCACGCGCATGCTTGCACAGCGTTTTTTGCAGCTCGGCCATCTCCTCAAAAAGCATAAGCGTCTGAGCGTCCGCGCCGTATGTGTCCAGCGCCCCGCGCAGTGTGTCATTGTCCATTGTTGTGTCCTCCTATCTGTATCGCACGTCGGCGGGCGCAAACAGCTTACCGGTGTATTGTTTAAGATCACGGTCGAGCACCGCGCGTGAGTAAACCATCTCTTTGTCGTTTTTGAAGCGGTCTGTGCATTTGTTCATCAAAACGCCCCCCTAAACACATTTTCGGCGCCGTTGCCCGTAAACCACAGCATGTCCTTATCAAGCTCCCGCTCGACCTGTACGCCCTGCTTTTCGGCGCTCCAACGCTCAAGCACGTCGATAGCAACGGCCTTTAGCTCGTTTGTCGCCGGGAAATACGGGCTATATCCGTAAAACTGCCCTGACTGGCTTACCACGCCGATGATGCTGTCAGGAAATCGCTCATCGTCCACACGGTTGAGCACACACCACACGCACTGCTGCTGATTAAGCACCGTGCAGCCCCTTGCCTCGCCCCATAGCATTTGCGCAAGGGCAGTCACATCATCGTCGGTGTATAGCGGCTCAGGCTCGATTATCGTCTGCTCACATAGGCCGTCGGTGTTGACTTCGGGCGTGTAGTCGGCTTCAACCTCCGCGCGGCTGAGTGCCAATACCATCAGCGCCAGGCACAGCGCAAGGCACACCCACGCGGCAATTATGCTTTGTTTCACCATTCTGCCTCCGTTATTGCGCGGAATATTTCGTCATCGTACTCCGGCATCGCCTTGATGTATTCGCGCAGCTCGTCGGGCATCTCGGCATAAACCTCCTTTGCCGTCCTGCCGACAATCGCAGGTGCAGGTGTCTGCTCCCATTCGCCGTTACCATATTTCTCTTTTAGCTTATACGCATTCGTAAAAACAGGCCACCATCCATTTAAGGCTGCCCACGCCTCGCCAAATCTGTCCTCGCTTACAGGCTTGTTAAACAGCATAAGCTTTGCTCCCTCAAGTCCAATGCAAAATATGCAGCGCGAGATGCCCTCGCACTCGTGGCAATACATAGACATATTAACGCCGTAGCCGTTGCAGATGCCGTAGCTGTCGCGGATGCCGGAGCCGTTGCTGATGCCGTAGCCGTTGCGGATGCCGTAGCCGCCGCTGATGCCGGAGCCGTTGCAGATGCCGTAGCTGTCGCTGATGCCGGAGCCGTTGCAGATGCCGTAGCTGTCGCGGATGCCGTAGCCGTTGCGGATGCCGGAGCCGTAGCTGATGCCGTAGCTGTCGCGGATGCCGTAGCCGTTGCAGATGCCGTAGCTGTCGCGGATGCCGTAGCCGTAGCGGATGCCGTAGCCGCCGCTGATGCCTTTATTTGTACTTTCGGCAGCATCCTTCTGATAGCTCTTGCACGCTTTGACCATCTCGCTAAAAGACAGCACTTTTTTAATTTTCAGCGTTCGACAAACGCTCTTATCAGTGCCGTTAATATTCTCATCGTATGCTTCAACCACCGCAAATTTATTCCATTGTATGACATCGCGATATCGCATGCAATCGAGCGGATTGATGCAATAATGCAGGCCCCAGTTGCATTCGCTTATCTTGCCCGTAACAGTATGTACACTGCCCTCAACGTTACCATTATCGTCGGCATAGCAATAATCTCCGTAGCCTGTCCAATCCCAATTAAAGACCTTATAGCCTGTCGCTAACGGCTCTTTGCCCTCAAGCAGCGCCGGGTCTATACGTTTTGCTATGGTGTTCATTTTTTATCCTCCTTTTACTTTGGCGTAGACCTCCCGCAGATAATCCAGTTGCGGAGCGTCCACTGTGGTTTGCTGCTGACATGTGCCTTTATCGGCGGTCTGCAAAACATCCTCCCATCGCCCCTGATTAAGCCATGTGGCGGGGTTGGGGATGTACTGCCCGTTGTCCTTCTGCCATTGCAAGCTTTGCTTTTGCCGCTCTATGGCCGCAATAAGCGTCTCGGTTTTTACGCCTTTGAGCTTTAAAAAGCTCCGTTTTGCGTCGTACTTGCCGACCTTGCGAGGGTAAGCCGCCCAAAAACGGTCAAATGCGTCGTTCGCGCGCGCGTTATTCTCGTCTTTGTCTTTGTCTTTGTCTTTGTCTTCTTCTTTGTCTTTGTCTTTGTCTTTGTCTATGTCCCCATTTGCTTGCAAATGCTCATTTTGCTTGCAAGTGCTATCAAGTGCAGCATTTGCTTGCAAGTGCTCGTTTTGCACTTGGGCGTTCTTTTTGGCGGCTTTTGCTGCTTCACTTCGTTTTGCTGCCAATTCCTCTTTCGTAAGCGTGTCGCGGTCTAACTGTGCCCTCATCATGGGGAACAAAAATCTTTCGTTGCCCTCAAGCTGCACCGCCTCACCCGTCCGTGCATAGGTCAGCAAGGCCGTGAAAAGCCGTCCGCGCTCGTCATCCTCAAGCGGCTCTATCGCATCCAAATAATCAACGAACACCTTTATGTAGGTCATCTCTGCCATGAGTAGTTACTCCTTAAAACGGGAATGTTCCGTCATCTTCGTTGTCCAAGTCCTCGAAATCTGCCGCCGAAATGTTATGCGGCTTGGCCTCACCGCGCTTGCTCTCGCCGAAATAGACGCGGTCTGCGTTGACCTTAGTGGTGACGCGCCTGTTACCGTTCTCGTCCTCCCACTCGTCGTTCTGTATCCTGCCTGTTACAACTATCATGCTGCCGACGCTAAAATACTTGCCGACGAACTCAGCCGTCGAGCGCCACGCCTCGCATTTGATAAAGTCCGTTTTAGGCTGGCCGTCGCTGCCATAATCGCGCTGACAGGCGATATTGAAGCTAACAACAGGGACATTCGATTTGGTATATCTGACCTCGGGGTCGTGCGTAAGCCTACCCATTACTATTACATTGTTTAACATTTATCTTTCTCCTTATAGCCATGATTTGCCGAACACTTCCATGAATTTTTCGTGTCCGTATAGCAGTTCGAATTTTTCTTGGCACTCGCGCTTGAGCTTTAAGTCAAACGCATGATTTTGGTGTACGCTGTAGTCTGCGCCGTTGTGCCAGTCCCAGCGCAGCCACACCCAGCAGCCCCATTTCTCCGAGGTCTGCCGGCGGCCACCCGCCCATACATGGTGCTTGTGCAGCCCCTGCGTCGCGCCTGTGATGTAGCACTCGCGGCGGCTCTGCATGATGCTATCGGCCATCCCATGCCTCCAGCAGCGCGTTTATCTCGTCCTGCGGCTTGGTCTCTATCTCAAGCGCCCGGCAGTCCTGCACGAGATTGTCTATGAGCATCGACATCTGCCTGACATCAAAGTCCGAGCTGCCCATGTGAAACAGTACGTTTGAATAGCCTGTGTAGGCTGCTTCCCGCTCTGCCCTGCGGCCTATGTGATCCTTCTGCCACTCGGTTATCGCCGAGTTGACATACTCGTCAGGGATGAGCGCCGCATAATACAGCGTCGGAATGTCCAGCAGCGCCATGCGGTAAACGTCGTCCGGGCTTGTGCGCGTTGCGAGTGCAATCTCGTTAATCAGCTTCCATGCGTAGGCGTTGGCGTTGAGACTGCGCTTTTTGCGCCCACGCTGGAAGCTGTATTCGCCGGGCTTGAAGTGGTACAAAAACCGCCTTGCCTCGTCTCGCGGGACGGTGAGGGCGAGGCCGTCAGGGGTAAGAGTGACCTTACTTATCTTCATGGCCGCCACCCTGCGCCGCCGCTACGCACTTGTCGCACAGCACCTTGCCGAATTTCTGCTGTGTGCCGCTTGCCCACTTGCGCAGCGATATAGGCTTGCCGTCAGCGCCGATGTAGATGCTCAGCGCGTTGCCGCACTGCTCACAGCGATGCAGCATTTCATCCTTGGGCTTCGCGTCGTGCTGCACAGGCGGCTTATCCTGGCCATACTTGGTATCGTCACGGGCAAAATACACGTCAGCGCCGATGCCCAGCGCCTTTGCCGCGACGCTTATAGCGTCGGTTAAGGCCATCTTGTAGCACTCATCGCTCATATACGCGCCGTTGCGCTCCTGCGCCACGAAGCTTGCGCCGCCCGTACCCGGTATGCCGTGACTTGCGGCGCCGTTGTCGGGGTCTATGTAGTAGAGCTTTATGTCCACAAAAGCCGCCGTCTGCTTGCTGAGCGGGTCATGCTCAAGGCGCTTATCGGTGATGTCGTACCACCAGCCTATCCCGCAAGGCCCGAACATCTCGGTGAGCTTTTTAATGCGCCACATGGGGTTAATATCGCTCATGCCCTTGAGTCTGCCGGCGCTAATCTGCTTTAGCGCACAATCGGGCACTTGCCGACCCTTGTTGTAAAATTTAAGATTATCCATGTTATCCCCCTTACTTGACCGTCATGCTCATTGCGCCCTCTGCCAAGTACCAGCCCGGCACGGCAATACCCTGCTTGAGTGCCGCCTTGATCTCGGCCTTCATGGGCGTTTTGGTGATTTTGATAAATTCGTCAGGCGTGAGCGCCTCGTCGTCAGCTTTGGCAGAGGCGGGATTTTTGCGCCATGTGACCGAAACCTTCGCCGTCGAAAACTTCTCACCGTTCAGGGCGGCGGCTGCATCTGCCTGGCAGCGCTCCGCGCGTCTTTCCAAAATGGCCTTACGCGCCGTCAGAGCCTTGATTTCCTCCGCTATCGCCGCTGCATCAGCCTTAGCGTTTTTGTACATGAGCAGCGTATTCTCGATTACTTCCTCGCGGGTAAGCTCCAGCGCCGCATATCGCTCGGCAAAAGCCTCCTCGTCAGTTATCTCGCCCGTCTCGGGGTCTACAAACTCCTCGTAGAGCTTGTATATCGCGTTGTCCACCCAGTAGAGATTCATTTTTTTGCTTCCTCCTTATTTATAATAGTAGTGTCTGCGCTTGGCGCACTGCCTCTCGGCCTCTGCCGCAAACCACTCAAGCGCCGAGTAAATGCCGCTTATGACGCACAATACTGCGACAACGGCCATTACGAACCAAAATAGACCCATGTTTCATTTCTCCTTATCCTGCGTATTTGCTCAGCCACTTTGCCAGCCCTACCACCGGCACACTGTACGTCCTGCCGCACTTTACTACCGGGAAGGTCTTGCTGTTTTTAAGCGTCCTGTAGTCGCAGTTCAAAAACTCTGACGCTTCCAGCAGTGTCAGCGCCGCTTTCTTCGGGTGTACCTCGGCAATGAATGCCAGGTTGTCCCGGTAATCTTCGTATTCTCTGCCCATTTAATCGCTCTCCTTTAAAAGTTCATCAACCGTGCAACCATAGAGGCTTGCTATCTCCACGAGCTTTGAAGCACGCGGCATCCATTTACCTGATTCCCAGCCGACAATAGACGTATGGTCTGAATAACCGAGCCTTTTCGCAGCTTCTTCTACGGTTAGACCTGATTTAATTCTTGCTGACTTAAACCCCATCCTCACACCTCCTAATCTCTTATTTTGTGAGATTTATTATTGACAAAACGGAAACAATAATGTATTATGGAAGTGCCAGCAACCGAATACGTTTTCGCTCCTTGTCTCACTTTTTCAAGGGGTTTCATCTCACATGTTTAAGTATATCTCACATTTAGTCAGATTGCAAGCCTTTTTCTGATTTTTTGTGAGAAATAGCAGATTGCACAAAAAGAGAGGTCTGATTTTGTGTTTTATGACAACTTCATGTTGCTGTGTGAGAAAAATCAGATTAAACCTTACACAGCATTAAAGAATATCGGGATTGAAAGCAAGTCAATACTAAGCCGTTGGAAAACCGGGTCGACACCTCGCCCCGATACAGTAAAGAAAATTGCAGATTACTTTGAAGTAACACCTGAGGAAATGCTTTTTGGCATAAAAAAAGCGCCTGCCGAGCAGACGCTTGATAAAATCCAATATAATATTAATGAGCTGCGCAACAGCACCAATGCGGATGAAAACATGTTTGGGCGTATTCATCCCTCTGCCGAGGCGCGTGAAGATATGATTGAGCGGTTTAATAACGCTCTTAATGAGAAAAACATTTCTTCCGCTTTCGCGTGTTCCCGTGTCGGCCTGACACATGACCCGCTACGTTCCTTGGAGCAGCAGGGGCAGGCTAAATTAATCGACCTGAAAAAGCTTGCCGATTATCTTGAAATCGAATTTGATTTTACTGAGATTGAAGCTGAAGCTGCTGATCACTACGAGCTTGCACTTCACGAGCTTCTTGACGAACTCGCTCTTTTAAAGACAGGCAAAGTCCTTCCAGAAGCTGAACATATTCGCTTCCATCAAGAGATCCGCAATTTTTAGTGTTCTGCGGCAGGGAGTCAAGATAAGCCGCCCTGTCCTCATCATTCATGCTAAACGCTGTGTCGACTATGTTCATGAACCGCGCTATTCTTTCTTCGTTCGTCATTTCATAGCCTCCTCCGCGATTTCGCACTTCAATAGTAGCTTTGCAAGCGCGAGCAAGAATCTGAACTGCCCCCTGGTACAGTTTGAGATTATATAAATCCATTCTGCCAGGTCCTTTTCATCTGCCCTGTGCAGCGCTTCGGCTATTTCTTTTGCTTGTTTCTCTGTCATTTACATCGCTCCATCTATGCCAGTTATCTCATTCGGATAATTTCCCTCTGTTTCTTATCTTAATTTTATATTAGTGCAACATTGCGCGTTTGTCAAGGGCAAATTACGCACATGCATAATTCTACATTGACATACATGTTGCTGCATTAAACAGCATTTGTGCAAACTACACAGTTTGGCACGCGCCGTTTTGGCACATACGCCGAAATTGTTATTAATTGTGGCTCTTTATATTAAATAGTGTTAAGATGCTTGTATTAACATTAATTCTATGGAGGCTCACATGGGACGCGGTAAGCAGTATTTCAGACTGATATTGTTTGCTGTTGCGCTTATCATGCTATGCTGCTTCACCGTGCCTGTCCTTGCTCACAGCGGCAAAACCGACGAGGACGGCGGCCATTACGACAACGAAGTCGGTGAATACCATTATCATCACGGTTATCCCGCGCATGACCATTACGACATGGACGGCGACGGTTATGTAGATTGCCCCTACGATTTCGACGACCGCACCGGCTGGAACAGCGGGAGCACTGACAGCAATCATGTAAGCAGCTATGTGAATTTGCCAAAGGAAGAGGAAACGGCCGATTCCGACGAGAAAACAATGCCGCTCTCGACCTTTGTTTTGATTTGTATTGGTTTTGCTATTGCGATTTTGTGTGCAGTCTTGAAAGTGAGAAGCGCCAACAATGATTTAGAGGCAAGCCGACGCAAGATAGATGCACTCACTAAAGAAGTTTTCGACTCTCAGAAACGCTATTATCAGCTCATATACGGCGATAAAACGCTTGCCGAAATTTTGAACGCTCCTACAGGCTGCGGCGTTGACTCCCTCGATATGCCCTATTGCTTCACACGTCCCAAGGACAAGCGCGAGTGGGGAGACTACACCGTGTTTATCTCCACCTATGGTAAGTGTTATCACAGTTATAAAGGATGCAGCGGAGCATCTATCCCCATGCTGCATATCTGAATTTTAAGCTCTATGCCCCATGCCGGCGCTGCAAACCATCGTTCCCCGATTTAGCATGGTTTGAACAGTATAAAGCCCACATGGAGATTATCCGCAAGTACGATATACAGCTCAAAAAAGAAGTTCAATACGTCTACGCGGAAGCGGCCAATGGCTTGACAGTCAGAATACCAACGAATAAGTACGAAGACTGGCAGAAAGCACAGGGCGAAATACGAGCGGGCAAGCGCAAAGCAAATCCTGAAATGGTAAAGTCACTGCGCGCAATGATGGAGAAGAAACTTTAATGAAAAATCAAAAAAAACACATTTGCGTACAAACTCATCAGGGCTAATCTTATTGCATTGGCAGTAGTAATTCTTCTCTCTCTGTTCACATCATCTTTTTGGACAAGCTTAAAAATTGTATATGTATCAGCCGGAATACCTATTTCAATGTGCATAATTGGCCGATATAACTTTCCAAAAGAAGCGCACAAAGAAAATGTATATCTTGCCTGCTGCGTTCCCTACTATATATCGCTTCTCGTCTCTCGTAAAATATGGGGATATTTGAACATAGACTTTATCGTTTTTTCGTGCGCCTTTGTAATCCTGCTTATCCTCGAGACTTATTATCAAACATTGTATGAAGAAAGCCAAAGAAAAATTGAGCATGAAAAGGAACGAGTTACGCAAATCGTTGGCTATTACAGAGAACAGCTCGCACAATACACAACTCCCTGTGAGCTACAAGCTATCGATGACGAATTCACATATAAGTACGGGCGGAGATTTATAGACACGATAAATGACGAAAAACACAATGACTAAATAATGCTGTTAATCTCATGACCTCAGTCCCGCTCCGTCGTCCAGCAGCCGCAGAAGCTCCGCTATGCGCTCGTCGCTGGCCTCGGTTATTATGATTATGGTTTTGTTCCTGATGAGCTGCTTGCTCCGCAGCGGCTCTTTGGATGTGGCCTGTGGCGTTTTCCTCATGGGCTGCACTTCCCTTATATAAAGTTGCCCCGGCCGATGCGCCAACATCGGCCGGGGCAGTAACAATCGGCATCCCTGCTGCCTCCTGTTACGCTTATATGCTATCAGAGGGTGAGCTAACCCGCAAGCCACGCACGCGGAAACAGAGTCCGTCACACGGATTTTCTGCGGATTTTCCCTCGCGGCTGCGGAATTTTTATTTTAGGAGGTAGCTATGTCCCTCGTAAAGTACGATTTACCCGTTGACAGCAAATCCTTGTACAAGCCCTTTAAACGCGCCTGTCAGGACCTGCACCTGACCTATGTAGAGGTCGCCGCCGCAACGGGAATATCCCGCTCGAAGATAGCAAAATTCATGTCTGACGCGTCTGACGTTGTCATGTCCGCTAATGAGCTTGCAGATATAGCGCTGTTTTTGAACGAAGAAGCCGATACAACGGTCATTTCCCTCGACGAGCTTTTTGGTATCAAAGACACGCGCCCCGACGATAACGCGCTCGAACGAGAAAACTTTGAACTCAAGCAGGATGTAAAGCTGCTCAAAGCGGAGGTAAAGCACAAGGACGAACTGCTCGCCAATGTCACCGAATCGCGCGACAAGCACGAGAAATTGAGCCACAATCGCCTTGTAGCGCTTATTATTATCGGAGTGGTATTGTTCTGTCTGCTGCTGGCCGACTGCTTAAACGGCGGCTGGGGCTATTTCAGGTACACAAGTCAGATATCCGAGATGTTCACCACCTGGGTATCGTCCACTTTTGACAGTATAAAGCTGCTCGTCACCAGCTTGAGGGGGTAAGGATATGTATAAACGTGCCTCAGATGGCCGCTGGGCTGAGGCTGTAAAGCTCAAGAGCGGTAAAACCAAAGTCATCTACGGCAAAACAAAAAACGAGCTTAAAAAGAAACTGATTCAATTCTCTGAGGAAGCAGAGGAAAAAGCCACTTTTTCAAAAGTTGCTGACGCTTGGGAGGCTTATCACAAAGATAGCGTAACCTACAATGCGCATGATACAGTTTACCCCGCTCCGCTCCGACGCGCCAAAGCCTACTTCGGTGACACTTCGTTAAATAGTATAACTCCGTTTGAAATTGATGCTTTTATCAAGTATATCGCAAAGCAGGGCTTTGCAAAGCGGACTGTTCAGGTACATCTGAATATGCTCAATATGATTTTCGACTACGCGATTATCTCGGAAGATTATAATGTGTCCTATAATCCGTGCCCGGCCGTTAAGATACCTAAAGGTCTGAAAAAAACGCGGCGCATGCCGCCGACAGATGAGCAGATCGCAGTTATCACGCCCGACACAGCCAGTGAAATGGGACTGTTCGCGTTTTTTCTGCTGTATACAGGCTTGCGTCGCGGAGAACTCTTAGGTCTAAGGTGGGAAGACATAGACCGCAAAAGTAAAACCATACATGTAGGCAGAGAAGTGTACTATGTCAGCAATAATCCGCACATCAAAGTCCCTAAAACGGATGCCGGTGTAAGAGATGTGGTTTTGCTCGACATTCTCGAGGCTGCTCTCCCCGCAAACAAAAGCGGCTACATTTTTGGCGGCGATAAACCGCTAACAAAATCTGCGTTCCGTAAACGATGGATATCCTTCTGCCGTGAGATAGGATTAGCCGAGCGTATAGAGCATACACATATTGCACAAAACGGGCGTGAATACACCGCCGTAGAATGGAAGCCAATGATTACGCCGCACCAATTCAGACATGCGTGCGCTTCACTGCTCGATGATGCCGGCATAAACGAAACCGGCGCAAAAGCTATCCTCGGGCATTCCTCCATTGTTGTCACGAAGGATATTTATACGCATATCCGCAGCAAAAAGCAACGGGCCATTAACGAGCAGATAAACACATATATCAACAGCGAAAAAAACAGCGAAGAATCTTGACCATCTCGGGAAGCTCCCGAGCACTTTTTAGCCCTAAAAAATGTAGCGAAAATGTAGTGAAATTCATGCAGGAACATGCTTTTTCATGCCGCTCTTTGCATTTTGGGCTTTCTGATTTCGACTGCTTTTTGAGAATTTCTCGGGCTAAAAGATATCGATTTGCGTGTAAAAACAAAGAAAACCGTCACTTTCGTGGCGGTTTTCTCGTGGTGCTCCAGCGGAGATTCGAACTCCGGACACCCTGCTTAAAAGGCAGGTG